>JBEKUI010000007.1:0-41976 GCA_049515175.1 Terriglobia bacterium
AGCGCACAGGTCTTTGAGGTCCCCAGGTCCAGCCCGAAAATGTAACGGTCTTTTTGCGCCAATGCCTTCTGGTTTCCCACGCGCGCGTTAAGCCACGCGTTCCTTCCTCAATTCTCCCGCGTTCCCGGCGGGGGCGCCGCAGGAGCCGCCGCCTCTTGGCTCCGCGGCGTCGCCGCCTGCGGGCTCACCACAATCTGATTGCCGTACCGCAAATCGATCGCGTCCACGCGGCTGGCCGACTTGTGCAATTCCGGCAGCAGGGTCAGAAAATTGCGGAAGCGCCCGGCGAAGCTCTCGCGGCCGAAATGGAGCTGAATCGTTTCCCGCCCCTCGGCGACGATGGCTTTCAAATCGTCGGCGTCCGCCAAGTCAACTTCCGAAATGACCCAGCCCGAGGAAGCCGCCTCCTGCGCCACTTCCTTCAGAAAAACGTCGTAGAGGCTGAGCCGCGCCGCACGCTCCGGCGGCCCGCTCAACTTCTCAAGCCCGGTCAGCACGGGAAAATTGAACGACGCGCGCTCCGGCTTTTCCAGCAGCACGCCTTCGCCATCCACCAGCCCCAGACGGCCTTCCAGATTCACAAAGGCTACGGGCGTCCGTTCCACCAGATGCACCGCCAGCCGGTTGGGATAGGCGCGCGCCAGAGTGGCCGAGCGCACCCAGGCAATTCCCTCGATCTGCTTCCGCTTCTCTTCCAGAGGAAACTTGAAGATGTTGATTCCGTACGCCAGCTTGCCCGCCGGCGGGAAGCCCAGGGCGTTCAAGACCTCGTCACGGCTCACGTATTGATTGCCGGTCAGCGCGACGTCCTCCGCCGAGGTCAGCAGGAAGCGCGGCGAGGTGAGCCCGAACATCGCCAGCCGGTAACTGCCGTAACCCACCGGAGGCAGAATCACCAGCCCCCAGATCGCCCAGCGCAGAAACCGCCTCAGGCGCCCCGCCTTACCGCGCCGCACAGGCACGGCCCTGGGCCGCCTCCGAAAAGGGGATTCCTCCTCCGTCGCGCTTTCGTCTTCCAGCGGGAGGTCATCCATTTCTTCTACGGCCATGGCTCACGACCCAGTCAACAGTCAGCAGTTGGCAGTTGGCAGCCAGCGGACGGCAGTTGGCAGCCGAGGGCATCCTCGTCTTTATCCTTCACTGCCGACTGCTAACTGCCGACTGCCAACTAGTTCTTCCACACAATCACTTCCTCTTCGAGCGCGACGCCATAGGCCCGGTGCACGCGCTCGCGGATCAGGTCCATCAATTTGAAAATGTGCGCGGCGGTAGCCCCGTGGCGGTTGACGATGAAATTGGCGTGCCGCTCGGAGATCACCGCCCCGCCGACTTGCGTGCCCTTGAGTCCCAACTCGTCGATCATCTTGCCGGTCGAGAGCCCCGGCGGGTTCTTGAAGATACACCCGGCGCTCTTCTCGTTGATGGGCTGGGAGGCGCGCCGCTTCTGGTTGCATAGCTTGATGCGCTCGAGGATTTCCGTGTACGGTTTCTCGGGCAGCTCCAGCGTGACCGAGAGCAGAATATCATCGGGCGCGAAACTCGAGCCGCGATATTCAAAGCGAACCTCCTCGGTGCGCATCACCTCCAGCTTCCCCGACGCGCCACGAAAGATGGTTACGGCGCGCACCACGTCGCCAATCTGCGTTCCGTAGGCGCCGGCGTTCATGTGGAGCGCTCCACCCACCGTGCCCGGCACGCCGATCAGGCCTTCCATGCCGCCCAGGTTGCGCTTGGCGCATTCGGTCACGGTCGAGCCCAGGCTCGCCGCCGTGGAGACTTCCACGCGCGAGCCATCGAACTTCATCCCCTCCGGTTCGCGGAGAAGTTGAATGACAACGTCCTCAATCCCTTCGTCAACCACCAGCAGGTTCGTCCCCCCGCCCAGCAACCGCCAGCGAACCCCGCGCTTCCGCAGATAGTCCATCAGCTCGGCGAGCCGCCGATGGTCGCGCAGGCGAATCACATCCGCCGGACCACCGACGCCGAGTGACGTGTGCGCGCGCAACGGCTCGGCGGGAAGCCATTGGCCCCCCAGCGCCGCCACCTGCTCAGCGATTCCGGGTTGGTTTGCCAGTGCCGACATTTGCCTTGCCAATGTTGTAGCGCCGGTCTATGACCGGCGCGCCGGAGAGCCCTGCGGGCACCCACGGGAGCGCGGTGCGCTCCCCTACCTAACGCCGCTACACGGGCTGCGCGGCGGCGGTGCGCAGCGCCTCGCCCAGCGCCTCGCCGATTTTCCAGACGCTCCCCGCGCCGACCGTCAGAATGATGTCGCCCGGCCGCGCCTCGGCCAGGACTTCCTGAATCACCGCCTTGTCCGACGGCGCGTAACGCGCGCTCGCGAGGCCCAGTTCGCGCATGCGCTCGACGAGGCGCTGGGAGGTAATTCCCGGAATGGGCGGCTCGCTCGCCGGATAGATGTCCAGCACGTACACGCGTTCGCAGCCTGCAAAGCAGGAGGCGAAGTCGTCCATCAAAAACTTGGTGCGCGTGTAGCGATGCGGCTGGAAAATCGCCCAGATGCGCGGCGCCCCGCGCAGGCGCGCCGCCTCCACCACGGTGCGTATTTCCGCCGGATGGTGGCCGTAATCGTCCACCACCGTGATGCCGTTCCGCTCGGCCTTGATCTG
The DNA here is from genome assembly GCA_049515175.1 of Terriglobia bacterium. Lineage (GTDB taxonomy): Bacteria > Acidobacteriota > Terriglobia > UBA7540 > UBA7540 > JACQNR01. Next base: position 2,631 of record JBEKUI010000007.1, read on the forward strand.
GAAGCGCCGGTCCACGCCACGAAAGCGCGCGAGGCCGGCACAAATCTGCTCCGCGCTGAGGTCGAGCTCCAGGCCCACGGCGATCGTCGCCAGGGCGTTCTGCACGTTGTGGCGGCCGGGAACGTTCAGGGCGAACCGCCCGAGCTTTTTTCCGCGCGCGGTTACGTCGAAGGCTGAGCCGCCGGGGTTGAGCTCGACGAATTCGCCCGCCACGTCCGCGCCGCCATCCAAACCGTAGGTGGTCACGCGCCGGCGAATCCTGGGCATCAGGCTGCGGAAGCGCTCGCCCCAGGGCGCGTCGCTGCAACCGATCACCGCGCCGTAAAACGGCACCTTGTTGGCAAAGGCGAGAAAGGCGGCGAGGATGTCATCGAGATCTTGGTAGTGGTCGAGGTGTTCGCGATCGATGTTGGTCACCACCGCGATCGAGGGAAGAAGTAGCAGAAACGAGCGGTCGCTCTCATCAGCTTCGACGACCATCAGGTCGCCCTTGCCCAGCCGCGCGTTAGAACCGAAAACGTCAAGCCGGCCACCAATCACCGCCGTGGGGTCGCGCCCCGCGTCCGCAAGCATCACGGCAATCATCGAGGTCACCGTGGTCTTGCCGTGCGCGCCCGCCACCGCCACGTTGAATTTCAGGCGCATCAGCTCGGCGAGCATCTCGGCGCGCGGGATGACGGGAATTTGCAGCCGCTTCGCCTCGATGACCTCGGGATTCGTCGGCGCCACCGCCGTCGAGGTCACCACGACTTCCGCGTCGCGCAGGTTCGCCGCCGCGTGGCCCTCCGCAATCCGCGCCCCCAGCCCGGCAAGCCTCTCGGTGACCGGAGTGTGCTTCAGGTCGGAACCCGAAACGGTGTAGCCGAGATTGAGCAGCACCTCCGCGATGCCGCTCATCCCGATGCCGCCGATGCCCACGAAATGAATTTTGCGAATCTTGCCCAGCATAAGAAATCAGGAGTCAGGAGTCAGAATAAGAACGCCCGCAGTCCGTCCTTCATTCACAATTCACTATTCACTATTCACAACTTGCGATTTGCCATTCGCGTTTCAGTACTCACCACTCGCCATTCGCTATTTCGCTCGACCCGCCAAACCCTCCACAAGTTCAGCGATTTGAGCCGCGGCATCAGGCCGCGAGAGGGTTCTTGCGGCACTCTCCATCTGCACGAGCTGCCCGGGAGCCGCGAGCAGGGAACCAATTTCCGAAACCAGTCTCTGCGGCGTCAAATTCTTCTGCTCGATGACGCGTGCCGCGCCGGCGCGCTCCAGGGCGCGCGCATTCGCCAGTTGATGCTGGTCCGTGGCCGCTGGAAATGGGACGAGCAGCGCCGCCTTCCCTGCCGCCGCAAGCTCCGCCACGGTTGTTGCGCCGGCCCGCGAGATCACCAGGTCAGCGCGCTCGAACGCCCCCGGAACGTCCTCGATAAAGGCAAAGACCTCGGCTGCCAGCCCTCGCGCCTGATACGCTTCCCGCACAGCATTATAGTCGCGTTCACCGGTCTGGTGGATGAATCTCGGGCAAGCGGACGCGCCAGCGAGCAGGTCGAGGCTCGCCAGGACGCATTCGTTGAGAGCTTTCGAGCCCTGACTACCGCCGAGAACTAATACCGTAAACGGCGCGGCATGCGCCTTGGGGGTAAGCGACGCGAAGGCCCGGCGCACCGGGTGGCCTGTGACGCGCGCCTTCACCCCGTAAAGTTCCGCTGTCTCCTCGAATCCCACCGCCGCCACGCGCACCATCGGCGCGAGAACGCGATTGGTGAATCCCGGCACGGCGTTGGGTTCGATGAGCAGGGTAGGAATATCTCGCAGTGCCGCCAGCAGCATCGCCGGCCCGGCCAGATAGCCGCCCAGCCCAACCACCACGTCCGGCCGAAACTCGCGCAGCAGCCAGGCCGTCTCGTAGGTGCTGCGGGGCAGCACCAACAGATTGCGCACGCGCCGCCAGCCGCCGATTCCCTTCAAGCCCGCGGCAGCGATCTTGCACAAGGCAAACCCCGCCGCCGGAATGATCCGATCTTCCAGTCCCCGGCCCGTGCCCAAAAATAGAATTTCGCAGGCGGATTTGCTCTCGCCGCGCGCTTGCGCCCGGCGGCGCAACTCCTCCGCCACCGCCAGCGCGGGGAAGATGTGGCCGCCCGTGCCGCCCGCCACCATCAGCACCCGGAACTTCCGGACCGGCGCAGCCGGTGGCGCTTGCTCATCCCGTTCCATCGGTGGTGCAGCCTCAATCGGCGCTGGGTTCATTGACTCGAACGTGCCGCGGCCATCCTGGCCGAGCCCTCACACGGGCGCGACGCCCGCCCCACAAGTCGGCGGCACACCGTCAGCTCGAGCGCTGCGAAATGTTGAGCAGCACGCCCACCGCGGCGAGGCTGACCACCAGCGACGAGCCACCGTAACTGACGAACGGCAGCGGAATGCCCTTGGTGGGCATCAAGCCCAGAACCACGCTGATATTGACCAGCGCCTGGCCGACGACCAGTACCGTGAGGCCGATGGCCAGCAGCCGCCCAAATTCGTCGGTGCATCGCGTCGCGGCGCGCAAACCTCGCCAGAGAATCACGCCGAAGAGCCCGAGAACGAAGAGCGCGCCGATAAATCCCAACTCCTCGCCGATCACCGCGAAGATGAAATCGGTGTGCGGCTCGGGAAGATAGAAGAGTTTCTGCTTCCCGTCCATCAGCCCCACACCGTCGATGCCGCCCGAACCCACGGCAATGAAGGACTGAATGATCTGAAACCCTTTGCCGAGCGGATCGGAATAGGGATCGAGAAAAGCCAGCACGCGCCGGTAGCGATAACCGACGTGGAAAACCAGGACGTAGAGCAGCGGCAGCGCCGCCAGCGCCCCGTAGGCAAAGTAGATCACCCGCAACCCCGCGGCGAAGAGTACCGCCGCCACCATCAGCAGGAGCGCCACAGAGGTCCCCAGATCCGGCTCCTTGACCACCAGCGAGACGCACAGGGCGGAGACCAGTCCAATGGGGAGCAGCGTGTGGGGCACGTCATTCACTACCCCCTTGCGCAGCGAAAGGAAGTACGCCAGGAAGAGCGCCATCACCAGCTTGGCGAGTTCCGAGGGCTGGAAGCTGGCGGGGCCAAGATGCAGCCAGCGGTGCGCGTTGTGGCTGCGGTCGGCAAAAAGCACCACTACAAGCAACAGAAACTGCAATCCCAGCGCCGGAAAAACGACCAGGGGATTGGCGAGGCGGTGATAATCGAGGTTCATCGCACCCACCATCACCGCCAGCCCCACGCCGGCCCAAATCAACTGGCGAATCAGAAAGTAGTAGCTGCTGCCGAAACGCTCCTGGGCGAGCACCGCCGACGCGCTGAAAACCATTAGCGCGCCAAAAAGCACCAAGGTGACGACGGCGCCAAACAGGATGCGGTCGGATTCGAGCCTTCTGGCCATGCGAACCTAAATCCCCGGCAACTTCGTCTGCGACTTCATCGGGCTTGCCTGCACTGCTTTCGTCGATCCCTCGCGCTGTTTCGATGCCCCACGTCCCGGCTTGGACTTCGGCCGCACTTCGAACGGCAGCGCCTCGTCGACCAGGGGTTGCGCCTGCGGTAGTGGCTCGACGTTGGCGGCCACGGCATCGCTCGCGCCGTGATCGACCAGAATTTCCGGCTCCGGGTATTCCACCTCTGCCGAGGCCACCTCGTAGAAGTAGATTCGGTCTGGGACAGCGGTTGGGGGCTCGACGTTCGAGGCTGGAGTCTTGGGAGTCGGAACTTCGGGCTCGGGAATCGGGGTTCGGGTTTCGCGAGATTCTCCCAGAACCTGATCGCCAATCGATAGAATTTCCGGTACCTCCGCCTGGGGCGCGAGCACTGAGGCCTCCCTTTCGGGCGCTTGCACTGGCGGTGGCGCTTCGACGGTCTCCGCGGACCGCGTTTCGAAATTCAATTCACGCTCCCCAACTTGCGACTCCCGTGCGTTGAACCCCGAACCCCGGACCCCGAACCCCGGCTCGCCAGGCTCCTCCGTCAACCGGGCCACGATTTCCTTAAACACCCGGCCGCGGTGCTCATAGTCCTGGAACTGATCGAAGCTGGCGCAGGCGGGCGAAAGCAGCACGACGTCGCCCGGCGCGGCGCGCGCGAAGGCGTCGTGCACGGCAGTCTCGAGGTCGCCGGAATGGCTGATTCCCACCGCGCCGCTCAGTTGCTTTTCGATGCGCTCTGCCGCCGCACCGATCAGATAGACCTCGCGCACGCGCCCTTCCAGTAAATGGCGGATGGGTGCATAGGGCGCGCCCTTGTCCTTCCCGCCCAGGATCAGATGGACGCCGCGCGTGAAGGCCGAAAGCGCCTTGGCGGCGGCATCCACGCTGGTCGCCTTGGAATCGTTATAGAAATGCACGCCGCGCAGCTCGCGAACAAACTCCAGCCGGTGCTCGACTCCGCGGAAGGCGCTCACGCCGCGGCGAATCGCCTCAAAATCCGCGCCCAAAACGCAGGCGGCGGCCGAGGCCGCCATCACGTTCTCTACGTTGAACTCACCGCGCAATTGAATCTCGCGGGTCGTCAGGAGCACCCGCTCGAGATTCCCGGTGCGATAGACGATGTGGCCATCCTCGGCGAACACGCCATCGGGCAGTTCGCGACGGCGGCTGAAGAAGATTTTCTGGGCGGCCAGCGACGGCGCGAGGCTCATGACCGCCGGATCGTCGGCATTCAAGATGGCAAAATCGTCAGAAGTCTGATTGGAGAAGATTCGCGCCTTGGCCCGGACATAGGCTTCCAGCGTGGGGTGCCGGTCGAGATGGTTGGGCGTGATATTGAGCAGCACGGCGACGTGCGGGCGGAAGGTCTGGGTTCCCTCCAATTGAAAACTGCTCAGCTCGGTGACCACGAGAGTGTCCTTGGTGACTTCGCTCACCGCCGAGATGAGCGGCACACCAATGTTTCCGCCCACGAAAGCGGGAAGAGCCGAGGCCTCCAGGATCTCTCCCAGTAGCGACGTGGTCGTCGTTTTGCCGTTGGAGCCGGTGATGCCGATGAGTGGCGACTCCAGGAACCAGCTCGCCGCCTCGACCTCGGAGACGACGGGAATCTGCCGCTGCCGCGCCGCCTCGAGCTGCGACAGATCGGGCACCACCCCCGGACTGACGATAATGAGGTCCTGGTTCAGAAAGGTTTCTTCCCGGTGCAGCCCCATTTCCACGCCGATCTTGTGGACCAGCAGTTCGCGCATGTCGGCGCGCAGCTCCCAGGGCGGCCGCGCGTCGCTCACCGTCACCGCCGCACCCTGCCGCGCCAGAACCTTGGCCGCCGCGATGCCGGTGCGCGCCAGGCCGACGATCAGGACGCGTTTGCCCCGCACCTCGATCATGCCCGCCTCCTCGCCCGCCCGTTGCTGTTGCCCTGGCCATTGCGGTGGAAGTAGCCGTCGAGGATTTCCGAGACGACCTCGGAAAGCGAGCGCCGCACCTCGCGCGCCAGGCGCCGGGCGACGAGGAGCGTTTCGCGGTTCAGCGTCAGGCTGACGCGTGTGGGATTACGGAATGATTTCGGCCTCGCCATCGTTCGTTAGTGCGTATTTTATGCGCAGAAATAATCGGAGTCAATTGCTGAATGATGATTGTCGGTCGTGAAGGCCAACCGAGCCGCAGGGGCGGCAATGCCGCCAGGCCCTTCCCAGTCCATGCCCTGTCGTCGATCCTCAATCATCAATCTTCCATTACCTTAATTTCAGCGTGGTCAGCGCAAACAGCGCAAAGACCAGCGCTGCAATCCAGAAGCGCGTGATGATCTTCGATTCCTTCCACCCCGAAAGCTCGAAATGGTGGTGCAGCGGCGCCATCTTGAAGATGCGTTTCCGGCGGATCTTGTAGGAGCCCACCTGCACGATGACCGAAAGCGCCTCGACCACGAAGATGCCGCCGATGAAGGGCAGGAGAAGCTCCTGCTTGATGAGCACGGACACGGTGGCGATGGCACCGCCCAGGGCGAGTGATCCCACGTCGCCCATGAAGATCTCGGCGGGATAGGCGTTGTACCAGAGAAAGCCGAGGCTCGCCCCGACCATCGCGCCGCAGAAGATAGTCAGCTCAGCGACTCGCGGCAAGTGCTCGAGGTCGAGGTATTCCGCCAGCGTAGCGTGTCCGGCCACGTAAGTCAGCACGGTGAGCGCCGAGGCGCAGATAATCACGCAGCCGATCGCCAGGCCGTCCAGGCCGTCCGTCAGGTTGACGGCATTGGAGGATCCCACCAGAACGATAATCACAAAGATCAGGAACGGCAGAAACGCCAGCGGATACGTCCAGACGTTGTCGAGGAACGCGGTGATGAGGAACGACGGCCGGACGTGCTTGAAGAAAGGAAAAGTAAGATTCGTGGAATAGAGGCTGTGGGCGGAAAGGAAGACCAGAACGACGCCGAAGATAAAGCTCACCAGAATCTGGAGAAGGAACTTGCTGCGCGCGGTCAGACCCAGGTTATTCCGGTGGCGCACCTTTTGAAAATCATCCCAGAAGCCGATGCCCGCGAAGGCCAGGGTGACGGCGATGACCAACCAAACGAAAAGGTTGCGAAGATCCGCCCAGAGCAGCGTGGGGAGAACAATACAGAGCACGATCAGCACGCCGCCCATGGTGGGCGTGCCGGCTTTGGTGTGGTGAGACTGCGGGCCGTCCTCCCGGATGAACTGGCCAATCTGAAACTCTCGCAGCTTGCGGATGAGCCACGGCCCGAGCACCAGCGCCAGAAACAGCGCCGTCAGACTGGCATAGGCGGTGCGAAAAGTGATGTACCGGAAAAGATTCAGGATCCGGAAGTGTTCGTGAAACGCCTGGTAGAGGAGATAGAACATAACCCTTTCTCAGTCCGATGGTTCGCTCGCGCCACGCCCCACCGTGCCCGGGAAGGCCGCCTGGAGAAGCTCCACGGCCCTTTCCAGATGAACGCCGCGCGAGCCTTTCACCAATACGACATCGCCCGGTTGGAGGAGCGTGCGGCAGCACTCCGCGGCTTCCTCAAGAGTGGCAAAGAACCGGGCCCGCTCCGGCGGCAATCCGGCCTGTTGCGCGCCTTCGGCCATAAACTGCGCGTCGCCTTGCACGGCCATCAGCCAGTCCACCCCCGCCTCCTGGCACTTTCTCCCGACGGCCCGATGTAAATCGGGTGATGTAGCTCCAAGTTCCAGCATCTCACCTGCCACAACGAGGCGGCGTCGGGCATCGGGCCAATTTGCCAGTGTTTCCAGCATTTTCTCCATGGCCAGCGGGTTGGAGTTGTAGCAATCATTGATGAGGACCGCGCCGTTGGAGAGTGTAAGAATTTCGCTGCGCTGCGCCAGGGGCGGAAGAGTTGCCAGCGCCTGCTGCGCCTCCGTCGCTGAGACTTCAAAGACACTGGCTGCGGCGAGGGCCGCCAGGGCATTCTGAACGTCGTGCCGGCCCGGTAGGGGCAGGCGATACTCTCCGGCGAGCGCCGGGCCCTCGACCCGGAAGACGGAGCCCCGCGAGCCGTCCAGCCGGCATTCGACGGCACGGAAATCCGCTCCCGGCTCGAAGCCGAAGGTCAGCGCGCGCCCCGAAAACCCCTGGGCAAAGTCCCTGACCCTCCAGTCATCATGGTTCAGGACGGCCGTCGCCCCGGCTGGGAGGTGGTCGATCAGTTCCTTCTTGGCCCTCGCGATGGCATCAACCGAATCAAAGAACTGCAAATGCACGGGGGCCACGTTGGTAACGACGCCGACCTGCGGCTCGGCGATACGCGCGAGCAAGGCGATCTCTCCCGCGGCGGACATGGCGAGTTCAGCCACGACGGCTTCATGCGCGGGCTCGAGCCCCAGCAAGGTGAGCGGTAGACCGTAGTGATTGTTCAGATTTCCCTGCGACTTGAGGACGCGGAGGCGCCGAGCGAGAATCGCCGCGGCCATCTCCTTGGTGGTCGATTTTCCCGTGCTGCCGGTGATTGCAACCACCGTCTTACCCCATTTTACCCGCACGGAGTGCGCCAGGCGCTGCAGCGCCGCCGTGGTGTCGGAGACCGCCAAAAGCGACGCTCGCAGCGCCCCGGAGGCCGCTCCCCAGAACGATTGCTCCACGACCGCACCGGCCGCGCCGCGTGCGATGACCTCCGCCACGAAGCTGTGTCCGTCAAAGCGCGGTCCGCGAATCGCAAAGAAAAGCTGGCCAGCAACGAGCGTGCGCGAATCGATCGAATAGCCGAGCGCCGTGCGCTCCGGTGACGGGCTGGAGGTTTCCAGCATCGCCGCGATCTCACCCATGGTCAGCTTCATGACTTTCGCCGCACGAGCCTTTGCTCCGGCCTGCTAGCGGGCCGCCTCACCGTCCGTTCGACTTTCTGCCATTCCTCGGGGTTTTGTACCCCAGTTCGCGCAATACCTTGCGTGCCGCTTCGCGGTCATCGAACGGGACCGTCTGGTCCTTCAGAATCTGGTAGGTTTCGTGCCCTTTTCCCGCCAGAACGACGACGTCGCCCTCACGCGCCTCGGAGAGGGCCCTGCGGATGGCCGCCTCGCGGTCCACTTCGGCAAGGTACGGCCGGCCGGTTCGCTGCAGGCCCACCAAGGCATCGTTCATGATGGCGACGGGGTCCTCGCTGCGAGGATTGTCGGAGGTCAGCACGACGAAGTCAGCAAGCTTTCCGGCCGCCTCGCCCATGAGCGGTCGTTTGGTGCGGTCGCGGTCGCCACCACAGCCGAAGAGGACGATCAGCCGGTCGTGGGCGAGCTCGCGTGCGGTTTTCAAAACATTCTGCAGGGCGTCATCCGTGTGAGCGTAATCCACGACGACCAGAAAGGGCTGGCCTTCGTCGATCCGCTCAAACCGGCCCGGCACCGCCTTGAGCTGGGCAATTCCGGCTCGAACCTGGTCGGCGGCAATTCCCAGGCCGAGCGAAGTGGCAACCGCCGCCAGGATATTGGCGAGATTGGCCCGCCCGATGAGCGGTGATTCGACCTCCACTTTTCCCTCGGGGGTGGCGAGGGTCGTCCGAAGGCCGCTGGGACTCTGTTCGAATTGCGTGGGCTTCACCTGCGCGTTGCCGTTAAAGCCGTAGGTGATCCGCCGCCGGTTGGGGACTTCGAGCAGCTTCTCGCCCCACGGATCGCTCACGTTGATCACCGCCAGCTCCGGCGGGGGAGTCCCCAGGCCCTCAAACAACCTCCGTTTGGCCGCGAAGTAGTTGTCGAAGTCGTGATGGTAGTCCAGATGATCGCGCGTGAGGTTGGTGAAGACCGCCGCCTGGAACGGGAAACCCCAGAGGCGTTCCTGGGCGAGGGCGTGAGAGGAAGCCTCCAGCACGGCGGCTTGGCCGCCGCTTCTTGCGAGCTCCCCAAAATAGGTCAGGAGGTCGAGCGACTCCGGCGTGGTATTGCCAGCGGTGAGGGTGTGACCGCCCCAGCGGTATTCGATGGTGCCGAAAAGCCCGGCCGAAATGCCTGCCGCGCGGAAGACGCTTTCCATCAGGAAGGCCGTCGTCGTCTTGCCATTGGTTCCGGTGATGCCGACCAGCCGCAGCCTGGAATCGGGATTCCCGAGAAAGGTCCGTGCCGCATCGGAAAGCGCGCGACGAATCTTCGCCACACGGATCCAGTGCGAGGCGAGGTCGGGCGGCGCCGGGCGCTCACTGACGATGGCAACGGCGCCGCGATCCAGCGCTGCGCCGACGAACTGGTGGCCGTCGGCCTTCTCACCCTGGATGGCAAAAAAGAGGGTCCCCCGCTCCACGCGGCGGGAATCATAGGCAAGCGACGTTATTTCGAGGGCAGGACTGGCGCCGCAATCGAGCGTCGGCACTCCTCGAAGGAGTTCCCCCAACTTCATCGTACACTCGCATTATACCGCTACGGCCTCTTCCGTTATCCGTGATCCGTCGTCCTACGCGACTGACTTCGGTCGTTCAACGGTGTCCGAGTTGTTTGTGCGTCGGACAACGGATCACGAATAACGGCGCAGCCGGGCGCTTAGCGCGCGAACCGCACCCACACTTTTGAGCCGGCGGGCACTTGCGCCCGTGCCGGCGGCATCTGATCCTCGGCGAGGCCGGAACCCCGAATATGGAGGTCCAGCCCAAGTTCCTGGCACTCTTCGGCCACCTGGCGAAGCGTCTTGCCGGCCAAGTCCGGCACGACGACCATCGGGCCGTCATCCAGCGTCATGGTGGCTTCGGACACGGGAGATGGCAGTGCGGCCGAGGCATAGGAAACCGGTCGAACGGGTGAGGTGGCTTCCCCGGTGAATCCAGACCTTAAGGAAGGGAATCCCGCCCGATCCCCGCGTGTCTGGCGCGGAGACCCAGCAGGTGCGGACGAAGCAACCTGCGGCAATGGGGAAGGGTTGTCGTGCGGCACATTTAGATAACCCAGAGTCTGCTCTGCGATGGATCTGAACACCGGAGCCGCCACCTCACGCCCGTAGATCGCTCCTACCGGTGAGTCGATGACCACCAGAATGGTCACCGCCGGATTCTTAACAGGAGCAAACCCGACAAAAGAAGCAACGTAATGCGTCTTGGAATATGAACCGGATGAGTCAATCTTTTGCCCCGTGCCGGTCTTCCCCGCCGCCGTGTACCCGGCCGGCTGGGCCAGCGTGCCCGTGCCGTTTTCGACGACGTCAGCGAGGATCTCGCGCATTTGCGCCGCCGTGCGCGCGCTTACCACCCGCCGCCCGGAACCCGCCACGATCTCTCCCTGACGCTCCCCCTGAACGACCTCCCGCACCACGCGCGGCGGGTAGAGGATGCCGCCGTTAGCAATCGCCGAATAGGCCGAGGTGATCTGTAAGGCGGTCACGCCGATCTCCTGGCCCATGGAAATCTCGCCAATCGAGATGCCTGACCAGTGCGACGGCGAACGCAGCAGACCGCGTTCTTCGCCGGGCAGATCAATGCCCGCTTCCTCGCCAAAGCCGAAAGCTTTGACGTAGCGGTACAGGCGGTCCTGCCCCAGGCGCAGGCCAAGCTTGATCGCGCCTACATCACTCGACTTCGCCATGACCTGGCGGACCGTCAAATCGCCGAGCGGCTCGTGGTCGTGAATCGTGTGCCCGAACAGGGTGATGCTGCCGTACTGACAGTTGATGACTTCGTCGGGCCGGGTAAGATTCTCTTCCAGCGCCGCGGCCACGGTGACGAGCTTGAAGGTCGAGCCCGGCTCGAACACCCAGGACACGGCGCGGTTGATGCGCGCCTCGGGGTCGCTCTTGCCGAACTCGTTGGGGTTGAAGTAGGGGTAGCTCGCCATGGCCAGGATTTCGCCCGTCTGGGGGCTCTGAACTACGACCGTGCCGCTACCCATCTGCCATTTCGCCGCCGCCTCGCTCAGGGCTTTCTCGGCGATGTACTGGATGTTCTGGTCGAGGGTGAGCACCACGCTCTTGCCCGGGCGCCCTTCGCGCGCCGTGGAGGCGAACGACTGGCGCCGCGCATCCGCCGCCACCAGGACTCGTCCGGGGGTCCCCTTGATGTCGTCATTGAAGCGGTATTCGAGCCCGCCCAACCCGTTGTCGTCGAGCCCCACGTAGCCCATCACCTGGGCGGCGAGGTCACCCTTGGGGTAGAACCGCTTCATCTCTTTCTGGAAATAGACCCCTTTCAGGTTCAGGTCGCGAGTGCGTGCCGCTTCCTCGTTGGAAACCTTGCGCTTCACCCAGCAAAACGACTTGAAGGTCTGGAAACGCCCGACCAGATCGCCCTTCTCGACACCCAGGGTGGAAGCGAGCAGTCCGGCCGCCATCTCTGGATTGGGAATCTCGCTCGGAACAGCAAAGATGGAATCGACCGCCAGGCTCATGGCCAGAGGCTGTAATTGTCGGTCGTAGATCGTACCGCGCTTGGGAGCGACTTCAATCGTGCGCTGCTGCTGGCGCTCCCCGCGCGCCGCCAGGTCGACGTATTGAATGATTTGCAGGTGGTAGAGGCGGCCGGCGAGGACGAGCATCCAAGCGGCCAGGATTCCACCCAGCACGAGCCCTCGCGTCAGCGTCACTCTTGGGACGCTCGCGGCAGGCCGCGTTGGGGTCGGGCGTGAGAGCATCTACGGCTCACGAGGAAGATCGTTGCTGGCCGGAAGGTTGCGAGCGAACTCCGCGCTGCTCGCCTCGGCAGCCGGCGCCGCACCTTCCAGCCGGATTACCTGTTGCGGCTGCGGGAGGGAGAGACCGAGGTCCCGCCGCGCCAGGGTGTCGATGCGCTGTGGATCCGCCAACGAGGCGCGTTCGAGCGCCAGCTGGCGGTTCCATTCTTCCAGCGCTGCCTGCTGCGCGCGGACCCCTTCAAGCTGATAACCGACCCGCACAAAGACGAAACTCTGCCAAGCGACAACGAGCACAAAAAGAAAAACCAGTACGCCCAATCCGAGCAGACAGAAACATTCACGGCGCGTCTCCCCGTCCACTTCCCGCCGCAAGCGGGAGTTGTCAATGGGTTTCAGGTAATACACGTCCGGCAATGACGCCCGACCGCCCACGCGTTCCGCGCTGAGCTTTCGGGTCCGTTTCAGTCTGGGAAGTGCTACGGCTGCTGTGGCCATGTTTCGGGGTTCGGATTTCGGATTTCGGGATTCGCGGTCATGCTCGGGGTCCAGAATGGTCTTTCCCGAACCCCGAATCCCGAAACCCTAGTCCCGGTTTTTTTCTGCGGCCCGCAGCTTGGCGCTGCGCGACCGCGGGTTCAATGAGATTTCCGCCTCGGTCGGGCGGACGACTTTCTTGGTCAATATCCGGGCGCGGCCTGCCCGCTGCCAGGATTGAAACGCCTGCTTCACCGGCCGGTCTTCCAGCGAATGAAAGCTCAGGACGACCAACCGGCCCCCAGGAGCGAGAACGCTCAACACCTTACCCAGAAAGGCATTGAGGTTCTCGAGTTCGCGATTCACGGCGAGGCGCAGCGCCATAAACGTGCGCGTCGCCGGATGAAGATGGTGAAGGCCCGACCGGGAGGGGATAGCTCGCGTCACCACCTGCGCCAGTTCGGTGGTTGTACGAATCGGACGGGCCTTCATAAGGGCTCGCGCTATGCGGCGCGAGTGGCGCTCTTCCCCAAGACCGTAAATAAGATCAGCCAGGTCACGCTCAGAACCGTAATTCACAATCGCTTCTGCCGTCGTTTCGCTCTGCGGGTCCATGCGCATATCGAGCGGGCCTGGCAAACTGAAACTGAATCCTCGAGAGGCATCCTTAAGCTGCATCGAGCTCAAGCCGAGATCGGCCATTACGCCATCCGCGGGCGGCAAGCCGCTCGCCACGTGCAGCGCATCGATCTCCGCGAAGTTGCCATGCATCGCGATCAGCCTCTCCCCGAAAGATCGCAAGCGCTCGCGCGCGAGGGCCAGGGCTGTGGGGTCGCAGTCGATCCCCAGGAGCCTTCCCCGGCCCTGCCGGAGTGCGTGGAGGATTCCGTCGGAATGCCCTCCTGCACCGAGCGTCGCGTCGATATAGAAGCCATCGGGTCGTACATCCAGAAATTCCAGAGTTTCCCGAAGTAATACCGGAACGTGTCTTTCACGGACCTCGGACTCGGAAGCCCGGGATTCCGGGTTCTGGATTCGGGTTTCGGGTTGTCCGAAGTCTTCGTCATCTCTCACCGTCTTCCAAACCCAATCCTGAATTCACTGCCCCAATCCGAAATCCCCAATCCCAAATCGCCTTTCCCCAGTCCCTAAATCCCCAAGTCGCTCAGCCCCTGCATATCCTCGTCGGTGAACGCCTCGTGCTCGAGATACTCGCGATAGCGGTCCTGGTTCCAGACGTCCAGGCGGTCGAGATAGCCGAGCACCGCCACTTCCCCGCGCATCGCCGCCGACTCGCGCAGCGTGGAAGGAATCAGAACCCTCCCCTGCCCGTCCATCTTGGCCATCTGCCCCCAGTAGTTGGTGCGGTCGAGGAATTTCTTCTTGGCCTTGTTCATGGACGGCAGCGCCGCCAACTTCTCCTCAATGCCACGCCATACGTTGAAGGGGTAAACGCGCACCGATTGTCCATCGAGGCTAGTGATGTAGAAGTCGGGGCCGAAGGTCTCATCAATATAGGTTTTGAAAGCGGTCGGAATCTTCAGCCGCCCCTTGCCGTCCACCGTCGCTGGGTAATTCCCCCGTAGCACTCGACGAACTCAACTTTCTGGGATTCCGTTCTAAATCTTGCTCCTGCATACCACTTACGACTACTAATCACTACTTTCTACCACTTTTGTCCACGGACTATAGGCACGTACTTGATGGTTGTCAAGAGTTTTTTTCAATTATTTTAATGGGTTAGCGGGATTTTATCCCTATCCCGCCGCTTGGGGACGTTTCCACACCCGACCACTACCCTTTGTGGACCCTTTGGGGGGGGGAGCCGAGCCCCAGCTCGCCCGCCTGCCCGACATAGGACCTGCGAAGCGCCCGGCAGGATCAGGGCAACCGCCGGGAGAAATCCAATGCTGCCCCATTCGCTTCTCGGTTTTTAAGTGTCGCTCTTCGACTACTTGTCTAGTCGTGGGAGACGATGATGGGCGGGGCATTCTTCAAAGTTTGCAGGACGACGCAGTAGCGTTCTGTCAGGCGGATAAGTTGGGCGCGCTGTTCGGCGCTGGCATCGGTTTCCAGATCGAACTTCAGGCGGATGTTTTTGAAACCCACGGGAGCGTTTTTGGCCACGGCGAGCGTACCGCGGAAGTCCAAGTCACCTTCGGCATGGACCGCCGCATCGCGAAGCTCCACGCCGATCGCGGTTGATACCGCGCGCAGCGTGACTCCCGCGCAAGCGGCCAGCGCTTCCAGTAGCATGTCGCCCGAGCAGGCGGAGAGTCCGTCACCGCCGGTCGCCGGGTGTAGGCCCGCTTCGACCAGCGCCTTGCCGGTGGCGACTTTGCAGGTGATTCCCTGGCCGAGGCGCGATTGCGCCTTCAGGGTGATAAGCGCCGCCTCCGGTTGTTCGCGGTACTTCTGTTTCAAAGGCGCCTGGAGGGCCTTGAGTTCTTCTGAGTTCATGAATACCTCGGAGACGTGAGGACTTGCGCCCGGCTTATCGCCGCCCTCACCCGTCCATTATCCAACTGACGCCCTCTCCCGGAGGGAGAGGGCTGGTGCGTCCAAAGGGTGAGCCACTCGAAGCGTTATGCCTTAATCGAGCGGTATGCGGCTCTTGTTCTGGGCGAGCCACTGGTCGAAAGTCTGGAGGGCCGGATTCAGTGACCGAGCAATCTTGGGATCGCGCGGGCCGCAGAAGGCCTCTTGAAAGTCGTGCTTGAACTGGAACATGTTGCCCATATCCGCGGCGCCCGGAAAGCCCAACCCACGGTACACATCGAAGGGGACGGCGTTGTAACGAACCTCTTGGCCGAGAGCCTTCGTAAGTGCGGCGGCCATCTGCGCGCCCGTCAATTGCTCGCCCGAGATGGCGACCCTCTTCCCAATGTATTCGCGGCCCTTCTTGAAAATGCTTAATGCACACTTCCCGATGTCCTCGGCAGCAATGCCAGGCAGCTTCTTGTCACCCATGGGCATGTTCAGAACCAGTTTGCCGTCCGGCCCCTTCTTGGGACCCGAGCCGAAGAAGATGAAGTTGTCCCAGTAGAAGGAGGTCAGCAGAAAGGTCGTCGGAACCCCCAGTCGGGAGAAGACGCCGTCGGCTTCACCCTTGGCGTCAAAGTGCGGCACCTTGTACTTGCCCATGAGGGTGGGCATGCGGTTGTCACTGAGCGGCACCCACTTGCGGGTGTCTTCCAGCGTGGACCAGACAACGTGTTGGACGCCCGCCGCCTTGGCCGCCTGCGCCATGGCAGTCGCCTGGGCCAGTTCCCTCTCGGGGGAAAAGTGGTCCCAGAAAAAGGTGACGCAGAAAGCCCCATAGGCCCCCGCGAAGGCGCGCTTCAGGCTCTCCACATCGTCCGCGTTGGCGACGACGACTTCGGCCCCCTGCTTGGCCAGTGCCTTGGCCTTACCCGAATTGGCGTCACGCGTGATGGCGCGCGCCGCAAAGCCGCCGCTCGGGTCACTCAAGATGGCGCGCACCAGACCGCCACCCTGCGCGCCGGTCGCCCCCATTACGGCAATGATCTTTTTATCCGCCATGCAATTCTCCTTGTGTATTGCGCCCGCGGCGCACGTTCTGATTTCAAAAATGACTTCTTCTAGAGATGCTCTTGGTCAGCACGAAGTTACACTCCAATTGCGCGCCCCAAGCTGCAACGCGCAGGGGTGTCCGACGGCCGTGCTGGTCACGCCCACTTCTTGCCGAGCGCGTCCACCGGAGCAAGCCGATGCCGGTTGCACCTGTTCTCACACCATTCGCCCTGGATCCTTTATTAAACGTCTGCCCCACGGGCGAGTCAAGAATTTTCCAGGCTGAGGCCGGAGCGCCCATGTTCGGGATGAACAAGCCCGGCAGATTGCTGGTTGAATTCCCTTGCAGAGGTTTGGAACAGAAGCGCGCCGTGAACCAGGCTAGGCCCAGGTGGGATCAGCGTTGCCAGCTTTGGCTGGAGGTGGAAGCACGACAGGGGTTTGGTCGGGAGGAATGAGGCACGGAGACCATTCATAAACCTGGTGGCCGTCCACAGG
Source organism: Terriglobia bacterium (assembly GCA_049515175.1). Taxonomy (GTDB): domain Bacteria; phylum Acidobacteriota; class Terriglobia; order UBA7540; family UBA7540; genus JACQNR01. The sequence continues at coordinate 19,159 of JBEKUI010000007.1, forward strand.
TTTGCTGGCGGGTCGGAACCCTTCCTGCTCTTCGAGGCGCTCAACAACCTCGGCGCTTACCCACAGCGTGTCAGGGTTGGCATGTTTCTGCATGTGCCCGGTGACGTCGAGCACCTGATGCGCAATCTTCTCCAGTTTGCTGTCTTCGAAGATCGGAACTTCGCCCTCGTGCAGCCCGCAGCGGACGGAAATGCGGGAGCGCAGCAGGTTCTCGGTGCGATTGAACGTGCGCAGGCGCCGCAGGACGGCCTGCGCCGCCGCCACGGCCAGGTCGGTATCCAGGAAGCAGACCATCACCCCGTCGGGAGTCCAAGCCATCTTCCATGCGCTGTGCTGCGTGAAAACATCCTCCAGCATCTTCATGTACGCCTGGAAAGTCACCGTGATGGGCAATTCGCGCTCGTTTTCTTTCATGCGCGTCGAGCCAGCCACGTCGATCGACAAGAAAGTACATTGCCGGCGCTTGGCGCCAAGGAGGGAAGATTCGATTTCTTTGTAGCGCTCCACGAGATCGCGGCGCGCCCGCTCGGAATCGACGGCCGCTCCCGTTTCACTCTCCTTCTCCGAGAAAAAGCCGATCGGCGCCGGTGTCGCCGCCTTGGCGGAGCGTCGCTCCGGGCGAAGGGCCCTCAGCATGGGAGCGAAGGCCTTCTTCATCCCGCTCCGCACGACCAGACCGCCCAAGCCAAACCCCAGCGGCAGATAACCGGCGAAAGAGAAGTCCGCCCACATGGACCGAATCCAGATGAGTGCCATCACCACCAGCGGGTCGCCCATTTGGTGGAAGAGTCCGATCAGACGCGCCCGGTCCCACTGCTCGGCGTGCGGGAATTGCAGGCCGAAGAGCACCAGGAAGACGCCTGCCGCCGCCAGCAGCGACCAACTCAAGGTCTGGTGAAGAGTATTCAGGGAATAGAACAGGACCGCGCGCGAACTGATGGACGGGAAATGCAGCCGGGACGCTTGGGCGAGGCGGGCGGGTTTGGTTGCGAGAGCGTGTTCTCGCGACGGCTGGCCGCCTTCCTCATTGCTCCAGAGCTTCTCGCGGCTCGACAATACTTGCGGGTTGTAGGTCGAGGCTATCGTCGCCATTGGGCTTCATCTCGTGTGCATTCGCCCTCGCTTCAACCTCAGGGCGTTTGCCCCAACTTGCACCGACTCATGGAGCATAGCTCCGCGCCCGCAGTCTGGCTAGAGTACAAAGGTACTGGCGAGATGGCCCGTTGGTACCACCTGGTTACCCCGCCCACGGGGGCCATGAGAAGGTCAGGATGTCCGCATCAAGGCCGTCCAGAGTGGGCACCGGAACGCCCCCAATTTGCGCGAGACCACTGACCTCATGAATAACGCCCCGCCGCCCCCAGCCTGTTATTATGGAGGGCTGCCGGAGCTCGCCGGAGTGACGATGAGCGTGAATTTCGCCAAGTACTACGATTGCGTGATCCCCTGGGAGCAGCGGCTGAAGCGCGAACTGCCGCTCCTCGAAGGAATCTCCCGCGCCGCCGGGAGGAAAGTGCTGATTCCAGCCTGCGGGACCGGCGGTCATGTTGTGGCGCTCGCCGCGCGCGGGTTCGAGGTGCTGGGCTTTGACATCGACGAAGACGCGCTGGTCCTGGCGCGCGCTAAACTCACGGCCGAGGAGGGCGCCATTGCGGCGATCTCCGGCAAAGCTGCACTCCGCACCTTGGATATGGCTGCCTCGGGAATGGTCGGGCAGGCGTTCGACGTTGCCTTCATCCTCGGCAATGCCCTGCCCGGAATCTCTGCGCCCGGCGCGTTGGGCGCGGTGCTGGGCGGGGTGGCAGGAGCGCTCCGGCCCGGCGGTGTCTTGTTGACACAAAACCTCAACTACGACCTGCGCTGGCGGGAGAAAACACAGTTCTTCCCAGTCCTCGCGGGTCAGACGGAAGATGAGGACGTGTTGCTCGTCAAGTTCGCCGACTACGGCGCCGACGTCATCAACTTCCACGGGATGTATCTCGCCCGGTCCAGGGCGGGTGGCGCGTGGCAGACGCATACCCGCAGCTCACGGCAGACTCCCCTCTTCCGCGACCGGCTCGTCGAAATCCTGCGCGCGGCGGGATTCGCCGATTTTGAGTTCTGGGGCGACTACGCACGCACGCCGTTTGACCCTGAGAAATCCAACGACCTGATCGTAATGGCCGAGAAAAAGTAGAGCCCGGCCTGCGGCGTGAGTCGCCCCGTGACGCACAAGGCCGCACTTCGCTCTGAACCATGCGGTGTCACGGCAAAGATTTTGACCCAGGTTCCGCGTGGTCTAGCTTTACAATTCAACCGAGGCATCGTCAGATGCAAAAGATTCTGTGGATGCTCATGGCGCCGACGATCTGGCTCGCTGCGGCCAAGCTTTCACTGGGGACTTCCCTGTTCGCCCAGGCGGACATTGCCGCGGCGCATCGCGCCCGTGCCGCGGCGTTGGAGGAGCAGAACGACTATGAAGGCGCCGAGAAGGAGCTCCGCGCCGCGCTCGTCATTGAGCCCAATTCCATCACTACCCACAATAACCTGGGTATCGTGCTCGAGGAGCGCGATGAGCGCGAGGAAGCATTCGTGGAGTACGCCATCGTGGCGGATTTGCTGCAAAAGTCAGGGCAGCTGCACATTCTCGCCGGACACACTCAACCGGTGCGCGCCGTGGCGTTTTCGCCCGGCGGCGACGAGGTCGCGACCGGGGGTGACGACGGCGAAGTCAAGTTCTGGGACGCATCCTCGGGCGCGCTGAAGCAGACCCTCTCCGCTCACACTCCCATCAAAGCCCTCGCCTTTTCCAATGATGGGACCCTTCTGGCGACGGGCTGCGGCGATGGCACGCTCCGGCTCTGGGACGCTCATACCGGCGCTGCGAAGATCACGCTCAACGGTCATACGCGGCCCGTGGTAACCGTGGCCATCGCTGCCGACGGGAAGACCGCGGCCAGCGGGAGCAAGGACGGCAACCTCATCGTCTGGGACCTGGCCTCTCAGCGGCCGCGGTTGAAGCTGCCCGGACACATCTTCGAGGTCCTGGCGGTCGCTTTTTCGCCCGACGGCAAAACGCTCGCGAGCAGCAGCTTCGACGTGCGCTTTTGGGACGCGCAGAGCGGAGAGTTGAAGCGGACAATCAGCCGCCAGTCCACGATGATCACCTCCCTCGCTTTCTCCCGCGATGGAAGGTGGCTGGTGACCGCCAGCGAAGACAAAACCGCCAAGGTCTGGGACGTGGCCACGGGCGAGGCCCGGCACGAACTCGATTCCTCCGATTTCCCTCTCAGTTCCGTCGCCATCTCACCCGACGGCAAACGGCTCGCCACCGGTGGCTGGGAAAACTGCATTCGCCTGTGGGATATCGAGAGCGGTGACTTGCTCTGGACGCTGCCCGTCCACAAAGCCCTCGTCGGCTCCCTGGCCTTTTCTCCCGACGGCAAGACCCTCGCCAGCGCCAGCAATGACACAACCGCAACCGTCTGGCACTTGAATTGACAAGGCTCACAGTAGCGGTGTGGCTCTGAGACTCTGCGGTTCGTGGTAACTCGGACCTGAATGCCCTTGAAACCATTCACCGGGGGCAAGCAGCCGCGACAGGTGCAGTCTATAAACGCCAATCAAACCCTGAGCCTGTTCGAGTTTGCTGGAATGCTTTCCGGTTTCCAATGTTCGGGTCAGACAGTCGGCTAACCAGTGAGTGCGTCCTTCCCGCGCGGACCTGAAACGGAAGTGAAGACGTAGAGCAGAAGGAGTTCACGGAAAATCTTCTCGCCCTGCTTCACGAAGCCTGGCGTATCAAGGCCGCGGGAGCCCGGCTCGAAGACTCTTCGCACAATCCATGCTTGCAGTGTTAGCCAATCGACATCTTTTCTGGGCAGCCCCGGATGCAGAACCCATTCGCCCTTTTCCTGCCGGTGCCAAAAGGTCTCGAAGCGCTTCTTGCGGACGAGGGTATCAAGAAGTCGACGAAACTGGTCGCCCTGTCTTTGGAAGCGCGGACGGAAGACGGTTTCCAGCGCTCCCTTGGGGTCTTTGCCCCATGTGGCGTAGATAGAGAATCCCACCGTAACACACTCGGCACTCAAGCCCACGTAGAGGCGGCCGTCGCCGGCACGATCTCGCCGGCTGTCGAAGACGTAGAGATAGTAGTTGGATTTGTACGGACTCTTATCCTTGCTGAAGCGGATATCACGGTTGATGCGGGAGAAGTTCCGGTTGGTCTTGCCGGAAGTTTCGAAGTGGGGATGGAGTTTCAGCAGCGATGGCTCTAGCGCGTACAGCAAGCTGCGGAAGAGCCCCGACACGTGCGCCTCGTAGCGATCCCGGTTCCGGTCAAACCACACTTTGCTGTTGTTCTTCGCGAGTTCCCGGAAGAAGATAAATGACTCGTCGGAGAAACCGGAAAACATGTCCACCTCCGCCACCGTGTCGCGTTGGAAGTCTTGATTATAGGACGGATTGTCGCCCTGGCAAGAACTGCCAGCGATGCGTGATGAAATGATGCCGCCCATGGCTCTGTCGAGACTTGGACCGAAAATGGCTCTGCGAATTCAACAACTGAAGCTGGCGTCATTGGGAGGCTCCGCTATCATGTTACAGGGAAAAATGGCGCGAGGGTCATGCGCCGAATCTCGCATTCTAAGATCCCCCAATTGAGCCCTATTGTCCGCCCCAGGCTCAAGCCGCAACTTGCCGTTGGTTGATATCTAACCTAAGTTGTTACTAATCAGCAATTTACAAGACGCGACTATCCGCTTGACATATATCAATTTGTTTTCGTTTAATGGCAGAGGGATTGCGGCAAGGGGCGGTGTGGGATAATTGCGTTTTGCCGTTTGTGGAGGAAGCCATGAGCATCCCCCGACGGATACGTGAGTATCTGGACTCCCAGAATGTCCCTTACGAGTGGCTGCCCCACCCGCAAGCATATACGGCCCAGGAGGTAGCCCATTCCTTGCACATCTCCGGGAAGCGCCTCGCCAAGACGGTAGTACTCGATGCTGATGGCGTTGTGGTGATGGCGGTTTTGCCGGCCTCGCACCGCTTGAGTATTCCGGAGCTGAAAAGCGCAGCCGAAGCCCGGCACCTGGAGATGTTGCCCGAAGGCGAACTGGCGAAGATCTTCCCAGAATGCGATCTGGGCGCCATCCCGCCTTTCGGTCATTTGTACGGGGTTGACGTGTGGGTCGACCGCAGTATCGCAGACCAAGGCGAGATCGTGTTCAACGCCGGAACGCATTTGGACGCTGTCCGCATGAAGTACAGCGACTATGCCGGACTGGCAAGGCCTCACGTCGCCCGCTTCTCGGAAATGTGGGAGTCAGCCGCCGCCTGAGGCCAGCCCGGCCGAGGCGGGTCGAAAGTGATGTCGTAAGCGGCCACACAAACTGGTGTGTGACGGAGAAGTCCTGTGCGTAGACAAGAGATATGTTGCCAAGGAGGCCATGATGGCAAAGTTGCATGACAAGCTGGCAAGTCAGATCCCGGCGTTGCGCCAAGAAGTTGCGGCGCTGGTTAAAGAGCACGGCAATAGAATTATTTCGGAAGTGAATGTGGGCCAGGCATTCGGGGGAATGCGTGGCGTGAAAGGACTCGTATGTGATACCTCGGTGGTCGAACCCGACACGGGTCTGGTTATCCGCAATTATCCCATCGGCAAACTCGCCGACAAGCTGCCGGAAGAGGTCTTCTGGCTGCTGTGCACGGGCGAACTGCCGGATGCTGCCTCGCTGGCCGACCTGCAAGCGGATCTTCGCCAGCGCGCCGCGGTTCCGGATTACGTCTGGGCGGTGCTGAAGGCCATGCCCGTCGATTCCCATCCCATGACCATGTTCGACACCGCGATCTTGGTGCTGGAGCGCGAATCGGTCTTCCGCCGCAAGTATGGGGAAGGGATTAAGAAGGACGAATACTGGGTGGCAGCCCTTGAGGACGCCCTGCAATTGATTGCCAAACTGCCCGCCGTGGCCGCGGGGATCTACCGCATCCATTACGGCAAGGGTGACCCCATCGCTTCAAATCCCAAGCTCGATTGGGGCGCCGACTACGCTCACATGCTGGGCATTGCCGACCCCACAGGCCAGTTTGCGAACCTCATGCGGCTTTACCTGACGCTGCACTCCGACCACGAGGGCGGGAACGTCAGCGCCTTCACCTGCCACACCGTCGGTTCGGCGCTCTCCGACCCCTACTATGCGGTTTCCGCCGGCATGAACGGGCTGGCTGGCCCGCTGCATGGGCTTGCCAATCAAGAGTGCCTGCACTTTGTGCTGGAGATGCTCACCAAGTTCAAAGGTGTCCCCACCGACGAACAACTACGCCAGTATGCCTGGGACCACCTGAAAGCCGGCCACGTCATCCCGGGATACGGCCACGCAGTATTGCGCATCACCGATCCGCGCTTCACCTCCTTCCACGAATTCGGCGCGCGGGTGTGCGCGGGCGACGACATCTTCAAGATGGTGGACGTCATCTTCCGCATCGTGCCGGGTGTGCTCAAGGAGCAAGGCAAGGCGAAAGACCCCTGGCCCAATGTGGACGCCATCTCCGGTTCGCTGCTCTATCACTTCGGTTTGACGGAATTCGACTATTACACCGTCCTGTTCGGAGTTTCACGGGCGCTTGGCATGTGCTCGCAACTGGTCATCAACCGCGCCCTGGGTATTCCGATCACGCGGCCAAAGTCGGTCAGCACCGAGTGGCTGAAGGCCACCGTCAAATCGGAGGCGCGGGCAGCGTAAGTTCAGAGTTCTTAATACGCCGGCCGGATCTTGCCGGGTCCGGCCGGCGACGACGAAACGGACGAGGAGATTGCCATGGGACCTGCATGCGTGGACTGCCCGGTGCTCAAAGGAATTCTCTTCCGCGGCCTGACCGGCGAGCAGATCCAGCGCCTGGGCTGCGTCTTTCGTCCCGCGCGCTATCGCCGCAATCAAATCCTCTTTTTCGAGGGTGGAACCGCCCAGCACGTCTTCGCACTCCACACCGGGCTGGTCAAGGTTGTGAAGTCTCTCGAAAACGGCAAGGACCGTATCACGCGAGTCCTTTTCCCCGGCGAGCTGTTCGGACTCGAAGCGCTCACGGAAACGATCTATCCGCTGACCGCCGTGACCCTGCGCGATTGCGAAATATGCGCTGCGGCGCGCGACGAGTTCCTGGAATTCCTGCGCGCTAATCCCGACATCGCCCTGGGCATGATCCGCTTCCTAGTCAGCGAAGTCACCCGCGTGCGAACGCAAGTCACAGACATGAGCTTCAAGGACGCGCGCATGAAGATTGCCACGCTGCTCCTCTCCCTCGTCCATTCCGAAATCGAAAAGCCCGATAAGACACACTCTCTAACCCTGCCCTTCTCGCGCCAGGAGATCAGCGAGATTCTGGAACTTTCGCCGGAGACCGTCAGCCGGACCTTGAGCACATTCCGTCGTGAGCAGGTCCTGGAAGCGCGCGGTCGCCGCCTGAGCATCCAGGATGTCGATAAACTCCAAGACGCCGCGCATCGCTAGATCCTGACTTCCCCCGTCCTCGCACCTCTATCCCTACGTTGACCTGCAACCCCGCGGACAAAGTGTCATAAGCCCTAATCAGTGCAGCACTCCCATGACCAGATTAGTCGCAGGACTATGAGTGGTTAGTTGTCCATAGATTGACCATCGTCATGTCGGTTCTTGTCGATGGTCATCGACAGACGCCTTTGACCGTCATAACGTGGCGCTTCTGCGTCGGGTGTTGGGTCTGGGAGTTCTCTAAGACTTAAGTCCAATTTTCCGAAAGTGGTTCGGCCATTTAGAGTCGCTCGAGTTCCTCGCAGGTTGACATGTCAGATCGGCTCGAAGGCTATTGATGAAGTCGCCCAGACCCACCACTCTCTTTCTCTTTTGCGCGGTTCCTGCGCTGCTCGCCGTCACTCCGGGCGTGGGCCCGCAGGTCTCGCGCCAGCACCAGCCAACCACCCCGACTGTCCCTGCGGACTCTTCGCGCCAGAATCCAGCTCCTAGGCACCACTCAAGCCTCGGCTCCCCGATCATTTTTGTCCAGACTCCGAAGTTGGCGGAGGGAGATCTCCGCGCCCGCTTCCCACAAGGCAGCCATATCGCACGATTAGACGCCAGTCCTGGGGCGGCTTCGCCCATCAACCTCACCCCGGACTTCTACGCTGCCGCCGATCCGCAGATCTCTTTTGACGCCTCGAGGGTCCTGTTTGCAGCTCAGGAGCAATCCGGCAGCCGGTGGCGAGTCTGGGAAATGAACGTGGACGGTTCCTCCAAACGTCGGGTCACCACCAACCAAGCCGACTGCCTGCGGCCCGCCTACCTTGCGCATGAAAGTCTCGCTTTCACGGTTGTGCGTGAGGATGCGGGCCGCGCAGCGTCGGAAGTTCACATCGCCAAGCTCGATGGTACGGAAGATCACGCCATCACTTTTGGTCCGGGTAACTACCAAGTCGAAACAGTTTTGAAGGACGGGCGAATTCTGCTTTCCGCCGCCTCCCCGCTGGTGGGAAAAGGTGCGAACTCGACGGCGCTCTACGTAATCCGCCATGACGGCACAGGCATGCAATCGCTCCGCTGCGAGCACGCGAAGCCCGCGCTGCGCCGCGAAGCCGCGGAACTCGCCGACGGTTCGGTCGTCTTCGTGAAAAGCGCCGTCGCGAAGGGTCAGGCGGGCGGTGAGCTGGCCATGATTCGTCGCGGCGCGCTGCACAATTCCACGTTTTCGCCACTCGCCCCCCCGTCCTTGTCGCCCCGTCCTCTCAGCGAAAACGAACTGATCGTGTCGCGCAGGACTGGCGCGGTCGCAAACGCCACCTCAAGGTTCGATCTCTACGCGGTGGAATCCGCCAGCGGCCGCTTAGATGAAGTCATCTACAAAGACCCCAAGCTTTCGAGTGTGCAAGCGGTGCCGGTGGCGGCGCACTCCGTGCCACGCTGGTATTGGAGCACGCTCAATCCCGAAGCCAAATCGGGTTACTTCATTTGTCTCGACGCCTACCACTCTGCCGACGAGCCCACGGGCCGCATGGCGGCGTCCATCACCAAGGTCAGGGTGCTGACGCTCGATGACGCCTCTGGCGGGGAGCGCTCACTGGGCGAGGCGCCGGTCGAGAAAGATGGATCGTTCTACGTCGCCATCCCGCCGGACAAGCCCATGCGCTTCGAGCTACTTGATGAAAAAGGGGCAGTTGTTCGAGCCCAGCGGAGCTGGATCTGGTCGCGACGTGGGGAAGAGCGCGGTTGCGTGGGCTGCCACGAGGACAAGTCCGTCGCGCCCGAAAATCGCTGGCCGCTCACGCTGCGCCGGTTTGACACGCCCATACCGCTCGGCAGCGAAGTGGATGTGAAGGTCGAACGCTAAGATGGATATGAGAATCAGCACGAAGCAGATTGGACGCGCTGTCATTGCCGGGTTGCTGCTCTTCGTGAGCCTCCAGCTCACCGCCCAGTCCCCCGCCCCCAAGCCGCAGGCGACTCCCGTGCTCCCCACATTTGAAGACGTCACCGCCAAGGCGGGCATTAATTTCACGCATTCCTTCGGCGAGAAAAAGCTCAGCTCGATCATGGAAGCCACCGGTTCCGGCTGTGCCTGGCTCGACTACAACAACGACGGCTGGCTCGACCTCTATGTGCTTTCCGGGCGTTACATGGAAGGCGTCACCAAGTTCTCCAAGCCCGACGGCGTGGACGCCACGAATCATCTCTATCGTAACAACGGCGACGGAACCTTCACCGACGTCACCGCGCAAGCGGGCGTGCCAGGCAAGGATTTCGGCATGGGCGTGACGGTGGGCGATTACGACAACGACGGCTACGAAGACATCTTCATCACCAACTATCAATCGTCGATTCTCTATCACAACAACGGTGACGGCACGTTCACCGATGTGACGGCCAAGGCCGGAGTGGAGAATCCGCACTTTGGCGTGGGAGCCGCATGGCTTGACTACGACCGCGACGGCTTGCTCGATCTCTATGTCGGCAACTACATCAAGTTCGATCCCAACGCCAAGATGCGTTACTTCACCGCCGATGCTTTTCCCGGCCCGCTCGACTACGAGGGCGACGCCGACCGCCTCTTCCACAACAACGGAAACGGGACGTTCACCGACGTATCGGAGAAGGCGGGCATTGCCAATCCGCTCGGCCGCGCCATGGGCATCACCGTGGGCGATTACAACAACGACGGCTGGCCCGACGTTTACGTCGCCAACGACACCATGGAGAGCTACCTCTACCGGAACAACAAGGACGGAACATTTACGAACGTCGCGCAGGATGTGAACGTCGCTTATGGCGCAAACGGCGACAACACTTCTTCCATGGGCCCCATCTTCGGCGACTACGACAATGACGGCTGGCAGGACCTGTTCGTCTCCGACATGCGCTATCACCGCTTGTTCCGCAATCCCGGCAACGAGCAGCCCTACTTCCTCGACACCACCGTCGAAACCAATATGGCGCAGATGTCGGGCCAGTACGTGGCCTGGGGCGACGGTTTCTTCGATTTCGATAACGACGGCTGGAAAGACATCTTCATCGTCAACGGCGGCCTGCACTGGATGGTGCCGATGGAGGATTCGCTCCACCGCAACAATGGCAATGGGACGTTCACCGACGTCTCCCGGCAGGCGGGCAGCCATTTCCAGACCAAGCAGATCGGCCGTGGCGCATGCTTCGCCGATTACGACAACGACGGGTCCATTGATGGATTCATCGTCACGCTGGGGAACAAAGGCCTGCTGCTGCATAACACGCCGCCCGCCGGCATGGGGCGCAATCACTGGCTGACGCTGAAACTCGTCGGGACGAAGAGCAACCGCGACGGTTACGGAGCACGCATCGAAGCCGTGGCGGGTGAGCTGAAACAAACCATCGAAGCCGTGCCGCAGTCCGGTTATCTATCGCAGCAAGATCCGCGGCCGCATGTGGGACTCGGGCCGCATGAGCAAGTCGACAAGCTCACCATCACCTGGCCGAGCGGCATTGTGCAAGTGCTTGAAAATGTCAAGGCCGACCAGATTCTGAAAGTGACCGAGCCTTCGGAGTCTGTCGGCGCTCCCGCCAAGGGGGCGAAATGAGCGGGCGGGGTAAACCCGTAGGGACGACTCGGTGGGTCGCCCGCCAGTGGGCGAGGCAGCGCCTCGCCGCTACGGTGCTTCTGGTCGTTCTTTCTATTACGACCGGTTACGCTGCCCCATCGAAAGTCCAGGACACCGCAAGTTCAGAGCCCACCTACCTGACGCCCGTGGAGCTTCGATTCTCTCCCGACGGCCACAAAATCTTCGTGGTCTGCGAAGGCAACGACACCGTGCTGGCCGTCGAGACGGCTTCCGGGCGCGTGGTCGGGCAGGCCAAGGTCGGGCGCAAGCCCAGCGGCATCGCGCTCTCTCCGGATGGGAAATCGCTCTACGTCTCGAACGAGTGGAGCGACACCATCAGCGAGATTGACGCCGCAACGCTCGCTGTCCGCCGCACCCTCAAGGCCGGCTGGGGACCGGTGGAGCTCGTCACCGACCGCGCCGGGAAAGCGCTTTACGTGGCCAACTCCGCGAGCAGCAGCGTTTCCGTCATCGACCTGGCAACGGGAAAAGAGGCCAAGCGCTTCCTGACGCAGCGCGCGCCGCGCTACGTCACTCTCTCCCGCGACGGCCGCCGTGTCTACGTCTCGAACGTGCTCCCGCAACTTCGCCCCTATGATCAGCCACCTGTTTCCGAGCTGCTGGCGATCGACGCAGTGCGGCAGGTCGTTCAAGAACGGATCGAGATTCCCGGAGTCATCGAGCTTCGCCAGATCGCCGAAGCGCCCGCCGCGAAGGGTGGCTATCTGCTCGTTCCCTTCGTGCGGCCCAAGAACCTCGCGCCCCTGATTCGAGTCGAGCAGGGCTGGGTTCTGACGCACGGCATGGCGATCGTGCGGCCCGGACGCAATCCGCTGGAAGAAGGCGGCCGCGCTAAGGTCACGCAGGTCCTGCTCGACGATATCGACCAGTTCTATGCCGATAACTTCGGCGCCGCCTTCACGCCTGACGGCCGCCTGGCGCTCGTCTCTCAGTCCGGCGCCGATCTCGTCACCGTCATCGACACCGCCAAGCTCGCGGCACGCCTCAAACAGTATCCACCGGAAGAGATCGCCAACCGGCTCGATTCGGCGCGGCAGTTTGTGGTGAAGCGCCTGCCCACACAGGATGACCCGCGCAGCATCGCCATTTCACCCGATGGGCGTTCCGCCTACACCGTGAACCGCCTGGCGGATTCCCTCACCGTGATTGATTTGGCGCAGCTCAAGGTGACCAAAACCATCGACCTGGGCGGCCCGAAGGAACTCTCGCTGCGGCGGCGCGGCGAGCGGCTGTTCCACAATGCCAGTTATTGCACGCAGGGCCAGTTTGCCTGCGCATCGTGCCACCCGGAGGACCATCTCGACGGGCTGGCGTGGAATCTGGAAACTCCGCAACTGGGCCGCGATCGCGTGGCCAACCGCACGCTGCGCAACATTTCGGAGACCGCGCCCTACAAGTGGAACGGCCGCAATCCCGACCTCATCACGCAGTGCGGCCCGCGCATTGCCAAGTTCCTCTTCCGTTCGGAAGGTTTCAACACGGAAGAACTGCACTCGCTCGTGACCTTTCTGCGTTCGATCCCCCTGCCGCCGAACCGGTACCGCCTGCCGGACGGGCAACTGACCGACGCGCAGGAGCGCGGCCGCGCCATCTTCTTCCGGACGAGAACCTTCGATGGCAAGGCGATACCGGTCGAGAACCGCTGCAACACCTGCCATCCGCCGGACACTCACTACACGAACCGGATCAACACTTATGTGGCCTCGAACACCAAGTACGACACGATCTCGCTCTTCGATACGCCGCAGCTCGATAACGTGGCGGATTTGGCTCCTTACCTGCATAACGGAATGGCCCTGACGCTGGAAGAGATCTGGACGGTCTACAACAACCAGGACACGCACGGCATCACCTCCGATATGCGCAAAGAGCAGTTGAACGACTTGATTGAGTTTTTGAAAACACTGTGAGGATTTGAGATTGACCAGTTTCGGTTTTCTAGTTTCCAGTTTCGAGAGCCAACTATGAAATGCAAGATTCTAATTGCATTCGTGCTCCTCGTCAGCGCGTCAGCAATTTACGCGGCGGAGAATCCTCCCCTCATCACCCGCTGGGAGAATTTCACCACTGCCAACGGGATGCCCGACGACAAGGTCTTCTGCGTGGCCGTCGACGGCGATCGCATCTGGGCCGGCACCGAGGACGGACTCGTGCTCATCGAGAACGGCAAGGTGAAGAAGGTCTACACGACCGAGGACGGCATGGCGCACCGCGTCGTGATGGCGATCGCGGTGGATAAAAACACCGGCGGCCTCTGGATCGGCACCTTCGGCGGACTCAGCCATTTCTCCGGCGGGCAGTTCACCAACTACACCAACCTGACGAGCGGCCTCCTCAACGACATCATTTATGGCGTCGCCGTGCAGGACAACTGGGTTTGGGTGGCGACCACGGCGGGCATCAGCCGCTTGGACACCAAGACCACCGAGTGGCGTAACTGGAGCGAGTTCAACGCACCTTTCCACGAACCGTGGGCCTACGGCGTGGCGCCCGCGCCGGACATCGGCAAGGTCTATTTCGCCGTCTGGGGCGGCGGCATGATCGAATACGACATCGCCACGGACACCATGAAGCCCTACACGGACCCCGACGAGGAAATGGAAATTGTTCTCTTTCGTAATCAGGGGCTAATTCACATCATTGTGAGCAATGTTGCTTATGACCCTGATCTGAAGATGGCCTGGGCGTCCACTTACTTCGGCCTGTCCGGCTACGATGGCCGCAATTGGCACAATTACTTGAACAAAGACAGCGGCCTGATTTCCGATTTCATCAATGCTCCCAAGGCCCGCGCCAATGAAGTCTGGGCGTGCACTGACAAGGGCCTGAGTTTTCTCGATTACAAAACCAACACCTGGGTCTCCTACCGGCCCTACAAGCAGACCGGCAAGGGTGAAGCGATCATTACCTGGCCGGACGGCAAGAAGACAACGCTCGATACCCCGACCACTCTCGCGCACAACTACACACTCAACATGGATTTCCAGGGCAAAGACATCTGGGTGGCCACCGCCAAAGGGCTGAGCCACGGAATCCGTGAACCCCAAATGGAGGCACAGATCTATGCCAGTGCAGGACTCATTCGTCGCAGCAACCGCAACCGCGGAGGAAACGGCAAAGACGCACCTGCCCATCCCCCGAAAGGCTATTAGCAACGCGGACGTCCTCAATGAGGCGCCCGCTTACGGCTCGGCCTTCTCGCGCGGGCTGCGGCTGGATATCAAAGGCGTCACCATCCTTCTGATCTCCGGAACGGCCAGCGTCGATGAACAAGGCCGTACCGTACATCCGGGCGATTTCGGCGCGCAGACTTGGCGGACCTATAGCAACATCACCGGCCTGCTTGAAGCCGAGGGCGCCACGTGGAAGGACATCGTGCGCACCACCTGCTACCTGCGGGACATCGAGCGCGACTACACGGAGTTCAACCGGGTTCGCACGGAGTTCTTCCGTCAGCAGGGGCTCAATCCCCTGCCCGCGTCCACGGGCATTCAGGCGATACTTTGCCGCCCGGACCTGCTCATCGAGATCGAAGCGATCGCGATCTGGGAGTCGGATCGCGGCAAGGGTTCGAACAACGGAGACCGCACGCCATCAACAGCGTAGGACCACCCCTTACTCCCCTCCTCAGTGAGGAGGGGAAGTCCGCCGACTGGCGGACGGGGTGGTCGGAGCTTCATTTTTCGAGTTTCCAGTTTCGGCCAGGATGGTACCCATGAAGATCGCTGGAAAAGTTGAGATGGACGATCTGCCGCGGATTTGTCCACTGCTCAGCCGCAGGACGAACCCGCGCTTCGGCGAAGCGCAAACGCGCGCCGTACAGGTGGGCGCAGTGCGCTTCGGCGGAGAGCGCCCGGTGATGATCGCCGGGCCGTGCGCGGTGGAAAGCCGCGAACAGACGTTGGAGGTGGCACGCGCGGTCAAGGGTTCAGGCGCCGACATGCTGCGCGGCGGCGCCTACAAGCCGCGCACTTCACCGCACGACTTTCAAGGGCTGGGGCTGGAGGCCCTGAAAATCCTGCGTGAGGCGTGCCGCGAGACCGGGCTGCCCGTGGTCACGGAAGTGATGGACCCGCGCTTGGTGGAGCAGGTCGCCGAATACGCCGATATGATCCAGGTCGGCTCGCGCAACATGCAGAACTATCCGCTGCTCATCGAGGTGGGGCGGGCGCGCAAGCCCGTGCTGCTCAAGCGCGGCATGGCCGCCGGCCTTTGCGAATGGTTAGGAGCGGCGGAGTACATCGCCAATGAAGGGAATTTCGACATTGTCCTTTGCGAGCGCGGCATCAAGGCTTTCTCAAACGGCGAATACTCGCGCTACTCGCTCGACCTGAACGTCATTCCGGCAATTAAAGCGGAGACGTTCCTGCCCGTGATCGTCGACCCCAGCCACGCCACGGGCGTCGCGGGGATGGTCGAGGGCGCCAGCCGTGCCGCCCTGGAGTTCGGCGCGCAGGGACTCATCATCGAGGTGGCGAGTGACCGCCTCGATGCCGCCAGACCCAGGTGCGACGCGGCGCAAGCCATCAGCCCGCGCACGCTGCGGAGAATCATTCATTACATCGACGCGCGGCAGGAGGTGCTCGCCGAGGGCGCGCACGCTGCCTAGGTGATCTGTAGCGCCGCTCTATGAGCGGCGACAGGCAGGACGTAAAAGGACCCCGGTCATAGACCTGCGCTACCGCGTAGGGCGGCCCGAAGCACAAAGGAAGTGACCATGCATAAGAAAGCCCTGTCTCTGATTTTGTTCATGATGATTGCTGCCCCCGTGTGGGCGCAAACGCCTTCATCCGAGCCGGCGAAAGACGACAAGCAGCCGGAGAAGCGCTACGCCAACATGCCGGTCGAAGCGGTTCCCTTCCGCCGTTTTACGAAGCCCTACTATGAATGGTTCGTCGAAAAGAATACGCTCGAATACAACGGCGCTGCCAGCGACCGTCCCGACGGCGACATCAACAAGCTCAGCGAAGTCGCCATCGGTTTCCTGGGGCCGCTGGAAAACAATCCCGAATCTGTTTTCGGTATCCCGCAATTGCACGCCGCGCAAATGGCCATCGAGGAAGCCAATGCTGCCGGCGGATATAAGGGCAAGCCCTTCGCGCTCAAGATCTACAACGACTCGGCACTGTGGGGAGCTTCCTCGACAGTTCTGCCGTCAATGCTATTCAAGGACAACTGCTGGGCGGTGCTGGGCTCGATCGATGGCCAGAGTACCCACATCATGATCCGCGTGTCGCTGAAGCTGGAAGTGCCCATCCTCTCCGCCGGCGCCACAGACCGCACCGTGCCGGAGACGCGCATCCAATGGCTGATGGTGACCTTCCCCAACGACCGCCAGCAAGGGTACGCCCTGGCGAACTACGTTTTCCATGAACTGAAGCTGAAGCGCATTGGCATACTGCGCACCCAGACCCGATATGCGCGAATCGGTGTTGGGGTATTCAGCGACCTTGCGCGCCGCATCGGCCACCAGCCCGTTCTGGAAGTCAAATTTGATCGCGGCGATACGGATTTCACCCGGCAACTGAAGATGCTCCAGGCTGCCAAGCTTGACGGCGTGATCCTCTGGGGCGAAGCCCCGGAAGCGGGCCTGATCCTCAAGCAGATGCGCGCCATGGGCATGAATCAACCGGTCTTCGGCTCGAGCCGCACCGCATATTCCAAGGTCATCGAGCTCGCCGGCCCGGCCGCGGAGGGCTACGTCGCCGCCTGCGCCATGAATCCCACGCGCAACGACCCGAAATGGATCGCATTCCGAAACAAGTACCGGCAGAGATTCAATGAGGAGCCCGACCCCTACGCGCCCTTCGCCTACGACGGCATAAATATCCTGACGAGCGCCATCCGGGAGACCGGGCTCAACCGCGGCCGCATCATGGAAGTCCTGCGCAAGCACATCAACACCCAGATGGATGGCGTGGCAGGGCACTACGTTTTCGATTACACGTTGAACAACATTGCCCCCATTACTCTAAGCCGCGTCGAAAACTGCAAATTTGTGTATTGGACCGCACCCCACGTCGAATCACTGGAGCCGGTAGTCGCGGAAACGAGATAGGTTTGGTGCGGACGGTTGGAAGCCGCGATGCGCAATCTGACACTCATCTATCGTTGCGCCCGCAGGCTCGCCCTGCCGCGCCTGTGGGCGGCGATGTCGCTTCTCGCCGCCCACACTTTTCTGTGGGCACAGACCGCCCCCCAACCCACGGAACCCTATGCCACCATCGACCGCAGCTCGATTGACTACGCGGGACCCGACCGCGGCGCCTCCCACGATCTTTCCGGAAACAAAATCAAGATTGGCTTGATCCTGCCGCTCACCGGCGCCCGCAAGCCCGAGGGCGATGCCCTGCTCGCTGCCGCGCAGATGGCAGTCGAAGACGAAGCGCCAACACCACTTCCCGGTGCGCTCCGCCTCGAACTTGCGCCATGCGATGAGAGTGGCCTGTGGGGGCGCGCCTCAAGCGAAATCGTCAAACTGGTTGTGGACGACCGCGCCATCGCCCTCGTAACTTCGCCCGATGGCCGCGCCGCTCACCTCGCCGAGCAGGTCGGCAATCGCCTCGGCGTGCCCGTGGTCAGCCTGGCGTCCGACAGCCAGAATACCCAGATCAACATTCCCTGGTACTTCCGAATGGTTCCCGATGACGCCGCGCAGGCGCGTCTGTTTGCCGACGACATCTATCATCGGCAGGGCTTCCAGAAAGTGCGGTTGGTCACCGAGAACGATCACGACGGCAGAGTAGGCAAAGAGGAATTCGAGAAGGCAGCGCGCCGCCTGCAGGCGCCCGAACCCAAACTCTTGGAAATCGCAGCGCCCTCGGGAGATTTCGCCGCGGTAGCCACCGCCACTGACGAGGTCAAGCCCCAGGCCATCGTCTTCTGGGCGAGCGCCGATGTCTCTGCACATCTGCTCGCAGAATTGCGCCGTTATCAATCCGATGCTGTGATTTACGTTTGCCACAAGGCGCTGCAGCACGCATTGATCAGCGCAACGCGCGAGCCGGGCACACCAAAGATCTGGATCGCTGCGGCCAAAACCGATGAACCTCGAAAGTCGCTTGCCAACTTCGACCAGCGCTTCCGCGAGCGCACGGGTGCCGCGCCGAACCCGGCTGCTCGTGAAATGTACGACGCCGTGCGCCTGATCACCGCGGGCGTTCGCGCTGCCGGACCCAACCGCGCCCGCCTGCGCGATAGTCTGGCAAAGATGGGCAAGTATCAGGGAATTTCCGGTTTGATTTCTTTCGACGGTGCGGGGAATAATCAGGCGGAGGCCGCGCTCATCCGATTGCCGGAGAGATGACTTATGACATCCAAAGCAGCAGTCCAGGATTTCGTCGCGCAGCGCAAGCTGGCGCTGGTGGGCGCATCAAGCAAGAAAGCGAAGTTTGGGAATTTCGCTTTGAAGGATTTGCGCGCCAAGGGCTACAAGATCTTCCCCGTCCACCCCCAGGCAAAGACGATGGAGGGTGAGCCGTGCTTCTCCAGTATCGCTGCCCTGCCCGAAGCTGTTGACGGCCTGCTGGTGGTCGTCCCTCCTGCGCAGACCGAACAAGTCGTCCGCGACGCCGCCGCCGCGGGTATCAAGCGCGTCTGGATGCAGCAGGGCGCGGAATCACCCGCTGCCATCAAGTTCTGCGAGGAAAACCACATCACTGCCGTGCACGGCGAGTGCATTCTGATGTTCGCCGAACCCGCCGCCTGGTTCCATCGCGCGCACCGCTGGGCGTGGAAGCTGCTCGGGAAGCTGCCGCAATAGTTCTCGAATCACCATCCCCGAAACCACGTGCGAGCGGGGTCAGGGCTTCCCATCCAGACCCTCCCAGGTGCGCAGGCCGTAGCGGCTGAGATAGATGGGAATGTTCCGGCAGAGCGGGTTATCCTGCTCGACTTCGCGGACCATGGAGCGTTTGGCGCTGCTCATGGAACCCATGAGGAGCGTCACCGAGCCGCCATCGCCGCCCGCGCCGTTTACCTTCCAGCCGAGCGCCCCGTGCTGGCGGGCGATTTCAATCACCCGCCAGGCATCACGGCTGATGAGCTCAGGATGCAGGCGGCCCTGTGCCTCGGTATTCTCAATCATGGCCTGGCCGAGCGCCCGGAAATCGCCGGCATAGACGGCGTCCCGGGACTTGGCCGCCGTCACTCGCAGATCCTCCAGCTTCTTCGCGTGGGGTCCCGCGCCCTCCAATTCCTTGATCACCTTCTCGTGCACATCGGATGAGCTGTGCGATTTGCCCAGGTAAATGAGCGCCAGCCGTCGCTCCAGTTCCCACCAGGCGGAGTTCGGGATCTGAATCTGCGAGACCATGGCGTAAGGATACTTGAACATCTCGATGTAATTGATTCCGCCATACGCCGCGCAGAGCTGGTCCTGGATCCCGCACTGCAACTTGAGCATTTGGGTTTCGATGGACTGGGCCGCGTAGGCCACTTCATGCGGCGTGAGGTGTCCGTCGGTGAGGCGGTCGAGCGCCCCGACCAGAGCCACGGCCACGGCCGCCGAGGTGCCGGTGGAGGCGCCGCTGGGGGCCTGGGAGTGGAGCGTCACGCCCAGCGCTACGTCCTCGGGGACCTTCATCCGGGCAATGGCCGCCTGGAGCAGGGGATGCCGGTCCCAAGCCGTGTCGCTGGGGTGAACGGCAAAACGCTCGCCATAGTTCTCGGCGAAGACCTGGATGCGCTCCTCCCCGGCGGTGCAAGGGAAGACCTCAATCTGGACTTCGACGTAGGGATAGACACCGATGTTGAAGATCTTGCCGCTCTCGGCAAACCAGGTGTCCGTCCAACCGCCGTTGTCACAAATGCGGATGGGGGCCACGCTGTTGATGATGCGCAAAGGCCGTCGTTTGGAAGTTTCCGCCATCCACCGCCCCCCCCGGAGAGTTGTCCAGGTGTCTGCCTGGTGACAGGAGCCTGTTGACTTGTGGCTCCTACTTCGCTTCCTTCCAGTTGTTCCCGACTCCAAGATCCACTCGCAGCGGCACCCGCATCGCAAAGGCGCCTTCCATTTCGGCCCGGACGACCTCGCGCGCAGCGTCTACTTCGCTCTCGGGCGCTTCGCAGACGAGCTCGTCGTGCACAGTCAGGATAATGCGGGTGCGCAGTTTCTCGCGCTGTAATCGTGCATGCAGCTTGACCATCGCCAGCTTCATCAGGTCGGCGGCGGTGCCCTGCAGAGGCGTGTTCATCGCTTCGCGCTCGGCGCGGTTGCGCGCGGGAACGTCTTTGCTGTTGATGTCCGGAATGGGTCGCAGCCGGCCGAAGAGGGTGCGCACGCGGCCCGTCTGGCGCGCCTCTTCAACCAGCCGGTCGAGGAATTCCTTCACCTTCTTGTAGCGGTCGAAGTAGGCGTCAATGTAACGCTGCGCCTCGGTCTTGCTGGTCGCCGTGCGCGCCGCGAGACCGAATGAACTCAGGCCGTAGATGACGCCGTAGTTGATGACCTTGGCCATGCGGCGGTGCTCGTGCGTCTGCAGCCCGGGCATCACGCCGAATATTTCCTGCGCGGTGCGCGAGTGAATGTCCTCGTTGCGCGAGAACGCCTCGATGAGCCGCGGATCCTCCGACATGTGGGCCAGCACGCGCAGCTCAATCTGAGAATAATCGGCGGAGATCAGTTTCCACCCCGGCTCGGCGACAAACGCCGACCGGATCTTCAACCCAAATTCGTCGCCGATGGGAATATTTTGAAGGTTTGGATTGGAGGACGAAAGCCGACCGGTGCGGGCCACGGTCTGATTGAAGCTGGTATGCACGCGGCCCGTTCCGGGCTGGACGAACTTGGGCAACGCGTCGATGTAGGTGGACTTCAGCTTGGCGCGCGTCCGGTATTCGATGATCCGGCGCGGCAGTTCGTGGCGCTCGGCGAGCGCTTCGAGCACCGAGGCGTCCGTGGACCATTGGCCGCTCTTCTTCAAGCGCTTGCCGCCGGGGAGTTTCAGCTTCTCAAACAGAATCTCGCCCAGTTGCTTGGGCGAGTCGATGTCAAAGGGCGCCCCCGCGAGGTCGTAGATCTGGCGCGTCAGCTCGGTGAGCTCCTGGTCAAACTCGACGGACATCTGCGCGAGGATGGAAGGATCGAGGCGAATGCCGGCCCGCTCGACGTCCGCCAGCACCGCCGCCAGCGGCAGCTCGATCTCGTCGTACAGCAGCCGCAAACTCTCACGGACGATTTCCGGCGCCAGGAGCGCTGCCAGTTCGCGCGTGCGCTCGGCAGCTTCGCCGGCCGAGTCCGGCATCTTGCGGCCCTGCCGCCGCAGGACGATGCTCTCCAGCGTCTGGCTGCTGGCGAGCGGTTCCAGCAGGTAGGAGTACAGCATCGGGTCGTAACGGACCCCGGCGAGTTCGACGCCTTCGTTGCGCAGCAACAGATCAAGCAGCTTCGAGTTGTGGACCGCCTTGGTCCGCCCACCATCCGCGAGCGCCGGCTGCAACTCGGAAATTAACTTCGCGCGGTCTGATGATTCATAGAGCGCGATCTCCGCCACGCGCGCGCCATCGGCGAGACCGAGACCCACCAACTTCCCGCCGAAACCCTCATCGCCTTCCACCGCGTATCCGATGGCGAGCGAGGCTTGCGCCTCTCTCGCCGCCAACCAGCGCGCCACCGACTCCGGCGTTTGCAGTTGTTCCACCGGCTCTGCCGCCGAGACCGCCGGCGCTTGCTCCAGGAATTCGCGCAACAGAGATGTGAAGCCCAGTTCCTGGCAGAACGCCTTGATTTCCTCCAGGTTGGGCTCCGCCAGGCGCAACTGCTCGACGCTCTTTTCGAGAGGCACATCGGTGCGGATGGTCGCGAGCTCGCGGCTGAGCAGGGCTTCGTTGCGGAAATCGCGCAGCGCATCGCGATAGCTCTGTTTCTTTACGGCTTCGAAGTTTTCCAGTGCCTTCTCCAAAGTGCCAAACTGCTGGATGAGTTCGGTCGCGCCCTTGGGACCGATGTAGCTCCGCTTCTTCTCGCCGGGGGCGAGTTCCGGCTCCTTTCCTGGCAGCGGCCGCGCGCCGGGGATGTTGTCGCTTGGGTCGCCGGTGAGGGCCAACCAGTCCACCACCTGGGAGGGCTCGACGCCGATCACTTGACGGACACTGTTGATGTTCAGCTTCGAAACCTTGACCTGGCCCACAACGTTCTGGAGCTTGGCTTCTTCCTGTTCCTCGATCTTGCGCATTTCTTGTGCGACTAGATTACGCGCCTCTTTTTTCGCGTGTTCCTCTGCAACCTCTTTAGGCGAACGGACGACCACAAGCGTTTCGTTGTCGGAGCGTGGACCCGCCGGCTTCAAGAGAAAAGTCCGAGCGTCGACCAGCTGGCAAAGGTCGTCGTCACCGGAAACAATGAACGTGTCGAGGCCTCGCCTCGCACCTTCTTTGGCCAGCGTGCCGATCACGTCGTCGGCCTCGAAACCTTCCTTATCGACAAGGGGAATCCCCAGCGCCTCACAAAAACGGCGGACATAGGGCAACTGAACCCCCAGGTCTTCTGGGAAGGAAGGGCGGTTGGCCTTGTATTCCTCGAAGAGCTTGTCGCGAAAAGTGGGCGCAGCAAGGTCGAATGCCACAGCGACAAACCCGGGCTGGTAATCCTTCAGAAGTTTGCGCAGGGTGCGCACGAAGATGTAAACAGCCTTGGTAGGCATGCCGGAGGGGGAGTTCATCGGCATTTGCATCGGCGCGAAGAAGGCGCGGAACACCAGAGACATGGCATCGATCAA
>JBEKUI010000008.1:0-39650 GCA_049515175.1 Terriglobia bacterium
GGCGACGTGAGCGATCTGCTCCAGTTCGGCCCGAATTACACGTTGTTCCGGTTGAATGCTCACACTCCGGCGGGCAAGGCCGAATTCGCCGCGGTCAAAGCGCAGATTCAGTCGGACCTCCAGAAGGCCAGGTACGACGAACTCCGTGCGGAACTTCATAAGAGACTGCGGAAAAATGCGAAGGTTGAGGTGCTGTAGTTCCGCTGGGCAGGCTATAGGGGATGCGCAATCGGGTCCAAAACGCGGCTCTGGTTTTGGCGGCGCTCGCGGTGTGTGTGATGCCGGCGGCAGCGCAAGTCACTGTGGGCGACAACGTGAATCTCCGCGCAGGGGGGGACCTGTCGTTCGGCTACAGCGGCACGACGGGGAATCTGAGTGGCTCGGGCCATGCCCTTGACTTGGGCGGTCATGGCTGGATGCACGGCTTTTACTATAAGCCCCAGTTCATTTCGTTCGACTTCCAGCCGTACTACCGCCGTTCGCAGAGCGACTCCATATACCAAACGATTACGAATGGAAGCGGCTTCACTGCCAATACCAGCATCTTCAGCGGCAGCCGTTTCCCCGGCTACATTTCTTATGGCAGAACTTACGACAGCACCGGGCAGTTCGGCGTTCCGGGCATCAGCGGCATCGCAGCACATGGGAATGGCGACAGTTTTGGCATCAACTGGAGCGCCCTGCTGCCCCACCTACCCACGCTCACCGCGAGCTATTCGACTAGCGCGGGAACGTCTTCGGTGTTCGGGGCAAACACGGACAGCAATGCCAGTACGCGTAATTTCACCCTCCAGTCCACCTATAATCTTGTGGGCTTCGACCTGATAGGCCAGTACATTCGACTGTCCACGGATTCGACCTTTCCATCATTTATCGAGGGCGGAGAGACTCAGGAATCGCGAACCGGCTCGAATTCCTTCATGGTCAACGCCGGGCATAGGCTTCCGATGACCGGCCATTGGAACATGGTGTGGAACCGTTCCAGCTACGTGAGTAAGTTCAGGAGTGGGTCGGTTGCGGGGTCGAACGACGGCACGGTGAATGATCTTAACACGCTGTTCTCGCTCAACCCGACCCCCAAGATGGGGTTGGCATTCGGCGCCAACTATGACGACAACGCTTTCGGAGCGTTGCAGGAGCGGATCCTGGCGTCGGGCGGCGTGCCTCTCGCGAACCTGAGCTCGTCTTTGCGGACGGTTTCAGTCAACGGCCAGGCAAGCTACTCGGTGTTCTCGCATCTTGCGCTATACGCTCGAGCGAATCACTATGAGGTATGGTTGCCTGGGGACCGCCGCGGGTTGACGCAATTTAGTGGAAACGCGAATTTCAATTACGCGCGGTCGTTCCTCGGGGCGCTGACCTTCTCGCTCGGTGTGATCGATACCGCCACACAAGAGGGAAATTCTGGGGCCAGCCTTGTGGGAAACGTGAACTACCTCCGCCGTATTCAGGGTTGGGAGCTCGGGGCGGATTTTAGCTATTTGCAGCAAGTGCAGACGCTGTTCGCGGTCTATACAACTTCGACGTACCGCTATGGCGCGCAGGTTAGGCGCCGATTCCGTAGTTTCCGATGGATGGGCTCTTTCAACGCTAGCCACAGCGGTCTGACACAAACTGCGGGTTACAACAGCCGTTCCGAGGGCTTCTCGACTAGCATCCAATATCGCCGATACAGCGTCAATGGGCAGTACTCACAATCGGCGGGAACTTCGATTCTCACCTCCACCGGCCTGATCGAACTTCCTCCGGGGGTGCCCCCTCCTCTGCTCCAGCAGCCCGTCCTGTACGACGCGAAGAGTTACGGAGGAGGCGCGGGCTTCAGCCCTTTCCGCCGTTCCGTTATTAGTGTGAGCTATAACAAGGCCCACAGCGCAACCGCCGGACCTTCCATCTCCTCAGGGTTTCAGTCCATGATATTCAACACTCGGTTCCAGTACCGGCTGCGGAAGCTCAACCTCGAAGCCAACTTCACCAGATTCGACCAGAGTATCAGCACCGGTGCTCTTCCCGCTGTGATAAACTCGTACTACATCAGATTTTCACGATGGTTCAACCTCTTCTGAGCAGATTGTCGGGTCCGGCGCTCCAGGCTGCAAACATCGCCTTAGTGCTTGTCCTGCTGGCTGCTTCGGCCAGCGCGTCCAAGGTCCGGAAGGTACCCCCGAATCCCCCGCCTCCCGATCTCCTCTTAGAAGGCGGCCGGAGGCTCAGTTACGAGCGCAGCTTCAGCTCGGAACGCGAAGTGCGAGGCAAGCCGGGCTTTTGGACCAAGCTCGTGAACGTCATCGCTGGTGAGGCCGAAACTCGTGGCTTGGTACGGCCCTACAGTATCGCGGTGGATTCACGCGGGCGGGCGATCGTAACCGATCCTGGCGCCGGCGGCGTCCACATTTTTGATTTTCCACGAAACAAGTACAAGTTCATCGAGCGCCAGGAGAAAAGCAAAGACCCCATGCTCGCACCTCAGTGCGTGGCGCTTGATGCACAGGACAACATCTACGTCACTGATTCTGAGGCGGGCAAGATATTCGTCTTTAACGCTGAGGGCAAGTACCAGCGGGCCCTCGGCAGCCTGAGAGGCGGAGAAGGGTACTTCAAACGGCCCACGGGAATCGCCGTGGACTCGACGGCGCAACGGATCTATATAACCGACACCCTACGTAACAAGATCGTCGTGCTCGATTTCGCAGGGCGGGTGATACAGACGATCGGCCAGCGCGGCGCCGGGAACGGCGAGTTCAACTACCCGACGGAACTGCTCCTCCGGGGCCAAGATTTGGCGGTTGTGGACGCCATGAATTTTCGCGTCCAGTTTCTCGACCGCAGCGGCGTAGTTAGGAACTCCATTGGCCGCAACGGCGACTCCAGCGGCGACATGTTCCGGCCCAAGGGAATAGCCATGGACTCGGAGGGCCACTATTACGTCGTGGACGGGCTGTGGGGGGTGGTACAGGTTTTCGACCGCGAAGGCCGCCTGCTCTACTACTTCGGCAAGAGGGGTACAGCCGCCGGAGATTTCCAATTGCCCACCGGACTGTTTATCGATCGCGACGATCGCGTGTTCGTGGTGGATTCGTTCAATCGCCGGATCCAAGTCTTTCGTTACTTCGGGCTACGAACTTCGGGCGGTACGCAGTGAAGAACTTCTTCCACATCTGCGTCCTCTGTTTGCTTTTCAGCGGGATTTCACTTGCCCAATGGCAGGGCGACATACTCGGTTCGCACAACCTGTCACCGGCCAGCACGTCGCCGGTCCAAGGCCAAGGATCGGCTGCCTGCCTGTATTGTCATGCCCCTCACTCGGGAATTGGAAACAACACCCCATTGTGGAGCCAGACGCTTTCGTCGCAGTCGTACACGCTTTACTCCAGCACGACGATCCAAAACGTGCCGACCCAGCCTATTCTGGGCAACGCCAGCAGCCTTTGCCTCAGTTGTCACGATGGAACCGTCGCAGTGGGGACCACGGTCCCTTATGGCACGCTCACGATGACCGGGTCCATGTACAGCAACGATGTACTTGGCACGACGCTGCAGAGCTCCCATCCCTTCAGCCTTAAGAAGCCCCTGGTAGACTCGCCCGATCTGGTTGCCAGCCTGGCGTCGACGCAGACAACGGCCGACCCTCTGCACAAGGTCAATCTGATTGGCGGCACGGTCGAGTGCAACAGTTGTCACGAACCGCACGCGCAGAATATCGATCACGTCTCGCTGATGTTCCTAGTGCGAGATAGTGTGAACGGACAGTTGTGCCTCGCGTGCCATACGGGTACTGCGCGGTCCGTGAACGGAAAGAGCAATCCTCTCGCACAGTGGTCCGCCAGCATCCACGCCGTCTCCGCCAACGTCGTCAACCCGGCGGCGCAGCTTGGCGCGTACAGCACGGTTGCGCAGTTCGCCTGCCTTTCGTGCCACCGACCCCATAACGCGAACGGCGCCGCGGGTTTGCTCCGCGCGCCGGTTCCACCGGTGACGAATGTGGATGCGCCGACTCAGAGTTGCATGGCGTGCCACAGCGGAGGCTCAAATCTCCAGCAACCCATTGCGAACATCTACGGCGAATTTGCGAAGAAGGGACATCCTTTCCCAACGGGAAGCAATACACACGACGCGAATGAGCCGGCGGTGCTGATCAACAACCGGCACGCTACTTGCGCGGATTGCCACAACGGGCACTCATCCTTTCAAGTAGCCTCCTTTGACGCGCCTCCCACGATCCGGGTTTCGCAGACGGGTACGAGTGGCATCAGTGCTGCCGACGGCACGACCGTCCTGAATCCGGCAGCCAATCAATATGAGAACTGCCTGCGCTGTCACGGCACGAGTCCCGGGAAACAGGCGCTGCAGATGTACGGGTACCCGCCGCTGCGGGCGGTCAGCGCAGCTGATCCCCTGAATGTCATTCCGCAACTGGCTTCCACTTCCACCTCCAGTCACCCGGTACTCCACACCTCCAGCAGCCCATGGCCGCAGCCCAGCTTGCGGCAATACATCTTGAACCTCGACGGCAGCACGAATAGTCCTCGCCAATTAGGTTCCGGTGCCCGCATCTTCTGTACGGATTGTCACAACAGCGACGACAATCGGGAATTCGGCGGCCCAGGACCAAACGGTCCCCATGGCTCGCAGTACAGCCACATTCTGGAACGCCGATACGAGTTCAGCCAGGTCGCAATCGGCGCGGGACCCGGCACTCCGATCCAAAATCTCTTTCCGAGCCCAGACCTCAGCGCCGGCGGAGCCAGTCCGGGCCCGTATGCCCTCTGCGGCAAATGCCACGACTTGTCGAACGTTATGGCGAACGCCAGTTTCGCGCTCCCAGATGGGAACGCCGGCCACCTCGTCCACGTCGCGCAGTTGGGTGTCTCCTGTTCCACCTGCCACACGGCGCACGGGATGGGTTCGGTCTCCGCGAACATCTCCGGTGAACGTCTGGTGAATTTTGACGTGAACGTCGTCGCCCCGAACGGAGCTTCACCCGTTTCCTATAGCCACCAGACCAATACCTGTGTCTTGGCGTGTCACGGCTACAATCACAACGCCGATGGCACGGTGTCCGCCTTTGCGCTCTCGACGAGTCCAATGAGAAACGTCGCTAGACCCAGGTGACCCGATGTGTCCTTACTCAAACTCCAGCGCATCAAGTTCTAAAGGGACGTTCAGGCAAGGCTTTATTCTGGCTGTCATCTGCCTCTCCCTCGGAGTGATCCTTGGGGTCTTCGTCAGAAGATCACAAGTAGTAGTCTCGACGCCAGTTGCTGTCGGAAACGCACGGCCTTCCACGGACTCCATGGCCGGAGTGAGGCAGGTTACGCCGGACCAACTCAAGCTTATGGCGGATAAGCAGGCGCAGCCGCTGCTATCACAGTTGCAGTCCACACCGAACGATCCGGAGTTGCTGTCCAAGCTGGGGCACATCTACTACGTCACGCAGAATTTCAAGGAGGCGTCCACATATTTCAAGCGATCGGTCGACATAAGAGACGATGCGATTGTTCGCACCGAACTCGGCCGCGCCTACTATTACGCCGGCGATCCGGACGATGCGCTCGCCGAATTCGACCGCGTATTGAAGTCCGATCCGGACAATGCCAACGCAATGTTCAATGTGGGCATGATCAAGTGGCAAAGCAAGTCCGACGCGGATGGCGCGGTTGCCGCCTGGCAGCAGATTCTAAAGAAATATCCCAACCACCCCCGCAGAGCGGAAGTCGAACAACTCATCGCACGCGCTAAACAGCATCGAACCTTGAAATAGCATATAAGCGCCGAAAAACCAGCAATGGAGGATCAACGTCCAGCCGGGGACAAAGTCCGAAGCGCGAAGAGTCCTATGGGGCTAGCACTGCCATGAGCTCATGTGCGGAACCCTTAAGCGCCTTCGCGGCCGTTGTAGAAAGCAAATCCAAGGATTTCCGGGGTCGCCTCTCCGAAACAGAAGAGCGAGTGAGGCCGCAAGCTGAGTTTCAAAGAGCACGAGAAGCATACAGAAATCACCTCCAGAGCCGCATGCCACGACCCCCACGGCATTCCCAACGACTCGACTGCCAACAACGGCAGCCTGGTCAATTTTGAGCGGCAGAGTTGTTGACGTTCCCTCTCCCCTCCACTATCATCGAGCCTCGTCACATGGCTGTGGAAACCCCTGAAAGAAGGACACACCGGCGCGTTCCGGTACAGATCCCGGTAATCGTCCGCGGGACCGATAGCGGCGGCCGAAGGTTCTTCGACCGCGCCCAGATGGTGTCTCTCGACGAACGAGGGGCGCGCGTCCACACGCGCTTCCACCTCAAGGAAGGTAGCGAAGTGGTCGTAGAAATGCCCACGGATGATAGCCACAAGCTGATGCGCGTCGCCTGGAGCGGCGAGGCCGGCGGTTTTTACGACGGCATGGTGGGGTTGGAACTGGTCAACTCTGAAGATGCCTGGAATGTGGAGACCCTGCGGGTCCAGTGGGGAGCCCGTAACTATTGATCGCTCTCTCGCAGCCGAGCGAGGACGAACCCGCCGCTGGCTGGGCGCCTCGGATGGTGGCCGGCTACGACACGCCAAGAACGTTCGGAGGTTGAATCATGTCTCGAACTCATACTCGCAGGACTTTTGTGGCGGCTGGGCTGGCGGCGTTGCCCGCGTGGGCAATGACGGCGCTGGCGGGCGGCGCGGGCAAGTCGGCGCGGCCTTTCAAGCTCGGCATCATTTGTGATGAGATCTCGGAAGACTTCGCAGAAGCGGCAAAGTTTCTCGCCAGTTATTCCCTGCACTATTGCGATCTGCGCGAGTTGTGGAGCAAGAACATCATGAACCTGTCGCAGGAAGAGCTGACGCGGGCCCGAGACCTTCTCCACCAGAACGGACTGCGCGTGACTAGTATCGCTTCACCCGCATACAAATACGATTTACCCGAAATGCCCGCGAAGAAGACCGACAGCGATATGTTCCGCGCCGCGTTTACCGACGCCGACACAGGGAAGCTACTGGACAAGACGGCGGAACTGGCGCACTTCTTCGACACGAAGTTAGTCCGCATCTTCAGCTACTTCCGCGTCGAGGAGCCGGGAAAGGCCTACCCCTACGTTCGCGACCGATTGGCGAAGGGGGCGGAATTCGCGGGCCGCCACGGCATCATCTTCGCCCTCGAAAACGAACAAACCTGCAATGTCGGCACGGGCCTCGAACTCGCCCGGATCGTGAAGGAGATCAATTCGCCCCACTTGCGCGGGAATTGGGATCCCGCCAACTCCGTTCTGCTCGGCGAAACTCCCTATCCCGACGGCTACCAGGCCGTACGCGGACTCTTCCCCCACATGCACGTCAAGGATTTGAAGAAGAATCCCCAGACTGGAAAGTTCGGCTGGGTTCCGGTGGGCGAAGGCGTGATCGACTTCCACGGCCTGTTCAAGGCGCTCAAGGCCGACAAATACCGAGGAACGATGTCTCTCGAAACCCACTACCGCCGCCCCGATGGAGACCGCCTCGAGAGCACGCGCGAGTCGCTGGAAGGGTGGCTGAAGGTTCTGCGCGAAATCTGACTGCAACCTCCCCCACGTGACCGCGCAGGGGCCGACTCCCTGCAGTTTCCCCGCGGCGTCGTCAGGGGCAGGCACAGCCCTGCCCGTACGCAGTAACCCCCGCCAACTGAATGGCGCTTTCGGCGGCGGCGCGGCCGGTACGCACGCAATCGGAAATCCCGATGCCGGAGTAAGCGTTGCCCGCCAGAAACAGCCCGGGATGCTTGGCGAGTTCCTTCTGAATGGCGGCGACGCGCTCGGCGTGGCCGACCTCATACTGGGCCATCGAGCGTGGCCAGCGGTGGATGCGCCAGAACAGCGGCTCCTGGTTGAAGTTGACGATGGACTGGAGTTCCCGACGGACGAGCGCCAGGACTTCCGCGTCCTCCAGGTTCAAGACCTCGGGGTCGGCCGACCCTCCCAGAAAGCAGCGTAGCAGCCCCTTGCCCTCGGGGACCCGCCCCTGGAACTTGCCCTGCACGAAAGTGCAGGCGAGCAGGCGGCGCTGCTCCTTGCGCGGCACAAGGAATCCAAAGCCCGTTGGCAGCAGCTTTCGTGCCGCCGCATCGTAAGCGAGCGAAACGGTCATCGACGAACTGTAGGGAATCTCGCCGAGCAGCCCGGCGAGTGTGGAATTGAGCGGGGCGAGCAGCTTTGCGCATTCGTGTGTGGGCATTGCGAGCACGACCGCCTCGGCCTCGCGGCCCGCGCCGTCTTCGCCGCGCAGGCGGTAGCCGCCACGGGGTCCGGGCAGCGGCTCGAGAGCGGCGACGCGAACACCCAATTGGATTTCATTCTTATCCAGCCGTTCAACCAGTCCTGAAACCATCTGATCGAGTCCGCCGCGGAGGGTCATAAAAAGCGGCAGAAGCTGCGGGGGCGCGGAATTGCCGGCGCTTGCGGCGACGCGCGCGGCCTTGAGTCGTTCGCGCCGGGCGCGCAGCGTGGCACGCGTCAGGCTGCCGAACTGGCGCTCCATTTCCCAGAAGCGCGGCAACACGGAGCGGACGCTCAGGCGGCGGCAATCGCCGCCGTAAACTCCGGCGAGCAGCGGGTCGACGATGTTTTCGACCATGGCGCGGCCGAAATGCCTCTCGACGAAAGCAGCCACGGACTCGTCTGCGGCGGAGCTCACGTCCCGCGCGGGCGGAGATGTGAACCACTCCGCGGCGATGGCGAGCTTGCTCGTGAACGGAATCAGCGGCGTCGTCGCCATGGGCCAGAGGCGTGTCGGCACGAGCAGCATCAGGCCGTCAGGCAGGGACACGAGCCGTCCGCGGTGGAGAATGTACGTGCGGCGCTCACTGTCGTTTGAGCCCAGAAGTTGATCGCCCAGCCCCAATTCGCGGCAGAGCGCGGCAGCCTCCGGCTTCTCCGCCAGGAAGCTGTCTGGTCCCGCCTCGATCACGAACCCTTCCACACGTTCAGTGTGGATGACGCCGCCCAGGCGGTCGCGGCCTTCGATCAGGAGTCCGGCAACGGGCAGGCCACGCTGGCGAGCGCGCGCCAGCGTGTACGCGGCGCTCAGGCCGGCGATGCCGCCTCCCACGACGGCCACGCGTGCGGGCGGAGACGCACTACTCATGGCTGCCCGCTGACTCCAGGACGCGGAGGGAAATGATTTCGGTGAGTGCTTTGGTGAACAGTGGGCTGTCGTTGAGCGAGTCCGAACGGTGAACGGTCACGCCCCGGCTCTTTCCGTAGTCGCGAAACAGCACGTCGATGTCGTAGAGAATTTCGACGTGATCGCAGACGAAGCCGATGGGCGCGAGCAGAACGTGCCGGTAACCCTGCGCGGCGAGTTCATCGATCTGTGATTCGACGGTTGGGCCGATCCAGGGCTCAGCGGTCATACCCTGGCTCTGAAAGGCCACGCGATAACTCGCGAGTTCCATGGCCTCCGCCACCCGGCGCGCCGTCTCGCGGGCCTGATCGGCGTAGGGGTCGCCCGCGGCGATGGTTTTCTCCGGCACGCTGTGCGCGGTGAAGATGATGGGCGCCTCCGTGCCCGTCTCCGCGCGGACTCGCGCCCGGGCCGTGACCACCTTGTCGAGGAACGCCTGGATCAGCAGCGGATGGTCGTGCCAACTCTCGATGAAGTCCACCTGAAGCAGAGGGTCGCGCTTCTCAATGGCGGCGAAGACGTGCTGCTTGTAGAGGCCGATGCTGGTGCGGGAATTCTGCGGCGCCAGGCAGAGGGCCACGGCGCGCTCCACGCCTTCGTCGCGCATCTTCTGCACCGCCTCGGCGATGAAGGGCTTCCAGTTGCGCATGCCCACATACACGGGATGAGCGAGCGTTTCCGCAAGCTGCTCTGCCTGGGCCAGCGTCCAGGAGAGGAGCGGCGAGCCGCCTCCGATCAAGCTGTAGCGATGGGCAAGCTCTTGGACTACGGGCTCGGGCAGCGGCCGCCCGCCGCGGACATTCAGCAGGAACTCGGGAATGTCCTCTGGGCGGTCGGGAGCGCCGTGCGCCAGGAGCAGAACCGCCCATCGATTGTCAGAAGTACTCTGGCTCATAATTCCTACCTAAAATCATTCCGGCGTGACTATCGGCTGCTCAGTTCCCGCACCATCTCCACCAGGGCGAGGACGTTCTCCACCGGCGTATCGGGCAGGATTCCGTGACCCAGGTTAAAGATGTGGCCGGCGCGTCCCGCCGCCTGCTTCAGGACTCTTTCCACCCGCGCGCGGATGTAGGCCGGGTTGGCGTAGAGCACGACGGGGTCGAGATTGCCTTGAATGCCACGGTCGTAGCCGATGCGCGCCCAAGCCTGGTCAAGCTCGATGCGCGAGTCCACGCCGATGACGTCGCCGCCCGCGTCGCGCATGGCCTCGAGCAGCATGGCGCTTCCCGTGCCGAAGTGAATGACGGGCGTGCCCGGCGTGATGCCCTGGATCAACTGGCGCGAATAGGGAAGCACAAACTCCCGGTACTCCTCGGGGCCGAGGCAGCCGACCCAGGAGTCGAAGATTTGCACGGCCTGCACGCCCGCGGCAATCTGGGCGTTGGTGTAGCACGCCAGGTTGCGCGCCAGATGCTCCATCAGCGCCCGCCAGGCGCCGGGGTCGTCGTACATCAGGGTCTTCGTGTAGCGATAGTTGCGCGAGCCGCCGCCTTCGATCAAGTAGGAGGCCAGCGTGAACGGCGCGCCGGAAAATCCGATGAGCGGTATGCGGGGATTGAGCTCGGCGCGCGTACGGCGAATCGCCGCGTAGAGGTAGTCGAGAGAATCTTCCGGCTCGACCTCGCGCAGACGGTCCAGATCGGCGGCTTTCGCGAAGCGCGGCGCGATCACCGGGCCTTCCCCTTTGCCGTATTCGAGGTGAAAACCCAGCGGCTCGACGATGAGAAGAAGGTCGGCAAAGATAATCGCCGCGTCCACGTTCAGGCGCTGGGCGGCGGTCACCGTAACTTCCGAAACAAGCTCCGGACTTTTGCACAACTCGAGGAACGGAACGCGGGCGCGCAGGTCGCGGTACTCCTTCATATAGCGGCCCGCCTGGCGCATCAGCCAGATCGGCGTCGCGTCCACTGGTTCCCGGCGACAGGCCTTCAGGAAGCGCGAGTCGTGCCAGGGCGCGGCGCGGCGCTCCGCCGTAGTTGCGCCGGGTTCGCGGGCGGTCGCGGCGGGCGAAGATCCGGCCGCTCCCACAGGCTCCAGACTCCTGGTTCCTGACTTCTTCTTCAAAACTTCCCCTCCCCGCTTCGCCGCTTCGTGAATCAGGGCGCCCATCTTGGGGTGCTCCGGCTCGATATCGACCGCGATTCCGTTGGCCGCGAGCGCCTCCGAGCAGGTCGGGCCCACCGAGCACACCACACACCTCTTCAAGGCGCCGAGCAGCCGCTCCTTGAGCCCGGATTCGCTCGCCACCTGAAGAACATGATAGACCTGCACGGCGCTGGTAAACAACGCCACCTGCACCGCACCGTCAATCAACTCATGAACGAGCGCTTCGAGCGGCGCCCGGTCTTCGGGCAGCGCCCAGAGGTACACAGGAACCTGCATCACGTTCGCGCCGCGCCGCTTCAGTTCCTCAAGCAGTCTGTCGTTGGGGACGCCGTACTCTTGCACGGCGACGCAGCTTCCCCGCAGCACGAGTCCGCAGGAATTCTGGTCAAGCGCCCGGAGCAGCTCGCGCCAGGTATTCGGTTCCGGCGCGGTAATGGCGAAAGGAATCCCGTACTCTTGCAGGACCTTGACGGGCTTGGGGCCGCGGGCCACGACTTTCACGCGCTGGAAGGCGCTCACCACTTCCTCGCGAGCGAAACGTTTCTCCAGAATCTCCAGGAGCGCCCGCGTTCCGACACCCGTCAGGCAAACCACGGCGTCAATCTTTCCGGCGAAGAGCTGCTGGCCAAAATCCAGCGCGGCGGAATTTTCGGCGAGAGGAACTTCGCGGACGGAGGCGGCTACGCGGGCGACGCCGCCGAGGTTCGAAATCAACGTGGCGAGCTCCGCCGCGCGACGGCTCTCAAAGGCCGCCACGGTCAAGCCTCCAAAGCTTGCCTGTGGAACACGCAGATTGCTCATTGTACGGGAAGTCCCTGTCGCTTCAATTCTAGTATAACCCATGTGCGCGGCAGCGGGCGGCGTCTATCGGCGGGGCTTGCGGCGGCCGGCGAGGACGAGATCGCCAAACCCCGAAGCGTCGTGGAAGACTTTAAGCTGGCACCAGTCGAAGTAGTCGTACTTGCCGCTGGCAGGGTCTTTGCCATTGACAGCGAAATCGGCGCCCAGGATCGTCTTCCCGGCCCGGGGCTTCACGCCTATTTCCGTCCAAGGTACGGCCGCTTCGGCGACGTAATGATAGTCATCCACGATTCTGACCACGTGGCGCGCGGCGCCTGTCCACGCGGGGTCCGGCTTTCCCGCCGGCGTTCCGCGGTCGTCGTAAACCACGTTGAGGACGTTGATGTGATAAGCGAAGTCGTCCGCCAGCCATTCCTTGCTGCGGTCGTGATGCGCATCGATCAGGAATTCCACCCCATCGTCTTCGCAGAGCAGATCGCCATCGTGCTGGCGCACGGCGGCCACGAGCTTCGAGGAGTAGACGTCGAAGCCCAGGTAGAGGTAGTCGCGGTCCCAGAGCGCGTACACCGTGGCGCGACGTGGATGGCCGGCGAGCGGGCGGCCTTCAAAAGCGACCGACTCCGCGGCCTGCCACTTGGCGAGATCGCCGTCGAGCGAGAGGGGCGCCGCAATTTCATAAGCGCGAATTGTGCGTGTTGGTTGGGGCATCTCTGCACCTCGCAGCATTCCCACAATGGGGAGGAGCGCCAGGCTGGCAATCGAAAAGAGTGTGGCTCGAAGCATCGCGGTTCTGACCCGGCTGATCGGCCCCCGCCCCGTTCCCCGGCAGCGACTATAGCACAACGCAGATTGCCGATTTTGGATTTGGGATTTGCGATTGCCGTGGTGGTTGCATTGTGAGCGTCAACAAGGGCGAGTGGGACCGCTCGTGCGGCCCCGGCCAGGAGAGGGTTGACAGGTCACGCAACTTGTAATGTCTCGTTGAATGGCGTATGAAGAATAACGTAGAATCTCGCCTGTTGTCAGAAGATGGCCATAGAACAAGGCGAGTTGGACGTTTCGGCTGCCCGAATTCTCCGTTGGGCAGGAGTAACGCGTCATTTGGTGAGCCGCCTACCCGAATGGGTTCCCGGCCAGCCGTCCGCAAAGGTGTCGCAGGCAGCCTAGGGGGAATTGGATCATGAAGAACCTTCCTGACGGAGCTTCTATCCAACGTATCTCCGTGATCGTCCCAAAGAATCCCTTTGTCCATCCAGAATTGCAAGAAAGGAAACACTGTCTCTGCGCCCTGGATGTCACTCGGCTCATGGAATGGTGGCCGGGGACACCTCATTCACCTCACCGAAGCCCGGATAAGGTAAAGACGATTCAGCGCTCCCTTGAGTGGAAACGAGTCGCGCATATCGCAGCATATTTATTGCAAGAGGAAATACTCAATGTTCCGACGAAACTTGACAAGTACTTTCGCCACTTCTATGGACCAAAGAAAGACGAACCTGGGCGCGAATGGCCTCCTCGCGTTGCAAGTGTAATTACTCCCGTTAAGAGCGAGTTTCCGACGTTCTCCAACGTATTGCTGCACGTGAATGGAGCCAAAATTGTGCATTCTCAAGTAACTGGGGACGCATCGGGCACAGCAGGCACGCTGACCTTTGATGCAAACAGTGCGGGTCTAAATTTTACAGTAATCGACGGACAGCACCGGATAAACGGCGCATATTTCGCAGTTAGACTTCTCCAAGAAAAGAAGCAGGATGCCAGATGGGAAATACCAGCGGAAGTATTTCTCGACCTAGATGCACCTGGCGAGCCGCCGCGGAAGCAAGCACAGATTTTTATAGACGTGAACTTCAATCAGAAAAAAGTTGACCGTTCCCTTGTTGCCGACCTATATCCCACGGCACGTGGAAGACGGGACGCGCTTGACCATAAAGAGCGCGCGCAGGACATAGGCCGAAGACTCATGCTAGAGACAGGCCCACTCGTAGGAATGATTCAGATTCCAGGCATTAAGTACGGAGTTAAGGATGTTATAAGTCTTGCAACCCTCAATAGTGCAATTGAGGACGGTCTGCCGGCATTAGAAAAGTGCGAGATCGAGGCCCTTGAGATGCAGACCGAATTCTTGGCACAATGCCTCACTTCGTGGCTAGAAGCATCTGGCCGCTTCGAGAGCAAGAGGGTGCTGAAACATAAGCAACTTGACCCGGAGAACGTTGCCTACCAAGGACGAGTTCTAGTCTCAATTCTGGCTTTGGTTCCAGCGATGCTCTGGGAACTACGCAAGAGAAACGCACCATTGGTCTCGGCAAAAGCTCAAGAGTGGCTCACCAACTGGTTACACAACATTGCAAACAGAGCTGCATTGCTCGATGGTGATGTTTTTATCGGAAAGAGAGAATTCAAAAACCGGAATTACTTAGGCAGCGGCGGCATCGGCTTGTTTCGCGACACCCTTTGGGCGGCATTGGGCGCAAAGCTGAATCTGCGTAGGGCAAAGCCTGAGAGGATTGCTCAAGTGGCTGGTGGGATTCGTTCCAAAGTCTTCCGAGCTCTCGGACTGTGAGCGTATGGACAGAGAATTATCAAAACGAGTAAGTATCATGTTCGAAGATTTGAACTCGCAAAGGGCAGCTGGTGCTTTTCCTGCGCCAGGGACTTTGTCCGATTTGCTTTCGATACATGTTGACCCTTCATTACCCACTAAGACGGTCGCCGCGACTCGAAAGATCTTGACGTGCTTTGCGACTGCCGCCGTCGAAATGTGGCTCAGATCTGTACACAGTTTCCTGATTTCTGCCTCACTAACCGAGGCTAGCCCAATCTGGTCTTCGGTAGCAGGCTACTATTCCAGTCACTATTCAATTCGGGCATTTGCCCACCTATTTGGCGCTTTTCAGCTCCACAAGAGGAAACAAATTGCGTGTCTAGACGAGGGGGGAGGCCACGTCCTTTTTCGAAAAAAGGACGGGGGTGATCGAGAGCATAAATTCTATTGGAAATTCGTGAGTGCGCATCCTCAACTTGCCGATGATCCCTTTTTTTATCCCAACCAGGAAGATCATCTCGATGGCGGCCACAGGAACAAGGCTAATTATTCAGACCACATTTGTCGGTATCCTGTCTTTCAGCCTCTTGATTCACAGTTTCTTGAAGACAGGGTCGAAAAGATCTCGAGCATCCAGTTCTCCTCCGTACCCGCGCCGAGAGTAGATGCAGATCACTTTCCTGACATAGAAAACGTCCAGATCCTTGCGTACCACCGACTTGTGAAATTCCGCAAGCTTGTAGACGAAATATGCGGCGGGAATCGGTTTTGGAAGGTCCAGCGGACCCCCGCGTGGTGTCCAGAAACGATGAAGTTTAGTGTCGTGGAACCCGTGTTTACAGCTCTGTACGCGAGAAACCGATGAAATACATGGGGTCAAAGGGGTTGATACTCAAAAACTCCCTGCGAGAGCATATCATGCGCCCCTATCACCAGCTCGTTATGATTAATTCCCTGACCATACCGCGTTTGTCGGAACCGGCGGCTATAACGCTTGGGCGGGTCACACTCCGGATCGTAAAGTCCTTCTTGTAGAGTTTACGGATAGGTGGGGTGTCGGCATTGGTTGACAGCACATGTGCCCCGTTTTTCTTCGCCTGAAGGAGACAATCCCTCAAGCGAACTTGGTCATCCCAACCGAATAGATTCTCGTTGTACTTAAGGAAACCGTTGTTTGAGTGCGATGTGACGTAGGGCGGGTCCGCAAAGATGAAGTCACCTTTACGCGCGCGGCGGATAACCCGCTTAAAATCCGAAACGACCAGCGACGCATGCTTTAGCAGGCGGCTGACCTGATCGAAATCGTCGGTTTCTAGGACGACACTCTCTTTCGTGCCGATGGGGACGTTGAACTGGCCACTTACGTTTACGCGATACAAACCGTTCCAGCACGTGCGGTTGAGGTATATGAATCGCGCGGCCCGAACTATTGGAGAGCGAGGCCGAGACTTTCTCATCATGTAATAGAAAGGTTTGGAATGCAGTTGGTGATACTTGCGAAGAAGTGCTTCTACTCCTCGCCAGTTCTGTTTGATTGCAGAAAACGTCGCGATCAGATCTGGATTGAGATCTGCAAGAATCGCCCGGCTCGGTCTCACGCCAAAAAAGACCGCTCCGCTGCCTAGAAACGGTTCGAAATATCTCCCCTTGTAGGCGGGGATCCCATCGAGATGCTGATTGACGAACCAGCGCTTGCCTCCAGCCCACTTTAGAAAAGGGATTGCGAACTCCATGTTGGGACAGATTAAATACCCGTTTCTAGCTGTTTGCAAGATGGTATTGGCTGGGGATCGTTTGTAGCAGATCTCGGGGCCGATTTCGCCGGGATGCAGCAGGAGGGTAAGAGTGAAGGAAGTACGCGGCCCCTGCTGAGGGCCGTGCGCTTCATTCTTGGTGTCGAGGGCAAACCGGAGAGCTACGGGCTCTCCCGCCTAGGGTTCGCAGCCGTCGTAGAACCTCAGCCTCGGAAACTCCGATAGCATGTCCCTCCAAGTAAGGCGATCCGCCTCCATGTCTGATTTCCTTTCGTCAACAACGTAATAACAGAAATACCAGACCCAGCAGTGATCTTCCCACGGCGTCAGCTTGGCGTACCGCCGATTCTTGAGTGGACGCGTTCTCGGCACGGGCACCCTCCTCACTGGAAGTCCGCTTTCACAGCATGATCGGCGGAAACGCTGAACAACATTAGCCCGGCTGCCAGGGCTGGCTCTTGACTTTTGGAGGCAAGTGTGCTAGTCTATCTTCATGCGCGGCAAGGGCGGGCAGAGGCCGGCGCTACGGGAATCGGCGAGGGCCGACGGAGGCTGGGTTCGGCAGCCCTTATATAGTAAAATGACGAACCGAGGATGTTATTTAGAATGAGCTAATTACAATTCCTCATAGCGCTACGAACCGAGTAAGTCTTTTAGAATCAACGGATGTTGAATAATGCAGCGAAGCGAGAAAGTGTCATTTAATCAATTACTTAGAAACGCGGCGAATTGACGAAGCTAGAACGAACCGAGTAAGTCCTTTAGAATGAGCGACTGCATAAAATCTCAACGAACCTGACAACGTCTATCTTATCAATGAGTTAGGGTAAACCTCGGGGCAGCGGCGTGCGCGGATTGCCTGTGCTGTCGCTACAGCCTGCTGATGGACGCGGTCAGACATTTTGGCATTGTTCCACGTGGGAGATTCGACGTCGGGCAAATCCTCTGTTTTCCCGACCAGATAGAGCGCGCGCAGCGCTTCCCACACCTGGTCCTCTCCGGGCGCAATCACGGCAATGGCTTCCTGGGCTGAAACGTTTGCGCTGTCAGGTACGGCACGACGCTGCAACGTTCCCCCCACCGGCGAGATCACATCGATGCTATCCCCCGCCACGGGTTGAAGGCGCGCGAGAGTCACGCCGTTGCGCAACGATTCGCTTTCCTTGATGCGGAACGTCACCGTGCCCGCCGCCGGCGCGACGACGGAGTAGGGTCGTAGCATCGCACGCAATTCCGGCCGCCCGGCGGCATCGCCAAATCGCACCAGGGCGAGCGCCGCATTGCGCCGCACCATCGGCTCCGCATCGCCGAGCAGACGGAGGAGCGCGGAATGGAACTCCGGCGCATTCCGGTCCTGCCCCATCACCCAAGCCGCCATGACGCGAAAGCCGGACTCCTTGCTCGCGGCCAGGCGAATCACCTGCGGATACCACTGCCGCGCGGCCGCGTCGCCGCGCGCCATCCGCTCGGCCAACTGCGTGAGGGCGTGCTGCGTTTTGTGCGGGACGGAGGTGTCGCTGAGGTACTGGCTGATCTCGCGGTCGGTCAGCCGGCGGCCGAACCAGGTCTGATACCAGAAAAGAAATGTGACCAGCACCAGCAGCGCGGGCACCATCGCGATCACCAGATTGCTCTTGGCAGGAGGCGTGCTGGGGGATGGGGAATCGGCGCTCAGTGTGGCCTCATTCCAGCTTGTTGTCAGTCTGAAAGCATTTCATTGGCTCGACACTGCCAGAAATTCCTCGACGGTAATCCCTGCCCGCGCGATGAGACTTCGCAAGGTGCCTCGCGCTACTTGCGGATGGTCGGGAACGGACAGGGTTGCGATGTGCCCTGGCTGGGTCAGAATGATGTGGCTCCCCCGCTGGCGAACCACCGACCAGCCAAGGCGTTCAAACGCCTTGACGACTTCAAGAGGGCGAAGCAGCGGAACGGGAGGCATCAGGCAAGCACTTCAACTTCGCGGGTAGTTACGGTCAGGGGCATCCCTTTTTCGGCGCGCACTTCCAAGCACTCCTTGATCGCCGCTCGGATGTTCTGCTCGGCATCCTGCTCATTTATTCCCTGGCTGATACACCCGGGGATGGAGGGGCATTCGGCAACATACATCCCGTCCTCGTCCCGGAAGATGGTGATAAGGAATTTCATCCACGACCCCCTGCTTACTATTACACGCGCCGGCCTGCGGCGCAAACCAAGCCGGTTACTGGCCAGCCCCAAGATGATACAGCATCCAGTACACAATCACACCGGTGATGGAAACGTAGATCCAGAGGGGCAGCGTCCACCGCGCCACGCGGCGATGAAGATCGAAACGCCCGCGCAGCGCGCGAGCCAGCGTCACGATCACCAGCGGCACAATGGCAGCGGCGAGCACGGTGTGTGTTGCCAGAATCGAAAGGTACACCGCCCGGAGGACGCCGCGCCCGGCGAATCGCGTTGTGCCATGAAAGTAGTGGTAAGTCAGATAGCAGATGAGGAAGAGTGTGGAAGTTCCTACGGCCG
This sequence comes from Terriglobia bacterium, assembly GCA_049515175.1. GTDB lineage: Bacteria > Acidobacteriota > Terriglobia > UBA7540 > UBA7540 > JACQNR01. The sequence continues at coordinate 18,850 of JBEKUI010000008.1, forward strand.
CGAGCATGCAGGTTTTGTGCGCGGGGATGTTTCGCCGTCGGATGAAAATGTAACCCAGAATCAGCAGCGCGGCGCTCGTAGCGTTCAGAACAGCATCGATGGTCGGAAGTACGGAGAGGTCAAAACCCATGGTCAGTTCGCAGCCTGAGTATTTCCCTTGCTGCCCGAGGCGCCCTGAGACTTCGCTTCCTGGGAGCGATGGCGGAGCTTCTGCAGGACCTCGCCAACCTCTCCCACGTGCCAGGCCCATGCCACATTGGCCGCGAAGATTGCCCCGACGGTGAGGCTGATGGCCATCATCAAGAGCCCATCCAGAGTGAGTGCCTGGCCGGTGACAATGACCCACGCACAGGCGGCTAGGCTTGCTAAACCGACCAGAAGCGAGAATGCATAAACCAGCAGGGGCTGAAGCATCGTTACCGACTCCTTCCGGGAAGGAATCTCCGAGTTCGCGCCAAGTCCCTCACGCCTCGGCCTGCGGCGAGAGACTTCACGCATCAGGGAGTATAACTTCGGGCCGCCGATGGGAACCGGGCATTCTGGCCCACGTCCAGAAGCCGCTTCCTCTCTATTCTATTGATAACATGCGCCTTGTCAAAGCCCTATTGCGGCACCGAAATTGCATGCTTGAACAAGGGGTCTGTGGTGCTGCGACAGCCTGAAGGGTAAATCATCCGCCGGAGATTGAGGCCATGGCAAGCAACGTTAGGGAAACTCTAGAACAACTCAAGCTAGAGCGCAGCATCCTAAAGGACGGCGGGTACGGGCGGTCGGTCCGCACACCGTGGAAGCCCACCTCACTTTTTCGCGACTCGGTCACCTGCCTCAACTTCGGCGAGGCCGTCCGAAAGCATCCCTGCAATGAGTGCCTTCTGTGGTCGTGGGTTCCTGAATCTGGCCAGCAAAAGGACATCCCTTGCCATCACATTCCCCTCAACGACAAAGGGGACACCATCGCAACTCTGGAAAGCGGAGCGGACCGCGAAGAAGCGGAGCAAAGCCTCCTCAATTGGCTGGATGCCACGATCCAGCACCTGGAGGAAAAACTCCGCGAGAACGAGAAAGCGGTTTCCGGCGCCTAAGCCGAAGCCTTGTCCAGCATCATGAGCGCGAGAACCAGCGGCAGATAGATGATGGAGGCCAGGACGAGCCGCCGAGCAAGGACGTTGGTTTTGCCGGCTGCCAGCCGGGCTCCGGAATGGATGTACATCAAGCCGAGCACGAATGCGCCCACCAGATAAATAATCCCCGCCTGGCCCAGCCATGTGGGGAGCAGGCTAACCGGCAGGAGCAGCAGCGAACAAGCGAGGATTTGCCGGAACGTCGTCTTGCCGTCGCCGTCGCCGCGAGGGAGCATCTGTAAACCAGCGCGCGCGTAGTCGTCGCGATACATCCAAGCGATGGCTAGAAAATGTGGAAACTGCCAGAGGAAGAGAATCGCGTAGAGAACCCACGCTTCCTTGCTCAAGCTCCCGTTCACGCCCGCCCAGCCGATCAAAGGCGGCATGGCGCCCGGGAACGCACCGATGAAAGTACACCAGGGCGTTTTCCTTTTGAGCGGCGTGTAGAGGAGCAGGTAACTGGCTAACGTCGCCAGAGCCAGGAAGCTGGTGAGAGCGTTGACCGCCACCAGCAGGTAGAGCCCCCCACCCACCGAAAGCAACAGGCCGAATCCCAGAGCATTCCAGGCCGCCATGCGCCCCGCCGGCAGCGGACGGTTCAGTGTCCGGCGCATCAGCGCGTCGGCGTCCCGCTCCATGAACTGGTTGAGTGTGGCCGTTCCGCTCGCCACCAGCAAGGTCCCGAGCAGAGTATGAAACAGACGAATTCCATCGAGGGGCCCGCGCGCACCGGCGTAGAAGCCCACCAGCGTACTGATCAAGACGAGGAAATTCACCTCGGGCTTGGTCAGGACCCAATAGTCCTTCACCGTGGATACCCAGCGCGTGCTCAAAGTTGCTGAGCGCACGCCGGGTCTCAGACTGGCTGAAACCCCATTCATGCAGCGGCCTTTTGTGTTGCCCTGATTCCCCGTGAATCCGATGAAGCTCCCGGACCAGCGACGCGGCGATAGATCTGGAGCGTCAAGATCAGACTACTCGCCAGCAGCAGCGCTCCCACTGCCACGTGCGCCGTGGTGGCGCGAACGAACACCGGCATGGGCTGGGGAGCATCCCGGAACTGAATTTTCAAAATGTAAGCGCTAATGCCCAGAAAGATCTGGAAAGCGAGCAACCCCATCAATGCCATCATCCAGCGCGTCAAGGGGCGGTTCGTCGGAAACTTCGCGAAGACCCGGGTCCCAAGCCAAGTGGCGAGCGCGGCGACCAGGACCGCGCCCGCCAAGTGTGGCGCGATACCGATCCCGTTGTGCCGGAAGATTGCTCCCAGGATAAGTTGCAGGTAAATCGCTCCCGTCGTGGCCAGGGCGAGTTGCCAGGAAGAAATCATTCCCGTTTCATCCGCCAGCTTGCTGGGTTCATTCCAGCGCCAATCGCGTTGTATCGTGAGCGCCAAAGTGACCATGATGCAAAAGAATGTCTGCGCCAGCGTGGCATGTCCGGTGGAAATGGCGACGGGCAGATAGAAAAGCACCGTGATGCCGCCCAGAACTCCCTGCGCGACCACGGCAAGCACCGCCGCTAGCGCCAGCCACCGCGCCCATCGGCGTGGCTCCTTCCACCACACCCACAGGGCGAGAATTAGAGTGAGCAACCCGACCGTGGCCGCGATCATGCGATGCCCGTGCTCGTAGAGCACTCCGCCCACCATGCGCGGCATTCGAAAAGTTCCAAAAGACGTTGGCCAATCGGGAACGGAAAGTCCCGCGTCATTGGAGGTAACGAGCGCGCCGGCAATGATCGGGAACAGCGTTGCAAAGGCCACAAAGACGGCGTAGGCATGAAGCCACGGGTGGGAGTGTTCAAACCCCGCATTGGAGTCGGAAACCACCGCAACGCCCGAACCTTGAATTGCTGCCACTTCTGCTTACTCCCTGAGGTATGTACGAGTCCCGCTCTCTTCTATCCTATTCGAACTGGCGGATTTCGGAAAGAGAGTTTCAGCGCTGAAATCGCGCGATTCCGGAGGCCCCGCGCGCAGTTGATTTGCATCAAAATCTTTCAGGGACGCAGCGCCTTCGGCCTCCACGCTGTCCCGCCGGCGGAACGTAACCCAGAAAATGCCTAGAAACATCAGCAGGGGCGGAACCAGGAGGATGAGTATACCGTGCTGCAGCGCTTGGATCCCAGCCTTCTTCGCGGCCGCAGCGCTCGTGTAACACATCGCACAACCCTGGGCGGCCGCGGAATGCGGAGCCGCGAAGATCGCAAGGACACCCAACAACACCGCGAGCGCTCTGCGTGCCAGCGGCGGAAAGGCCGGGAAGCGAAACCGGAAACCGGAAAATAGAAATTGGAAGGCAGGAATTGGAAAATGGAAATTGGCAAAAACACCAGCCCGCGTCGGGTTTCGATTTTCAGGTTTCCAGTTTCCTCTTCCCATTTTCCAGCCTCTCTCCACCCTCGTGCTGCTTTCTGCTTCCTGCCTTCTGCCTACAAGTCCTACTGGGGTCTCATGTGCAGCAGTCGCAAGCTATCCGGGAAAAACACAAAGAGCATTCCGATCACGAAGATCATCGCGGGCATCAACGTCAGCACCAGACTGCGCCTCTCGTAGCGCAGGTGCATGAAATACGAAATGATGAGTGTGGCCTTGATGATCGACAGGCCCATCAGCAGGGTGAGCATCAGCTTGACACCCAGTTGCTCGTAGGCGAGGAAAACCTCGATCCCCGTCAGCCCCAGCAGCCAGAACCAGACGTAGAGAAAGAGTTTCTTGCTGCCTGCTTCATGTGCGTGTTCCTGTGCTTCGCTCATGCGTCACCTTTCACGACCAGGTAGCGCCGCTTTTCAGGGCGGCACTGCCGGATTGAAGCCCGGCGCTGCCTGAAATCCCGTTACCTCCTCACCGACAGCAGATAGACCAACGGAAAAATAAACATCCAGACTAGATCGACGAAGTGCCAGTAAAGGCCACTCACCTCGACGTCTTCGGAACTGAGCTTGCCGCGGCCGAAGGCAATCGCGATCACGGTCAAGTACACCACCCCGATAGCGACGTGGGTCATGTGCAGGCCGGTCAGGGTGAAGAACGCAGCGCCGAACAACGGCGTGCCCCAGGGATTCTTGAAGAGCCGCACGCCCTCCTCAATAAGCGAGGCCCACTCGAAGGCGTGCAGGACGATGAAGGTCACACCGCACAGGGCGGTGGCGAGCACCCACTTCGCCGCCGCGCCGCGCTGCTCGAGTTTCGCGGCGCGCACCGCCATCACCATGGTCACGCTGCTCGTGAGCAGAACAAACGTCATCACCGTGGCCTTGATGACGCTGGGATAGAAATGAAAGGGCATCGGCCAGGCAGCGCTCGCCACCCGCACGTAGCTGTAAGCGATGAGCAGCGCGGAAAAAGTGATGGCGTCGGAGACGATGAACAACCACATGCCGAACTTCTTCGATCCGATGGCGAAGGGTGAGCCTCCGCCGTCCCAGACCGATGGCTGAGTGGTCGCTCCGTGGAGCACTTCCCCGGCCGTACCCGTTAGATCTTGGCTAGCCATCCTAGAACCTCGTCGTCAACAGAAAGAGGATGTAAATCCAGAGCGCGCCCATGAAATGCCAGTAAATGGCGGTAACGTCCACGGCGGTCCGCCGCTGCCGGCCGCCGGCAATCGCCCGCGCGCGGATGAGCAGATAGAAAAACGCGATCACTCCTCCCGCCAGGTGCAAGCCGTGGGCGGCGGTGAGGAGGTAGAAGAACGAACTGCTGGGGTTCGTGGCGAGATAGACGCCGCGCGCGGCGAGCTCGCGCCAAGCCGCCAACTGGCCTGCGAGAAAGAGCAATCCGAGGCCGGTCGTCACATAAAGCCAAACCGTGAAGCTGCCACCCATTCGCCGGATGAGAGCGCGGCGCCCGAGTTCCAGCGTTCCGCTGCTCACGAGAAGCACGGCCGTGTTCAGCCAGAGAATGCGCGGCAGCGCCAGCGATACCCAGTCGTCCGAGAGCCCCTGGCGCACAACCAGCGCGCTGGTAAAGGATGCGAAAAGCATCACGATGGCGACCAGCGCCATCCACATCGCCAAGCGATAAGTGCGCTCGGGAACTTGCCACGGGCGAACCTCTCCGGAATCGCCGCCGCCGAAGCCCGCGAAGCCACCGCCCCCCTGGCCGCCGCCATCCAGCGGGGAAACCCGTTCCGGTTTGGACAGAGTCGTTGTGCCCATTACGATGCCGATATGCTACACAAGAACCTTGCGGAACCACCGTACTAGAAACTGGAAGTTGGAAACTGATTCTCGTACCCGCCAGTTTCCGATTTCTATTTTCCAGTTTCTATTTCTTTCAATGGTCCGCCGCCACCTTCTCGGGTGAATCCTGCATGATGTAGTCCTTCTCCGCCCCCGGCACGCCGAACTCGTAGGCACCGTGATAGACCACGGGATGTTTGCCGGCGAAGTTGTCGTGCGGTGGAGGCGAAGAAACGGTCCATTCGAGCGTGGTGGCTTCCCAGGGATTGGCGGGCGCCTTTTTGCCCTTGAAGATGCTCCAGAACACGTTGAACAGGAAAACCAACTGCACCGCGCCGGTAATGAACGCCGCAATCGAAATGAATTCGTGAAGACCCGCCAGAGGTTTCAGGAATTCAAAACCGCTTATCTCCGAGTACCGCCGCGGATGGCCCACCAACCCCAGAAAGTGCATGGGCATGAAGATGGCATAGACGCCCGCAAAGGTGACCGCGAAGTGGATCTTCCCCAGCGTCTCGTTCATCATCCGCCCGAACATCTTGGGGAACCAGAAATAAGTCCCGGCGAAGATGCCGAAGATCGCCGCCACACCCATGATCATGTGGAAGTGCGCGAGCACGAAATAAGTGTCGTGAAAGAAGATGTCAATCGCAGGCTGACCGAGGAAAATGCCACTCAGCCCGCCGGTCACGAACAGCGAGACAAAACCCAGGGCGAAAAGCATGGGCGTGGGAAAGCGCAGCTTTCCGCCCAGAATGGTCCCCAGCCAGTTGAAAGTCTTGATGGCCGAGGGAACGGCGATGGCCATGGTCAGCACGGAAAAAGCGAAGGCGGAGTACGGACTCATTCCGCTCACGAACATATGGTGGCCCCAGACCATAAAGCCCAAGAAGCCAATCGCGCCCATGGCCGCAACCATCGCCTTGTAACCGAAAATCGGCTTGCGCGCGAAGGTAGAGAGGATGTGCGACGTGGCCCCCATGCCGGGAAGAATCGCGATATAAACCTCGGGATGGCCGAAGAACCAGAACAGGTGCTGCCAGAGCAGCGGCGAGCCGCCCGAATGGTTGATGATCTTGTCGCTGACGATCAGCCCGCCGGGAATGAAGAAGCTCGTCCCGCCTATGCGGTCCAAGAGCAGCAGCGCCCCGGCCGCCAGCAGCACCGCGAACGACAGCAGCGAGAGCACGGCGGTGATGAACCACGACCAGCATGTGAGCGGCAGGCGCATCATCGAGAGGCCACGGGCGCGGAGGTCCAGCGTCGTGGCGATGAAGTTGAGCGCGCCGAGCATTGAGGCAACGCAGAACAAGGCGATGGAAATCACCCACAGATTCTGGCCCATGGCCTCTCCCGGGCCGGAAGACCCTCCGACCGCGCTCAGTGGCGGGTAGGCCGTCCAGCCGGAAATCGGCGGGCCATCGGTGATGAAAAAGGTCGCCATGAGGACCATCAGGGCGACGAAGGTGGTCCAAAACGAGAGCATGTTGAGCCGCGGGAAGGCCATGTCTTCGGCGCCGATCTGGATGGGCAAAGCAAAGTTGCCGAAGCCGCCTTGCGGCGCGGTGGTCAGCACGAAGAAAACCATGATCGTGCCGTGCATCGTCAGCAGGGCTAGATAGTATTCCGGCGTGATCTGACCATGGGGCGCGCCCACGGGCGAGAGCTTGTCGAGGAGAGGAATGTGAGCCTGTGGCCACGCAAGGTGGACGCGGATCAGGATCGAAAGCAGAAGCCCTACAAAAACCGAGAACAAGGCCAGAAACCAGTATTGAATGCCGATGACCTTGTGGTCGAGGCTGAAGATATAGCGCCGAATGAACCCCTGGGGAGCCGGGTGCCGATGCACGGCCTCCGCGTGAACCTCTGCCATCCCTTACCTCCGCCTGCTGATCCGCCGCGTCATTGTGCCGCGGCCATATTCTGCAGCCACTTCTGGTAATCCTCTTCCGTCATGACCTGAAGAAACGCCCGCATTTTGTAATGGCCCAGGCCGCACAGCTCGGCGCAGGCGATTTCATACCGGCCCGTCTGCGTCGCTGTGAAATGGACCGGGATAATCATGCCGGGCACCAGGTCCTGTTTGAACCGCAATTCGCGAACAAAGAACGAATGGGTAACGTCCTTGGAACGAAGAATCAACTGCACCGGATGGTTGACGGGAATCGCCAGGGTCGAGGTGACGATATCGTCCTTCGAGTCGGCGTCGTGGTCGCGGTCGAGCCCGAGATAATTCGCGGTGGCATCGTCGACCTTCTCCACATGAGTGGGGCCGAACTTGCCATCGGGTCCCGGGTAGCGGAAGTACCAGGCAAACTGCTGGCCCCACACTTCGATTTGTGTCGCGCCGGGCTCCGCACCCATGAAGTGAAGCCCCGCCCAGACGCGGTAGCCCATCAGATTCAGCCCGATGAACAGGACAGTCGCCGCGATCGTCCAAATGGCTTCCAGTTTGTTGTTGCCGTGGAAGAATTGCGCTCGCGTGCCATCCCCGCGGTCACGGTGCTTCCAGAGAAGATAAGCGAGGGCCAATTGCGCGAGGACGAAAATCGCGCCGGTGATGTACATAGTCAGGACGATTTGACGATCGACCGCCGGGCCGTGAGTCGAGATGACGGCCGGCAGCCACCAGACGTGGGCCGCGAAGAGCCCCACAGACACCAGCGTCATCAGTGCGATAATCACTGCCAGCAACAGCGCCATGGACGGTGCTCCTGAAAGAGCTCTGTGCCGGAAGGCGCAAAGCTCCATTCAATAAATAACCCGATTGTTGGGACCAGCCCTGAAAACCTCAATTCCCAGACGGGAAAGGCTTGCCGCGCGGTAATGACTGCCAGCCGCCCAACATGCCCTTCCGCAGGGAACTCACCCCGCGAGACTGGCGGCGGGTCGTTCCGCCGCCGGTCTCACGACTTTCCAAACAACTTCGATTCTCTACGAACTCTTGAACGTGAAATCGGCGGTCTTGGATTCCTTGGCGCCCACGGTCACCTTCTGTTCCTGCGTGCCAAAGGTCGCCGTCCAGGCCTCGATCGTGTAATCGCCCGGCGGCAGGCCCTTGATGCTGAACGTGCCGTCGCTCCCCGTCACAGCAAAGAAAGGATTCTTGGTTACGCCCACGTAGGACTTCATCCAGGGATGCTGGTTACACTTCACCGGAATCATGATTTCCGGCCGCGAGAATTTCTGCTCGAGGGGCGCGGCGTTGGGCGCCTGCGACATATTCCACTCCCGGTTGTCTTTGGGCATGGGGTGGATGTTGTGGGTGGTGGCATCCTTGGTCAGAATGCTCAACGTCTGGCCCACCTGAATGCCTACGACGTGGGGTTTGTACATGCACCCGTCCTGATCGAGTTCCACAGGCTGCGTAGGCACGGCGAAGGTGTACTTTTCGGCACCCGACTTCACGTAGACAAATACGTTGGGTAGCGTCCCATTACCGTTCACGGCGCCGTCTTCCACCATCACCGGCCCGCTGTGTTTCTGCACGCAGACCGGGTCCTGGTCCATCATGATGCGTGGCGTTTTCGGCTTGGCTCCCTGAAAGGAGACCTTGCCGCTGATCGACCCCACGGTCGCCTGATCGATCGGCGTGGGAGCGGCCGCCTGCTCCATCGCCTCCGAGGCCTTCTCCTCCGGGGCCGTAGTCTCTTTCTGCCCGCAACCCAGAAACATCAGGGCCGCAGCTATGCTCAAGGTGATTGCGAATTTTCGTAGCAGCATAATCAAACCCTCTTCCTCTTGGAATTTTGAGCGCGCGCTCAGTGCGCACTCGCCAGCAAACTCCCCGAAGTACGCTGCGGGCCGGATGCAAGCTTTCCGCCTGGAGAATTCCCGACTCCAGCGGTGGTCGCGCCAGCACCCGTCCCCATCAGCCGCCGCTGCTCTTCGGGGGTGATTTCGAACATATAACGTACCAGCAATTCCGCCTGGTCACCAGTGTAACCGGCGAAAATCGGCGGCGTGGGACCGAAGAAGACCCAGCGCTCCCCATCGCGCTTGAAGAGTCCCGAGGGCATGGCCGTTCCCGGGCTGATCATCGAGGGATCGAGTAGCCAGCGCTTGGTCCATCCCGGCTTCAGGCGGTCGCGCGCCAGCAGGAAATTGGGCGCGGTGGCGAAGCGGTCGTGCGCCGCGTCGCCCGTGGCGTGGCATTTCAAGCAGGGCGCGGCGCGGCTGGTAAAGAGAGCGCGCGCCATCGCTAGTTCCTGGTTCGACAACGGCTCCAGCTTCTGCGGAATGTAGGGCATCGGCTGCGCCGCCATCGCCTGGAAGAATCGCACCAGTTTCCGAACCTCCCCGGGCGAGAAATAGAAAGTGGGCATGCGCACCGAGAGGTAGGGCCGGACGCCGTTGCGGTCCGTGTCTGTCTCGCTCAAGGCGGGATTCGCTATGAATCGAAGGAGCCAGTCGGGGCTGACGCGCGCACCTTCGGTGAGCAGCTTGGGCGGCAGCTTTTCTTTCCACTCCGGCGTCTGGAAGCGCGGCAGGGTCTCGATCGCCGTCGCCTGGCCTACCTTGAACTGGTGGCAGCCCATGCAGTTGTACTTCTTCACCAGCCACCAGCCATCCTGCACGTCCTTGCGATAGTCCTCGGGAGCATCGAAGTATCGCCGGGGAACGGTGGGGTCCACGGCCCCCATCAAGAAGGTCGAGAGCGCGGTGATCTCCTGAGGCTTGAGGTCAAAGTTGGGCATGCGGAGCTCTTCGCCCTCGGGCTTGAACTCTTTCATTCCCTCGTCGAACAGCTCCGGCTTCTGCAGTTTGTGTTCGAAGAAACCGCGGTGGCTGTACCAGTCCTTCTCGCGCGCCTCGCGAACAAACAATCCAAAATCGAACTGCTCGAGCGGTTTCGAGCCTTCCTTCGTCAGTTCCGTGCCGATGCGGCCCTCGTCTTCGAGGCCGGCGATTTCGTGACAGCCCACGCATCCGTACCGCTGCACCACGACTCTGCCCTCCGCCTTGAGCGCCGGATCGTTCAGCCAGGCCGCCGGCGGATAAGAAGCCGGATCCTTCTGCTTGAGCGTCATCAGATAGCTGGCAATGTCGCGCGCTTCCTGCCAGGAGAGGCGCAGACTGGGCATAATCGTCATCTGCTCGACCCGCAGCTCGTGGCCGTCGTTCGGGCACTTCGTGTGATCGAGGTCAAAGACGAACGGCAGGCCGTGCTTTTTGTAGTCTTGCTCGGTCAGATCGCGTTTTTCGAAGGAACAGTAAGGGCGCGTACGTTCACGGGGATTGTGAATCCAGCGAACCAGAAAATCGTAATTGTCCTTCTCGCCCACGCGCGTCAGGTTGGCGGCGAAGGTCCCGCCCATGAAGTTTTCGCCCTCGCCCACCGAGTGGCAGGCCAGACAGCCGCGCGTCTCAAAACTCTCCTTGCCCTTCACCGGGTCGCCGGGCGCCTGGGCGGGGAGCTTGGCGTCCAGCCCCGATTGCCAGATGAGGGCGGCCACGGGTTTCAGCTCATCCTCATCGAGCCGGAAGCGCGGCATCCGCGTCGTGGGCCGGAAGGCGTGGGGGTTTTCAATCCAAACCGGAATCCAGTCGGGCCGGAGCTTGACGCGGACCTCTTTCAAATCGGGGCCGACCTTCTTGATTTCGCGCATCAGGTTGCGCGCGCGAAGGTTCAGCTGCTCGATGCGGCCATCGAGGCCGCTGATGGAAACGCGCAGTCCCTCCGCCTGCGTGTAGTAACGGCGCGCCGTCTCGTTATCGGAGGCGGTGTCACCCGACTGGACAGCGCGCTGGATCTCAACTTGAGTTTCATGGCGCTGGGATTCCAATTGCCCGACTTGCTGCCGCGCGGAAACCAACTCCTCCGGCTCTGCGTCGTATCCCTGAAAGCGGTGGCAGCCCATGCAGCCGCGCCACTGGAAGAGTTCCTTACCGAGACTGAGGACGGGAGCGTGGTCTACAACCATGTCGCTCGTGTGGCACTGCTGGCAGCCGGCTTCGAAGTTGGCGCGGGGATGGAGCGGCCAGAGCCAGTGCTCGTAGTTGCCGTGCGCCTTCTCCAGGCTCGATACCTCCAGGCCGTTGCCGTTGTGGCAGGGTGTGCAACCGAATCGCTCGGGATCGTGAATGCGCAGCAACTCGGGGTCGGGGTGGCTGGTGAAGGCGCGCGCCATACGGTCCTTCGTGCCGCCCATGTCCTTCGGCGTCAGCGCGACGGGCTCGCGAATCCCCAGGTGGCACGTCTCACAGCGATCCACCAGCCCGGCGTCGGGATTGTTGATCTGCCGTATCTCGATGGAGGATAAGCGTGTCTTGTTGAGCCGCCCCTGCAATTGCTCGGCCCCCAGACCGTTGAGGTGATCGCGAACGTAAGAATCGCGCTGGGCGCGCAGCTCGGAAATAGGGCGAAGAATCTCTGCCTTCTGGCTGAGCAGCCGCGCCTTCTCGTCGCGCAGGCGATTGAACTCTTCCTCGAGCTGGTCGTAGGTGAAGCTGGCCTTTTCGATTTTGCCCGAGCCGTCCAATGCGGGCAGCTCGAGGCGGAAAGGCCCGCGCTCAAATTCGTTGAGATTGGCCTGCTGGCTCCGCTGGCTGCTTTTCCCCGAATGCTCAATCCGGTAAATGCGCGAGGAGACATTGGCCCGCTTGTCGGTGAATTCTACCGTCACGGGGTCGAGCCGGGCGTTGATGTGGGCGACTTGGCGGTCGATATCTTCCGCCGGGCCCTTGATGGACTGCACGAGGGCTTCCACCTTCTGCGCCAGCGCCTGAAACTCCGCCGACTCGCGAATCGCCTTCTCGGCAGCCTTCTGGCGGGGAATCTGCTTCTGCAGGAAAGCGGCGTAGCGCCGCTCGAATTGCCGCTGGTAGCCCTTCCACGGGCGCAGGCCGAAAACCTCGTCGAAAAGCGCCCAGCCCAGACTGAGAACCAGGAAAACGGCGGCAACGAGCAAATAGGCGGAAAGCGACGAGCCGACGACCGGATCCCGGTCCGGAGCATCAAGCATGGACGGCCTCCCGCGGCGGGGCAATCCGCGACTTCAAACGTTGAACCAAGGCGTGACCCATACGTATTTGATTCGGAACAGCAGCCGGAGCACGATTTTGATCGGCAGGCTGAGCATCAGGATCAAGAATGTCTGCATCGTCACGTACTGGACCAGGTTCATGCGCTGATAAATCTTGCGGTTGAATTCGGTCAGCGTGATGAGGTTGTGGATCCCCCACCCGGCGACAGCGAGGTAGGCGCCCACGGCCAGAGCGCCGAAGATCACCTTGCCCGCCATCGAGGTAATGGAGAAGATGTCGGGAAGGTCGCGGTTGACCTCATAAACCACCCGGCTGGGATCCCAGGTTTGTCCCGGCCAGAACCACATCCATCCCGGCCCGCGGATGAAGGTGCCGATCACAATCATGGTGATCCAGAGAACCAGGAATCCGAAGGCGAAGGTCCCGATGGCAAACCGGCGCTGCTTCCACGTGTAATAGCCCGAACCGAGAGGATTGGTGTCGATATAAGGAATAGCCATCAGGCCCATGATGATGAGGGTGGGCATCACTACGCCCGCCATCCAGGGATCGAAGTAGACCAGCATTTCCTGGAGTCCCAGGAAGTACCACGGCGCCTTCGCCGGATTCATTGTCAGGTTGGGATTTGAGAGTTCTTCGAGCGGCGCATTGAGCGTGATCGACCAGACAATCAGAATCACCGTGACGATAATCGCCGCCAGAAACTCGATGCGCAGCAGGTACGGCCAGACGTGAACTTCGCGCGGCCAGTCTTTCTGAAAAGGGAGTGCCTTGCGATGGTGCGTCTTGGCCATCTGCGGATCGGCTTCGAGCTGCGCGACCAGCCGGTCGTTGGCCAGTGCCTGGCGCAGTCCGTACCAGGCATAGAAAGGAAACAGAAAGATCAGTCCCACGATGGGTACGTTGTCCGGTGCGGAGACGATTTCCCAGAGCTGGTGCCAGTCCATAGAGCAGTTAACAGTTGACAGTCAACAGTTGACAGTTCACAGCAAGAGCGTCTTGTCAGCGGACTTTTCGATGAGCGCTGACCCTTACTTCCCTCGGCACTTCCGCCCTACTTTCTACTTCCCATTTCCTACTTCCTCTTAAGGCCTACCCCTGCTGCGGGGCCACATAAACCGTTGGGCCCTTCTTGATTTCCGACTCGAGCATCATCGGGGCGGGCCCGCTGATGCCGCCGTCTTTCCTCACTCGCCAGAAATGCACGCCCATGAAGACCGAGGCGATTAGAGGAATGGCGATGCAATGCCAAATGTAGGCGCGCAGCAAGGCGTTGGCGTCCACAATCGACCCGCCCAGCAGCGCAAAGCGCACGTCGTTGTAGGGCGTCATCCCAAGCTGCGGCCCAAATGGCCCTTCGTGGCCAAGCAGGGGCGTGGCACGCGCCATGTTCGTACCCACGGTTACCGCCCAGAACCCCAGTTGATCGTCGGGGAGCAGATAGCCGGTGAAAGAGAGCAGCATGGTCATCACCAGCAGCAGCACTCCCACCACCCAGTTGAACTCTCGCGGCCGCTTATACGATCCGGTGAGAAAGACCCGGAACATGTGCAGCCACACGGTAATGATCATCAGGTGGGCCGCCCAGCGGTGCATGTTCCGCAACAGTCTGCCGAAGGGCACATCGCTCATCAGATAGATGATGTCGTGGTACGCCTGCCCCTTGGTGGGATGGTAGTAGTACATCAGCAGGACGCCGGTGAGGGTCAGGACAATGAAGAGGTAAAAACTGATTCCGCCCATCCCCCAGGTGTAACTGTAACGGACCGCGTCGCGATTGATCTTGGCGGGATGAAGGTGCAAGAAGACGTTCGAAAGGACGCCGAGCGCGCGGCTGCGCTCGCTTTCGTCGTGCTTGACGCGGAAGATGGACTTGTAAAGAGAGGTCTTTTGGGGCTCCTTGAGAGGCTCGAGAACATCCTTCCTCGCCTTCTCGGTCAGGCCCTTGACCGTTTCGCGGAGCTTCTCGATTTGAGGCCCCGATTCCTTTTTCCCGGAACCGCCGCCTTCAACCTCTGCCATTGACCTCTCCGACGCTGCGCCGTGCCAGCCTTCAGGCCGGCAATGATTCTAACCCTGCATGCCGGGCCGAAGTCCGGTGCTAGACCGGAATGTAAGCTCCCGGATCGTTGAACTGATCCGTCCCACCCTTTGGCCAGGAATAGAGTTTACTGGTGTCCACGACGATTTGACCTTGGGCGTCCAACTCGACACGGGCGCGGTCCATGGGCCGCGGCGCGGGACCCTCGAAGTTAATGCCTTCCGGCGTATACCCGCTCCCGTGGCACGGGCACTTAAACTTGTTCTCACTGGGTTTCCAGTCCGGCGTGCATCCCAGGTGAGTGCACCGACCGTAGATAACGAAAATCCGATCTGCTTCCCGCACCACCCAGATCCGCGCCAGTTGCTTGAACCGTTCATCCACGCCCAGTTGAAAGTCTGATGGATATCCGAGCTTGAAAACCGTGCTGGGCTCAAAAAGAGTGCGGGGAAAAAAGAAACGGAGGAACATCAAGAAATTGGCGGCCAGAAATGCGCCAATGCTCGTCCAGATGAAGCGACGGCGTGGCTTGTTCACCTGAGGCTTGGATGCGGCGGTGGCGGGCCTGGCCGCCGCTGGGCGTTCCGGTTTGGTGGGTGGCACGGCAGATGCCGCTCCGGCTGGCTTTACCGCAGCCGGGGCATGAACGTCGTCAGCGTTCGACATTCGAGTCGCCCTCCCTAAAGAACACGGAAGAATTTAGGACTAGCGATGAATTTCTGAAGTGAGCCCGGATATGTAACTTTATATGACCAACTTTCTGTCTGTCAAGAAAATTGTATATCTCATAGCCGGAGGTGGCCCTGGAATTAACGGAAGTCAGGATCGTGCCGGCGTTATCGCTGCCCAGGAAACCTTCCTCACTACTCGTGTGGTGGCCGCAAGCGCCGGTCAAGCTGGCGAGCGCGCTCAAATTCCGCCGCAGCCTGAGCGGCGTCGCCCTTCTGGCGCAGCGCGAGTCCCATATGGTAGTGCGCCGGAGCATAGTTCGGCGCCAATTTGAGCGCCGACTGCAACTGCTCCATCGCGCCCTCCACATCTCCTTTGCGCAACTTGCTCGCGCCGGTGTTGGTGGCGAGAGTTGCGGACAGCGTATTGGCGCGATCTTTGTTGAGGCGCTCGGCCTGGCCAGATTCCTCCGCGGCGCGAGCCAGGTCGCCCTTGTGACGATATGCCGTGGCCAGCGCTTGATGGGCTCCCGCGTCTTTGGGGTCGAGTTGGAGGGCGGTTTGGAGTTCTTCGATGGCCGCGTCGATCCCGCCCTTCTGCCTCAGGACGGCGCCGAGGATGTAATGTGCCGCCTCGTAGTCGGGACGGATGGCGATCGCCCGGTGGAGGTGCACGGCCGCCTCGTCCAATTTTCCCTGCTGCCAGAAGATTACGGCCAGCGTGTAAGGTGGCTCAGGAAGCGTGGGTCCCAGCTCCACGGCCTTGCGCAGCGCAGCGATAGCCCCCTCAAAGTCCTGTTTCTGTTTGAGGGCTACGGCCAGGTTGTAGTGGGCTTCGGCGTTCCGGGGATCGAGTTCGATCAGCGCGCGATAGGTAGCGATCGCCTCTTCCCAGCGCGCTTGCTGAAGCAGCACCAGTCCCAGGTTGTTCCGCGCCGCGTAAAACTGAGGGTTCAGCTTGACAGAGGTTTGAAACTCCGCGAGCGCCCCTTCGCCATCGCCTTGCTGCAAGTACACCAGTCCAAGATTGTTGTGCGCCTCCGGGCGGTCGGGCGCCAGTTCGATGACCTTACGAAATGCCTGCACGGCGTCGATAAGGTAATCCTGGCGGTGCAACGCCATGCCCATGTTCTCGAAGATCTCGTAGGAGCGCGGGTTCAGCCTGGCTGCCACCTGGAACTCTGCCAGGGCCGGCTCGAATTTCCCCTGCTTGTCATAGACGAGTGCCAGGTAGTAGTGCGCCTCGGCGTGGTGGGGATTCAAGTCGAGCGCGCTGCGGAGTTGTGAAGCCGCTGGGCCGTATTCCTGCAGAAAGTAGTGCGTCACACCCAGGCGGTAATGCGCTTCGACAAGGTTGGGGTTGGCCTTGAGCGCGGTTTCAAATTCCGTCTTGGCGCCCAGGAAATTGCCACGCGCGGCGAGCGCCGCCCCCAGGGCGTGATGAACCTCCGGCCAGTCGGGCTGCAAGCGCAGCGCCCCCTGGTAAAAGCTGATCGCTCCCTCGAGGTCTTTCCGGCGCTCGAGCGCCCGGCCCATGTTCCAGTAGGCTTGTGCAAACGTGGGGCCCAGCGCGATGGCTTTGCGAAACTCGACGACGGCCTTGTCCACCTCGCCCGCTTCGAGATACGCCCAGCCGAGCGAATTGTGCGTGGTGGGGGCCTTGGGCGCGTACTGAACGGCCAGGCGAAACTGCGCGATCGCCGTCTTCAGATCATTTTTCTGGAGCGCCGACAACCCCTGGCTGTAATGGCGTTCGGCGGCAGCCTGGGCGTTCGCGGGCGCCGGGCCCGGCGCCTGCGGCAGGCCTGTGACATTCAAGAGGACCAGGGCGAGGGCGAGTCGAGCGAAGCAATTCATGTCGATTTCTCGCACCGAACTCATTTCGGCGGGAAAGAGACGCTCTTGACGATGCCTTTGCCTTCTTCGACCCAGATGAGCCGGTCGCCGGCGACGTTTTCGAGCGTATCTGTCTGCCCGCTCGGCCAGCGGATTTCGATGCGGTCGGCCTCGGTGGCCTTGCCAAGGCCGAAGTGGACGCGCAGGTCGTTTTGCGAAGCGTAGCTCGCGCCGCTGCGGACTTCGTCGATCTGCATGCGGTCACCAGAAACGCACTTCAGGCGGGCGCCAATTCCGCTGCGGTTCGACTGCGTACCGAGGGTCTTGATTTTGATCCAGTGGTTGCCCGTCGCGGAATCGCAGCGCAACAGTTCCGGAAAATCATTGACGGCATTTATGACCACGTCGACGTCCCCATCGTTGTCAAAGTCGCCGAACGCGCATCCGCGCGCCGAGGGGAGAGGGAGCGGCAAGAGGAAGAGCCGCTGCCCGCGCGACAACCGGGTCCAGGCTGCGCTCGAACCCGACGGCAAAGGCTCCGCCGAGGACGAGGCCCGCCCGCCGCAGCGCATCGCGTCTTGTCCAGTTCGCACTCATTGAGGTCTGCCCAGACCGCCCAGGGGCACAGTCGGCGCGTGGCTTGGTGAAGAATCCCTTGGCTCGCTCTCCAGCCTTGGGATGATACCGCACGAAAAGAAATTGTCGCCAGCGCTATCCCGCATCACGCGCGCGGATTCGGACGCGTTCGCGCGGAGCGTAAATAGATCGATTCGCGGGGAGTCGTAAGCACGGGCTCAAACGGACAGGGCTTTCTCGACGATCTCGATTCCTGTCCGCCGAAGGAAGTCATCCGGCGATTCGCCGCCGATTAGAATGATCGCGTAATCGTTGGGAAGCTCGACCTTGTTCCCCTCAGCAATCAACGTGACAGAAGCGGGGCCGATTTCCACGACTTCAGACCGGCGACGGATCTGGATCTTCTCACTCTTCAGCGCCGTCTCGAGGAACTTGCGGTTCCGCTCGCGGGCGCGCTGGCAGGAGTCGCCTCGATAGCTGAGCGTCACGCGGTTGGTGCCGGAGCGGCTCAGGGCGAGCGCCGCTTCGATCGCCGAATCGCCTCCACCGACCACCAGAAGATGCTTGTCCTGGTAAGAGTCCGCCTCGATGAGCCGGTAGGAAACCTTCGTCAGATCCTCGCCCGGCACGCCGAGGCGGCGCGGTGTGCCGCGCTTGCCGATGGCCAGCACCACCCAGCGCGCGCGGTACGCGCCCTTGCTCGTCACGATCTCGAACCCGTGGTGGTTGCGTTGAATGCGCTCGACCCGTTCATTGGTCTGGACGCGCACGCCGGTGTTCGGCAGGATTGCCTTGCCGCCGATCAGTTCCAGCGTCCCGGTTTCCGGGCAGGCGTGTACACAGCTTCCGCAGCCCACACACAGGGAGGCATTGATGATCGGCTGCGGTTTTCCCTGCCCGCCGCTCGGGCCGGTTTGGATGGCCGCACTGTGGACCTGCCACATCGCCAGCGCCGCGCCGCAATGCGCGCAGAAGGCCGTCCCGCGGGCGATGGTTTTGCCGCAGCGCGGGCAGGGACGCAGGCCCGTCGCACCCCCCACGGAAGCTCCGACGGGCGGGGCGCCTCCACCCGGCTTCGCGGCGTGGGCGAGCTGCTTCAAATACCCCCGGACGAAGAAGAGGGTAACTCCCACAGCGATCAGAGCAGCGAGCAAGGTCTCCATATCGAAATGACTCTAGCGGACTCCGAAAAGCATTACCACCACGATGTGGATTCCAGCGAGGACCGCGAAGGAATAGCTGAACGGTTTGTGGACCACATGCCAGAAGTGAAAGACTTGCTGCGACCTCGCGAGGAAGAGGATGCGCTTGGCGAGCGAAGCCTGGTGGCGGGCGGCGTCGATCACCTGCTCGAGCTCGGCGTTACGCGAAGAGAGCAGACCACCGAGCGTTCCCAGTTTTCCCCAGCGGCCGGCGGCGTGCCGGCGCACCCGGGCGATGTGGAAGACCCGCGCGATATCCAGGGCCACCATGGTGCCCAGCGCAGTCACCATCGACTGGGACTGCACCTCGTCATCGCTCGGCAGCCGAAAGACGGGCGCAAGCACGGCGGCGGGGACAATCCTCTGTTCCGTCAGCTGGCCCCCCAACTGCGCCAGCAGCTCCTGCGCCTCTTTCAGGAACAGCGCCGCGGCGTTGAGGCTGCGCGGAATCTGTGCGAAAAGGTACTTGCTGGCCACGCCACTCAATGCCACGGCACTCATGATCCAGAAAGCCATTCCCGCCAGTCCGCCAAACTTCACCGAGGCGTGGATGGCAATGACGAAGGGCGCGGTTACGCCGAACAGGATGTGGAAATCCAGCCAGTGCTTGTTGTTTCCCCGCTGCCGAAGCCAATTGCAGCGTTTGCGGATGGGATAGAGAAAAATCGCCACGAAGAGCGCGCCGCCCTAAGGTTTGTGACACTTCGCGCAGGCCACCTGAAGGTGCGCGCCGGTCAGCGGGAACTTCGTCTTCGTATGGTCAAACCTCGAAGGCTTCTTCCAGTCGTTCAGCGAGTGGCATTGGAGGCAGTTCTTCCCCAACTGGCCGCGATGGCGGTCTTCGTAGCAGGAGGTGCAGTCCCGCGGGAGGCCGAGGAAGGTGCGGTTGAGATCCTTCATCTTGATCGCTGGACGTTCCGCCTCCGAAATGTGCTCCGCATTGTGGCACTGCTGGCAAGCGAGTTCCGCGTGCTTGCCTTCCAGCGCGTAACCGGTCTTGGTATGGTCGAAGGCCTTTTGGGAGGGCTGCCAATGGATCAGGCTGAAGTTCTCGCCATTGTGTTCGGAATGACAGGCGATGCAATCTTTGCTGGTCGAAGAAGGGTTGACGACTGCGACGTGATAACCCCGGCGACGCGAAACCCGCCAATCAATTTCTTTGTGACATTCTAGGCAAGCGTAGATCGCCGAGCCGGCCGCCAGCTTGTGGCAGGAGAGGCATTGCAGCGGACCGTTCATGGAGGCGTGGGCACGCGAGATAGGGCCGGGCGAAATCTGCGCCAACGCCGCGCTGGCCAGCGAAAGATAAAGGAAGGCGAAAGCCGCCAGCTTTCGGCGCCCGCTCGATCTCGGATCCTTTTCCGGCGCGACTTCCCTAACGATTGTCGCGGTCGGTACCGCCTTGGTGTTCAACGCTCCTCGCCCTCAGGGGGTCAGTGATGAGCAATTCACCGTCCAGATTGCCAATTGCTTGGCCGGGAGAATGAGGGTGGTTACGGGCGCGAGGACTTCAGGAGAAACATCTGGCAAGCACCCCACCCAAAACACCGAGAGGCGGGTTACCTCGGCCGTCCTTCGAGAAAGGCCGGACGCCGCTTCTTCAAATGGGGGCCAACTGCGGTTTTGAGGACCGGGAAAATCACTCCCTGCCGGCCCTCAGATCCTGACATAAATCTTTCGCTTGTACATCCAGAGGAGAATCGCCCAGAAAACAAGGAGCACCGCCGTCCCCCGCAGGAAGGGTTCGAGTCCCACGCCGAGGAATTGGAAGAACTGCGGACCCAGGTTGATGCGGAACGAATCGATGATGAAACGCTGAGCGAGATGAGGGAGAAGGTAAGCCACGATGGAATTCATCCCGATGACGACCAGCGGGAAGGCCCATTTCCTGTGGCCTCGGACATCGATCAGCCAGCTGAATGCCGCCAGCAAGAGGAAGCAGGCGCCGCAGCTGAAGAGCGTCCAGCTGGGCGTCCAAATGCGCTTCACCACCGGGCATATGTGTGTGTAGTGGAAAAAGAGCCCTGTGACGATGCCGGCCACGCCCGCGACCAGAAGCTGCTTCATAGGGATCTTGGGTGAAGCAGCGCGCAGCCAGCGTCCGGCGATGGCACCGAGGATCATCGTGCCCAGGGTGGGAATGAAACTGAGCGTCAGATAGCCACCGCCATTGGCGACGAAGGGA
>JBEKUI010000009.1:0-36951 GCA_049515175.1 Terriglobia bacterium
ACGTGTCGCTGGAGATTGAGCTGATTACGCCCATCGCCATGGAGAAGGGGCTGCGGTTCGCCATCCGCGAGGGCGGCCATACGGTGGGCGCCGGCACCGTCACCGAAATCATTGCGTAGAAGAGCGATCAGCCCTCCGCCAGCGCCCGGGGCTGCAAGCTGAGAGCGGAAGGCTAAAGGCAAAACACAACGATGCTGCATCAGAAAATCAGAATCCGGTTGAAGGCATACGATCACAGGGTCCTGGACCAGTCGGCGAGTGAGATCGTGTCGACGGCGAAGCGGACGGGAGCGCTGGTGACGGGCCCGATTCCTCTGCCCACGGTGAAGAACCGATATTGCGTGCTGCGCTCGCCGCACACCGATAAGAAGTCGCGCGAGCAGTTCGAGATTCGAACCCACAAGCGCCTGATCGATCTTCTCGAGCCGACGCCGGCCACCATCGAGGCGCTGACCAAGCTGGACCTGCCTTCGGGCGTGGACATCGAGATCAAGGCGTTTGGGAAGGAACACACGAAGTAACCGGGATTAGGAGTTGGGAATTCGTATTGCTTCTGCCGAACCCCGAAAACCGAAACCCGAATCCCGAGTGAAGAATATGGTTGAAGCAATCTTAGGAAAAAAGCTGGGCATGACGCAGATTTTCGCCGCGAACGGCGATGTGGTGCCGGCCACGGTGCTGAAGGCCGGGCCCTGCGTGGTCATTCAGCGGAAGACGGCCTCCAAAGACGGTTGCGAGTCCGTGCAGCTCGGGTTGGTGGAAGTTCCTCCCCCGAAGCGGGTTACGAAGGCGCTCGAGGGTCACTTCAAGAAGGCGGGCGCCGTACCGATGCGCTTCCTGCGTGAAGTGCGATTGAAGTCCGGCGGCGCGGATGTGAAGGTGGGCGACAAGGTTTTGGTAGACAGCTTTGCCGTGGACGAACTCGTAGATGTGACAGGAGTTTCCAAGGGCCGAGGCTTTGCCGGCGTTCACAAGCGGCATCACTTCGGGGGCGGTGGCGGTTCGCACGGGTCGATGTTCCACCGTGCGCCGGGCTCGATTGGCGCCTCGGCATTTCCTTCGCGGGTGTTGAAAGGAATGCGCGCGGCGGGTCACATGGGTGTGGACCGCGTGACGGTGCGGAATCTGCGCGTCGTGCAGGTCCATACCGAGGACAACACCCTGGTGGTCAAGGGAGCAGTGCCGGGTCCCAACGGGGCCTACGTGGTGGTGCGCAAGGCGAAAGCGCCACACAAGTAGTGCAGCAGGCGGAAAGCAGAAGGCAGCAGGCAGAAGAAAACATGGCAACGGTGGAAGTAAAGAATCTCGAAGGGCAGACGGTAAAGCAGCTGGAGTTGGCGGACGCGGTGTTTGCCGTCAAGCCCAACCAGAGCTTGCTCTGGGAAGCGACGAAGCAGTTTCTGGCCAGCCAGCGCCGTGGCACGCACAAGACGAAGAACCGCGCGGAGGTTTCGGGCGGGGGCAAGAAGCCCTGGCGGCAGAAGGGAACGGGGCGCGCTCGCGTGGGCAGCATCCGCAGTTCTCTGTGGCGGCATGGCTCAATTGCCCACGGCCCGGTGCCGCGCGACTACTCCGACGAATTGCCCAAGAAGATGCTGCGCGGGGCGCTGCGTTCGGCCTTGGCCGCGAAATTCCTGGAGAAGCGGCTCACGGTTGTGGATCAGTTCGAACTGAAGGACGCCAAAACGAAGAATTTCGCCGCCGTGTTGCGCATCCTGGGTGCGGGGAAGACAGTGCTGGTCGTGGACGACCACAGCAACCGGAATCTGGATCTCTCCTCGCGGAATATCGCGGGCTGCGACCTGCTTCGTCATCACAAGGTTCATCCCTACCACGTGCTGAGCCACGACGGGCTGGTGATTTCTGAGGGAGCCCTGACGCGCCTGCAGGAGTCGCTGCGATGACCAAGAGCCCCTATCAGATTCTGAAGAAGCCCGTGATCACCGAGAAGACCATGGACGCCCGCGAGGCGTCGCGAACGATCTGCTTCCGCGTGGAGGCGCACGCCACCAAGTCGGAAATTCGGGACGCGGTGCAGAAGATCTTCAAGGTGAAGGTTGAAACGGTCCGTACCGCCCTTTACCACGGCAAGACTCGCCGGCGTGGCCGGCTCGTGGGGCGTCGTCCGGACTGGAAGAAAGCTTTTGTGAAGCTGCAGGCCGGCCAGAAGCTGCCGGAGTACGCAGAGAACGCTTAGGTAAATGATGAAGAAGGAATGATGAGCTGAAGCGGTTCGGCTCTTGATTCAGCGTTCAGAATTCAGAATTCATCATTTAAAGGCATTATGGGAATTAAAACGTATCGACCCTACACGGAAACACGGCGGTTTCAGACGGGGCTGACGTTTGAGGAACTGACGACGACAGTTCCTTATAAGCCTCTCCTGGAACCCAAGAAGCGCATTTCGGGCCGCAACAACCAGGGCGAACTGACGATCTGGCGCCGGGGCGGCGGCCACAAGCGCATGTATCGCGTTGTCGATTTCAAACGCGACAAGGTGGGCGTTCCGGCCCGCGTGGCTACCATTGAGTACGATCCGAATCGCTCGGCGTTCATTTCGCTGCTGCATTACTCGGACGGCGACAAGCGTTACATCCTTCACCCCCAGGGACTCAAGGTGGGCGACAAGGTGGTCGCGGGGCCGGAGGCCGACATCGTGGTCGGCAATTGCCTGCCCCTGCGCAACATCCCCGCCGGCACGATGATTCACAACATCGAACTGCGTCCCGGCAAGGGTGGCCAGTTGGTCCGCTCCGCGGGCGGCGCGGCGCAGTTGCTCGCCAAGGAAGGCGACTATGCGCAGGTCCGGCTGCCTTCCGGCGAAGTGCGTAAGGTCTTCATGGATTGCATTGCGACCATCGGCCAGATCGGGAACCTCGACCACGAGAACGTCACGATTGGCAAGGCTGGCCGCAAACGCTGGATGGGAATTCGTCCTACGGTCCGCGGCGTGGCGATGAACCCGGTGGATCATCCCCTGGGCGGAGGAGAAGGGAAGACGTCGGGCGGGCGCAATCCCGTCACCCCCTGGGGCAAGCCGACGCGCGGCTACAAGACGCGCCACAACAAGCTGACCGACAAGTTTATCGTCAAGCGGCGCGAGAGGAAGTAGGCAGGAGGGCAATTTGGGAAGGTCGTTGAAAAAGGGTCCGTTTGTAGATGACCACTTGATGAAGAAAATCGAGCTGCTCAACCGTAAGTTCGAGAAGAAGGTCACCAAGACGTGGTCGCGGCGTTCGACGATCGTGCCGGAAATGGTCGGGCACACGATTGCCGTCCATAACGGGAAGAAGTTCATTCCTGTTTACATCACGGAAAATATGGTGGGACACAAGCTGGGAGAGTTTTCGCCCACCCGGGCGTTCAAGGGGCACGGCGCCAAGGCGGCCGCCGAGAGGACGACCACCGCGGCCCCGCCTCCCGGCGCAACCGGGGCATCCCCCGCAGCTGCCAAACCGGCCGCTGCACCGTCAAGCTAGCGGACAGGTTTTCGATTCTGGTCTTAGGGATATTCGATGGAAGCGCGAGCCACAGCAAAGTTCATCCGGATGTCGCCCCAGAAGGCGCGATTAGTCGTGGACCTGATCCGCGGCAAAAGTGCCGGCGAGGCGATCAATATTCTGCGGTTTACGAAGAAGCGTGCCGCACATGAGATTGAGAAAGTGCTTCACTCGGCGATTTCGAACGCCGAGCAGAAGTCCGAGAAAGTGGATGTGGACCGGCTGGTGGTGTCCCGCGCGTACATCAACGAGGGGCCGCGGGTGAAGCGGATTCGTCCCGCGCCGCAGGGCCGCGCTTTTCGTTACCAGCGGCGGATGAGCCACATCACGCTCGTCGTCGAAGAAACGCAGGAATAGGCAGCAGGAGAGGCGGC
Organism: Terriglobia bacterium; assembly: GCA_049515175.1. Taxonomy (GTDB): domain Bacteria; phylum Acidobacteriota; class Terriglobia; order UBA7540; family UBA7540; genus JACQNR01. Next base: position 3,875 of record JBEKUI010000009.1, read on the forward strand.
CGGGAACGGTCGCGTGCCTGATCGCTGAGAACTTGGAAAGGAGCCTGGCGAGGGCCGGGCGAAGGAGGAGCAGGTGGGTCAGAAGGTTCACCCATACGGATTCCGCCTGGGTTACAACAAGACGTGGAAGTCGCGTTGGTTCGCGAAGAAGGATTATTCCGACTTCCTCCATGAGGACCTGAAGCTGAAGGACCAGCTCAAGGAGCAGCTGCGCAGCGCCGGTGTGGCCTCGATTGAAGTCGAGCGCCCCGGCAACAAGCTCAAGATCACGATTCACACCGCACGGCCGGGCATCATCATTGGCCGCAAGGGCGCGGAGATCGACCGGCTGCGCCAGGAAGTTCAGAAGCGCACGGGCCGCGAAGTGCTGCCGATCAACATTCAGGAAGTCCACCGGCCGGAGCTGAACGCGCAGTTGGTGGCGGAGGCGATCGCGCTCCAGCTTGAGAAACGCGTTGCTTTCCGGCGCGCCATGCGTAAGGCGGTGGATTCCGCTCTGCGCTTCGGCTGCAAAGGAATCAAGGTGCGTTGCGGCGGGCGCTTGAATGGCGCGGAAATCGCCCGCACGGAGTGGTACTTGCAAGGGCGTCTTCCGTTGCACACCCTGCGCGCCGATATCGATTACGGACTGGCTGAGGCCCGGACAACTTACGGGGTCATCGGTGTGAAGTGCTGGATCTACAACGGTGAAATCCTGCAGGAGAAGAAGCGCCGCGAGAACGTGGCCGAGCCGCTAGCGGCAACGGCAGCGTAAGCGGGGTCCGCCGAATGCGGCACGCAGCGCTCCGCAGAAGGATCGTGACCACGGTTGAGTGAGATAGACGCATGTTAATGCCCAGCAAAGTGAAGTATCGCAAGCAGCAGCGGGGACGCCGCCGCGGCAAAGCCTGGCGCGGCTCCAGCCTCTCCTTTGGCGACTTCGGATTGAAAGTTCTGGAGCCGGGATGGATCACGGACCGGCAGATTGAAGCCAGTCGCGTCGCTATCATGCGTTTCATCAAGCGGGGTGGCAAGTTGTGGATCCGGGTCTTTCCAGACAAACCCGTCACCAAGAAGCCGGCGGAAACGCGTATGGGAAAGGGCAAGGGCGCGCCGGAGTTCTGGGTGGCGGTCGTCAAGCCGGGCCGGATTCTCTTCGAGATGGAAGGCGTAACGGAATCCGATGCGCGCCAGGCCATGCGCCTGGCCAGCCACAAGCTTCCAATCCCCACGCAGTTCGTGACGCGCGCCGTGACGGCCTAGGGGCGCCGGTGGAGTTGAGGAAATGAAGGTCGAGAAGTTACTGAAGGGCGAGAAGATCCGGGAGTGGAATCCCGATGAGCTCAAGGAAAAGGAGCGCGAGTTTTCCGAACACCTTTTCCGGCTCAAGTTTCAGTTTGCCAGTGGGCAAACGGACACGCTTCCCAGCATTCGCGTGCTGCGGAAAAACCTCGCCAAGGTGAAGACGATTCTGCGCGAGCGGCAGACGGCGAGCGCCGCGAAGGCATAGCACTGCCAGGGGAATTTCAGGAAGGATATGGCCACAACACGTCAGGAGAAAGTCGGAGTTGTAACCAGCAATAAGATGCAGAAGACCGTGGTGGTCACCGTCGAACGCCAGACGCGCCACCCGCTCTACATGCGGGTGGTGCGGTCGTCCAAAAACTTCATGGCGCACGACGAGAAGAACCAGTGCCAGGTGGGGGACACGGTGCGCATCGAGGAGACTCGCCCCTTGAGCGCCCGCAAGCGCTGGCGGGTGGTGGAAGTGGTGGCCAAGGCGACGCAGACCGCCCCGTTGCCGGAGGGTGTTCTATGATCGGGATGAGAACCATCCTTCAGGTGGCGGATAATTCCGGCGCGCGCCGCCTCTCCTGCATTCTGCCGCTGGGCGGCGATGTGGGGTTGCAGGCGGGCCTGGGCGATGTGGTCACGGCTGCGGTCAAGGAAGCGGCTCCCGACAGCGCCATCCCCAAGGGCAAGGTGGTCAAATGCGTGATCGTGCGCATGCGCAAAGAGCAGCGGCGGCGTGACGGAAGTTACATCCGCTTCGACGAGAACGCGGCCGTGCTGATCAACGACGCGGGCGAACCGGTCGGGACGCGCGTCTTCGGCCCCGTGGCGCGCGAGTTGCGCGAAAAGAAGTTTCTGAAGATTGTTTCTTTGGCGCCTGAGGTTTTGTAATGGCATTTGCACTCGATATTCGAAAGAACGATCAAGTCCAGGTCATCGCCGGACGCGACAAAGGCAAGAGCGGGCGGGTGCTGGAAGTGCTGCCGCAGAAGCGGCGGGTCTTCGTCGAGCACGTCAACATGGTCAAGCGGCACACCCGGCCCAACCCGGCGCGGCAGGTCCGCGGTGGCATCCTGGAAAAGGAAGCCTCGCTTCACATCTCCAACGTGGCGCTCGTCTGCGACGAATGCGGGCCGACGCGCATCCAGCATCGCAAGAAGGTGGGAGAGAAGAAGGCGGCGGGCGAAAAAGTCGTGACGGTACGCGTTTGCGCCAAGTGTCACAAGGTTCTGGACCGATAAGGGAGGCATCGAAACGGATTTATGGTGCCGAGACTGAAAGAGCGATACAAGAACGAAGCAATTCCCGCCCTAGTCAAGGAGTTCAGCTACAAGAACTCCATGGCGGTGCCGCGGTTGCGTAAAGTGGTGGTCAACATGGGGCTGGGCGAGGCCATTCAGAACGCCAAGCTGCTCGATGCGGCGACGGCGGAACTGGGCCAGATTACCGGCCAGAAGCCGGTCATCACGCGGGCGCGGAAGTCGATCGCCAATTTCAAGCTGCGCAAGGACATGCCCATCGGGGCGATGGTGACGCTGCGCGGCGATCGCATGTACGAATTCATGGACCGCCTGATGAGTGTGGCACTGCCGCGCGTGCGCGACTTCCGGGGGCTCTCCACGCGGTCGTTTGACGGCCGGGGATCTTACACGCTGGGCCTACGCGACCAACTCGTCTTCCCGGAGGTCGAGTATTCCAAGGTGGAAAAAGTGAAGGGCATGAACATTTCCATCGTCACCGATGCCCGCACCGACGCCGAAGCGCTGGCCTTGCTGCGGCACCTAGGAATGCCCTTCCGCGTCGAGGCGCAGCGTCGCCCGGCGGCAGCCGCGCCGGAAACTCAGAAAGCAGGAGGCTAACCTGTGGCTCGTACCTCACAAATGGCCAAGCTGGCCAGGAAGCCGAAGTTCAAGATCCGGCGGCGCAACCGCTGCCTGATCTGTGGCCGGCCGCGGGGCTACCTGCGCAAGTTCAAGATGTGCCGGCTCTGCTTCCGTCAACGCGCGCTGCGCGGTGATATCCCCGGCGTGATCAAGGGAAGCTGGTAGGGATTTAACGTATTCGGGAGTTCTATGTCAGCGATTACTGATCCTATTGCCGATATGCTCACGCGGATTCGGAACGGCTTGGGCGCCCACCACCAGCGGGTGGATATGCCTTCCTCCAAGCTCAAGGTGGAGATCGCCCGCATCCTGAAAGAGGAGGGCTATATCGCCAACTTCAAGATTGCGGATGAGGCCAAAAAGAAAGTCCTGCGCGTTTTCCTGCGTTATACGCCCGAGGGAGCGAGCGTAATCTCGGAGTTGGAGCGCATCTCCAAGCCCGGGCGGCGGGTCTACGTCGGGGCGCAGGAGATTCCCCGGGTGATGGGCGGAATGGGCGTGAACATTCTCACCACTCCGCAAGGTGTGATGACCGGCAAGGCGGCCCGCAGGGCGGGACTGGGCGGTGAAGTGCTTTGCCAGATCAGCTGAGAGTTCGATCTCGGGTTCGGGTCTAGGTGCAAGACTATGTCGCGAATTGGACAAAAACTGATTGAGATACCTTCCGGCGTGACGGTGACGGCGCAAGGCGAGGCGATGACCGTCAAGGGGCCGAAGGGAACCTTGCAGGTTACTGTTCCTCCGGGAATCCGCTTCGAGAAGCAGGATGGGCGGCTGCAGTTTCTGCGCGAGGACGACGAGCACGCGGCGCTGCACGGACTGGCTCGCGCCCTGATGGCCAATGCGGTCCACGGCGTCACCAAAGGATTCGAGAAGCACTTGGATATCGTCGGCATCGGCTACCGCGCCGAACTCAAGGGGAGGGTCGTGCAGTTCACCCTGGGGTACTCGCACTCGATTGAGTTCCCCCTTCCGGAGGGGATTTCGGTGACGATCGAGAAGCAGACGCATCTGGTGGTGAGCGGCGCCGACCGGCAGCAGGTCGGCCAGGTGGCGGCGAAGATGCGCGCCCTGCGCCCGCCTGACCCATACAAGAACAAGGGTGTCCGCTACACGGGCGAACGGCTCAAGAAGAAGGTTGGCAAGGCCGTGGGAGCGGCTGGCGGAGCGGCCAAGACATAACGGAACGGGGAGCGATCAGCATCCTATGTTGAAGCGGGTTTCCAAGAACGCATCACGGCAGAAGGTTCACCGCCGCATCCGGCGGCGGCTGGCGGGCCGGGCGGAAACGCCCCGGCTCAACGTGTTTCGGTCTCTGGGCCACATCTATGCCCAGATCATTGACGACTCGCAAGCGCAGACGCTGGCTTCGGCTTCGAGCATGGACAAGGAAATCCGCAAGACCCTCAAGTCCGGAGGGAACGTGGCGGCTGCGAAGGCTGTCGGCAAGGCACTGGCGGAACGCGCCAAGCAGGGGGGGGTCACGCGGGTGGTATTCGACCGCGGCGGCTACGCCTATCACGGGCGCATCAAGGCCTTGGCCGATGCGGCGCGCGAAGCAGGCCTGCAATTCTAGGGAGCGACCAAGTTGGCAAATCGGATTGATCCCAATACGCTGCAACTGAAAGATCAGGTGGTCTCCATCAACCGCGTCACCAAGGTGGTGAAGGGCGGCAAGAACCTCAGCTTCTCAGCGCTGGTGGTGGTGGGCGATGGGGCCGGGACGGTGGGGTATGGTTCCGGCAAAGCGCGGGAAGTGCCCATGGCCATCCGCAAGGCGATCGAGGCGGCGAAGAAGTCGCTGCAGAGAGTGAACATAACGGCCACCACGATCCCCCATGTAACCTTGGGCCGTTTCGGCGCCGGGCGGGTGCTACTCAAACCCGCTTCGGAAGGCACGGGCGTGATCGCGGGCGGGGCCGTGCGCGCCGTGATCGAGGCGGCCGGCATTCAAAACGTTCTTACCAAGTCGCTCGGAACCACAAATCCCCACAACGTGGTCAAGGCCACCGTGGACGCTTTGCTGAAGTTGCGGAAGAGGGAAGAAGTTGCTGCCTTGCGTGGCAAGACGGTGGAAGAACTGTAGAGGTTGAAAAGTCCTGTGACAGACAAGGCGACCATTCACATCAAGTGGGTTCGAAGCGGCATCGGGTTTACGCGCCGGCAGAAAGGGGCAGTCCGCAGCCTCGGTCTGCGGCGCTTGAACCAGATTGTGGAGCGTGAGGACACCCCGCAGAACCGCGGCCTAGTGGCGTTCATTCCCCACATGGTAGAAATCGTCGAGAAGCCGGCCAAGAGTCCGGCCTGGGCGGCAATCCCCGAGTACGTTATTCATCCTAAGCCCGCCCCCCCCGCGGCACCGCCGGCGGCTGCACCGGTTGAACAGGACGAGCAGACCGTCGTGGGAGCGCCGTCCCTGGTAGCGGTGACCGCCTCTGCGGAAGAGAGCAAGGCGCCTCGCGCTAAAGCGGCCAAACCTGCGAAGACCGAGAAGCCCGCGAAGGCGGCACTGGCAAAAGGCAAGGCCGTTAAGGCCGGCAAAGAGAAAGAGCCGGAGAAGAAGAAGGCCAAGCCGGCGGCGAAGGCCGAGAAACCCACCAAGAAAGGCAAGAAATAGGCGGCAGGACAATGGCCATTCACATCGGATCACTTCGACCTCCGCGGGGAGCGAGCAAGCGGCGCAAGCGCATCGGCCAGGGGATGGGCTCCGGACACGGCAAGACCGCGACGCGCGGGTCCAAGGGCCAGCACTCGCGGACCGGGTCGGGCATCCGACCGGGATTTGAGGGCGGCCAGATGCCCTTGCAGCGACGCCTGCCCAAGCGTGGGTTCACCAATATTTTCAAGAAACACTACGCCCTGGTGAATTTGAAAGACCTGGCGGACTTTGACCCTGCCGGCAAGGTGACGCCTGCGCTTCTTCTGGAAAAGGGACTGATCAAGAAGCTGGGAGATGGCCTGAGAGTTCTGGGTGACGGGGAGCTGAAGGCGCCGCTCAAGATTTTTGCGCATTACTTTTCTAAACCCGCCCTGGAGAAGATCCAGAAGGCGGGTGGCACGGCCGAGGTTATCCGGGCATGATGGATCAGCTCAAGAGCATCTACGAGATTCCGGACCTCCGGAGACGGATCCTCTTTACCCTCGGGATGCTTGCCCTTTACCGGCTGGGATCGTTCATCCCCACGCCGGGGATTAACGCCTCGGTATTCGAGCAGGTGTTTGAAGGCCTGGCCTCGGGACTGCTCGGCCTGCTGGCGATGTTTTCGGGTGGAAGCCTGCGCCGGCTCACCGTGCTGGCGCTGGGCATCATGCCCTACATCACGGCCTCGATTATTCTGCAGCTCCTGACCGTTGTCTTCCCGCATCTCGAGAAGCTCAAGAAGGAGGGCGAACTCGGCCGCCGGAAGATTACCCAGTACACCCGCTATCTTACGGTGGGCATCAGCGCTTTCCAGGCTTTCAGCATCGCGGTGACGCTGCAGCGCGCAACCATGGCGGGGACGCCGTTAGTGACCAACCCCGGCCCGGGATTCATCATCCAGACGGTGCTGACGCTGACCACCGGGTCGCTCTTCGTGATGTGGCTGGGCGAGCAGATCACCGCCCGGGGCATCGGGAATGGCATGTCGCTTCTGATCTTCGCGGGCATCGTGGTGGGTTTGCCGCGTGCCATCGGCGACCTCTACGACAAGGTTTTTGTAAGCCGCACCTGGAGCTTTCCGGTGCTCCTGATGCTGCTGGTATTCATGCTGGCCATTGTGGCTTTTATTGTCATGGTGGAGCGCGGCGAGCGCCGCATCCCCATTCAGTATGCGCGCCGCATCGTGGGCCGGAAGGTCGTGGGAGGCGTTTCCACCCACCTGCCGCTCAAGGTCAATAGCGGCGGCGTGATGCCGATCATCTTCGCCGTCTCGATTCTGACCTTCCCTCAGACGATCGGCCTCTTCGTGTCGAAGACCTCGGCGGCGGGGAAGTCGATCGACAAAGTCGCGCAGCTTTTCGCCTGGGGCGAGCCGCTTTACACGCTTTCTTACGTTATTCTCATCATGTTCTTTGCGCATTTCTATTTGTCAATCGTGTACAACCCGGACGAGGTGGCGGATAACGTGCGCAAGCAAGGTGGATTCATCCCGGGCATCCGGCCCGGCAAGCGCACCGCCGATCATCTTGACGACGTGCTGACGAAGATCACCTGGGTGGGCGGCCTTTACCTGGCGATGATCGCGCTGATCCCGGAGATGATGCTGGCGGGAGTCCGCGTCCATCATTTGCCGGTGTGGCTGGGCGGCGCGTGGTTTGACGCGCATATGCCGACCTGGGTTCTCAACGGGCTGAATGTGAACTTCTACTTCGGTGGCACCTCTCTGCTCATCGTGGTTGGCGTGGCAATGGACACGGTCAATCAGGTAAACGCCCAGCTCATCATGCGGCACTACGAAGGCTTCATGCGCAAGGGCCGGCTGCGAGGACGCCGGCCGGGAGTCTAACCGGTGGAGGCGGCGATGCGAGCACAGGCGTTGATTTTCCTAGGTGCTCCGGGAGCGGGGAAGGGAACGCAGGCTCACCAGGTTTCCAAGGAATTCGGTATTCCGCAGATTTCGACCGGTGACATTCTGCGGGAGGCCGTAAAGAAGGGAACGCCACTCGGCCAGGCGGCGAAGGTCAAGATGGAAGCCGGGCAGCTCGTACCCGATGAAGTGGTCTGCGGAATCGTCGAAGAACGGATCAGCGAGCCGGATTGTAAGGCGGGCTTCATTCTCGACGGGTTTCCCCGCACCATCCCTCAGGCGGAGTTCGTGGACCGGATGCTCGAGACGAGCGGTCGCGGTCGCCCGCTGGTAATCGATATCGTCGTGGATCAGGACCTGCTGATGAAGCGGCTGACGGGACGCCGCACCTGCGCAACCTGCGGCGAGATTTATAATATCCACTTCAGCCCTCCGAAGGCCGAAGGGGTCTGTGATAAGGACGGCGGGAAGCTCCTGCAGCGGGCGGATGACAACGAGGCGACGATCCGTCAGCGTTTGGTGGCTTACGAGAATCAGACCCGCCCACTCATCGACTACTACCGGCGGAAGAAGCTGTTGGCGGAAGTGGATGGCAACCGCGAGCCGGAACTGATCGCGCGGGACCTGATCCGGTTCCTGAAGAGCGCATGATTATCTGCAAGTCTCCGGCGGAAATTGAGAAGCTGCGGCGCAGCGGCAGAATGGTGCGGGGGATTCTGGAGGAGCTCCGCGAGCGGGTGGCGCCGGGCGTGACGACGCTGGAACTTGAGCGCTACGTGGAGAAACGGCTGGCGGAACTCAAGGCGAAGCCGGCGTTCAAAGGCTACCGGGGGTATCCCTGCTGCCTCTGCGCATCGCCCAACGAACAGATCATCCATGGCATCCCCTCCGAGCGGCGATTGAAGGAGGGTGATATCCTGGGGTTGGACCTGGGCGTGGTTGTGGATGGCTACTACGGCGACTCGGCGATCACCGTGCCCGTGGGACAAATCTCCGAGCCGCTGCAAGAACTGTTGCGAGTCGGCGAGGACGCTCTGGAGCTGGCCATCGAGAAGGCCAAGGCGGGGAATCGCGTTGGCGATATTTCCGCCGCGATTCAGCAGCACGCCGAAGGCCACCATTGTTCGGTGGTCCGGGAGTTTGTAGGGCACGGCATCGGACGGGAACTGCACGAGGAACCGCAAGTTCCCAACTTCGGCACCGCCGGTCACGGCCCGGCGCTGCGCGCCGGCATGGTGCTGGCGATCGAAACCATGATCAACTCCGGCGGACCGGGCGTGCGAGTGCTAGGGGACCAGTGGACGGCGGTGACCGAGGACGGCGGGTGCTCGGTCCACTTCGAGCACATGGTGGCAATTACCCGTAACGGCCCGGACGTGCTGACGCGCTTATAGTTTGGATGAGTTCAGCCCCCGGAGATGGGGCCGGGGGCAGCGGGTGGTATGGCAAAGGAAGAAGCAATCGAAGTGATGGCCACGGTGATCGAGCCTCTTCCGAACGCGATGTTTCGGGTGGAGCTGGAGAACAAGCACCGGGTTCTCGCCCATATCTCGGGGAAGATGCGGAAGAACTTCATTCGCATTCTTCCCGGCGATAAAGTGGCAGTGGAGCTTTCTCCTTACGACCTGACGCGCGGGCGGATTGTATACCGGTACAAGTAACCCGGGAGGGCCGTCAGCGAGGGAAATAATGACCTCTGGCTCGGAGATGCAGCCGGAGGGCGAAAAGACGGGCTAAGCCGTCGACGGAGAAGATGCAATGAAAGTTCGATCGTCGGTTCGAAAAATTTGTGCGAAGTGCAAGATCGTGCGACGGCGCGGCGTGGTGCTGGTCATCTGTGAGAATCAGAAGCATAAGCAGCGCCAGGGATGAGTTTGGAAACTGGAAACTGGAAAATAGAAACTCGGCGGTCCCTTCAGACCAGTTTCGATTTTCGAGTTTGCAGTTTCGAGGGAGAAGTCAATGGCAAGAATTGCAGGCGTGGATCTACCACCCAAGAAGCGAGCAGAAATCGGCCTGACCTACATCTATGGAATCGGGCGTGCACGTTCGCTCTCGATTCTCATGCGGGCGGGCATCAACCCCGACAAGAAGGTGAAGGATCTGGCGGAAGAGGAAGTGACCAAAATCCGGCAGATTATTGAAGAGGAAGGCGCGGTGGAAGGCGATCTCCGCAAGGAGACCGCCATGAACATCAAGCGGCTGATCGAAATCGGCTCCTACCGCGGCTTGCGGCACCGCCGCAACCTTCCCGTCCGGGGTCAGCGCACGCACACCAACGCGCGTACCCGCAAGGGCCCGCGCCGCGGCACCGTGGCCAACAAGAAGCGCACCACGGCGAAGACCTAAAGGTGGTGGGACCCAGACCGCAGCAGTTCGTGAGGTGACATGGCGAAACCAGCAGCAACAGCAAAAACCGGCAAGCGCAAGTTGGTCAAGAAGAAGGAGAAGCGGATTGTCCCTGTGGGCGTCGTGCACGTTCAGGCGACGTTCAATAACACTCAGATCACCATTGCCGATCCGGAAGGAAGGGTGATTTGCTGGGCGAGCTCTGGATCGCTGGGCTTCAAGGGGTCGCGCAAGGGCACTCCCTTTGCGGCACAGCAGGCGGCCCTGCGTGCCGCCAACACCGCGCGCGACCACGGAATGCGGACCGTCGAGGTACGCGTTCAGGGGCCGGGTTCGGGCCGCGAGTCGGCGATTCGCGCCCTGGCGACGGCGGGCTTGGACGTTCGAACCATCAAGGACTCCACGCCCATCCCGCACAATGGATGCCGGCCACCCAAACGGAGAAGGGTGTAAACTCGTAATTCGGCAATCGCCCTCGTTCGGGGGCGTTTTTCGAGTTTTGACTTTTGACAGGAGGCTGTTTTGGCGAGGTATCGTGACGCAGTTTGCCGGCTCTGCCGGCGCGAGGGCATCAAGCTGTTCCTGAAGGGGCAGCGCTGCCTTACGGACAAGTGTGCCATCGAGAAGCGCAACTTTGCGCCTGGCCAGCACGGCAAGAGCCGCCGGCCCAAGGTCGTCGGCTACGGTCTGCAGCTCCGCGAGAAGCAGAAATTGCGCCGCCTGTATGGCATCCTCGAGGACCAGTTCCGGGGCTACTTCGAGAAAGCGGCAACGATGAAGGGCATCACGGGTGAGAACCTGCTGCACCTACTCGAGCAGCGCCTCGACAACACCGTCTATCGCCTCGGCCTTGCCGCCTCGCGCGTGGGAGCCCGACAGCTGGTCCGTCACGGACACATCCAGGTGGCGGGACGCAAGGTGAACATCCCGTCCTTCCAGGTTGCGCCGGGACAGGAGATTACCGTGCGCGAGAAGAGCAGGAGCCTGGCGTCAGTTCAGCACTCGCTCGATCTGGCGGGAGGCCGCACGATGCCCTCCTGGCTGGAGTTTGACCGTGCCGCCCTAAAAGGCAAGGTTCTCTCGATTCCGAGGCGCGACGACGTGAACTTCCCGATTCAGGAACAGATGATCGTTGAATTGTACTCGAAATAACGCCGTTCGGATGGAACAGGCGAGTGTGGCAAGGGTCCGCCGGAGCGGACAGGCCACGCAGGAGGACAGGAGACAATGATGTGGAAGGGATTCCAGAAGCCGAAGCGGCTGGCGTGCAACACCGATACGCTGACCGACAAGTACGGGCAATTCAGCACGCAACCCTTCGAGCGCGGGTTTGGCACGACCATCGGCAACTCGCTGCGGCGCGTGTTGCTCTCCTCGATCGATGGCGCCGCGATCACGGCGGTCAAGATCGAAGGCGTGATGCATGAATTCTCGTCGATCCAGGGGGTCGTCGAGGATGCCACCGACATCATCCTCAACCTGAAGCAAATTCCGTTGAAGATGAGCGTCGAGGGCCCCAAGACCCTGACTCTGACCGTTGATCAGCCGGGCGAAGTGACGTCACGGATGATCCAGGAAGACGCCGACATCGAAATCCTCGACAAGGACGTTTACATCGCCACGGTCAGCGAGGGCGGCAGCCTGCGCATCGAGATGCGCATCAAGACGGGGCGCGGTTATGTTTCCGCCGAGAAGAATTTCGATGAAGACCTGCCCATCGGTTACATCCCCGTCGATTCCGTGCATTCGCCGATCCGCAAGGTGAACTACGCCGTGGACGCTGCCCGCCTCGGCCAGATCACCGATTACGACAAACTTACGCTCGACGTGTGGACGAACGGCGCCGTCGCTCCGGCCGATGCAGTGGGATTGGCCGCCAAGCTCCTCAAGGACCACATGAACATCTTCATCAACTTTGAAGAGGAGCCGGAAGCGCTGGAAGTGGTTCACGAAAAGCCGGCGGCGGTCAGGAACGAGAACCTCGACCGCTCGGTGGAGGAGCTGGAGCTTTCGGTGCGCTCCTACAACTGCCTGAAGAACGCCAACATCTCCACCATCCGCGAACTGGTCCAGAAGACCGAGCCGGAGATGCTCAAGACCAAGAACTTCGGCCGCAAATCACTCAACGAGATTAAGGAAATCCTGGCGACGATGGGCCTGACGCTGGGCATGAAATTCGATGAGAAGGGCGCTCCGGTTTTTACTGACCAGCCGGTGTCGAGCCCCCAGGCGTAGCCAGAGGAACCAGAACATGCGTCATCGCAATTTCGGAAAGAAACTGAGCCGGAACACGGAACACCGGCGCGCCCTGCTGCGCAACTTGGTGACTTCCCTCATCCTGGACGAGCGCATTGAAACAACGGTCGCCAAGGCGAAGGCGGCGCGGACGGTGGCGGAACGTATCGTCACGCTCGGCAAACGGGGTGACCTGCACGCCCGGCGGATGGCGGCGGGATACATCATGTCGGCCGCGGCGCTCAAGAAACTCTTTGAAGATGTAGCCAAACGCTATGCTCAGCGCGCGGGTGGATACACCCGGATTGTTCGCACGGGATGGCGCAAAGGTGATGGCGCGGATGTGGCGGTCTTGGAGTTGATTGGAACGGAGGTTCTCCAGAAGCGAGCAGAAGCGCGCGCCAAGAAGGTCGAGGCGGTGCGGAAGCGCCAGGAGGAAGAAGCCAAGAAGGCCGAGCAGCAGGCTCCGCCCGAAGGGGGCGAGGAGAAGTAACCAGCCCATCAGCTCGACCTTGAAACTCAATTTGATCCCGGCCCAACCCGCGAGGTTCGGCCGGGATATTTGTTTTGTGACATGTCATCCACGCTAGTATCCATTCCATCGCCAGATTCGAGACCGCACTCGTTCCCGCGCAACGTCCGCGCCCTCGGGTGGACCTCATTCTTTAACGACACCGCGACCGAGATGAGCTACTGGCTCCTGCCGCAGTTTCTGGTGGGTGTGCTGGGTGCTGGGCCGATGGCCTTCGGTTTGATCGAGGGCGCGGCGGAAACCGTGGCGAGCTTTGGGCGCCTTGTCTCAGGTTTTCTTTCGGACCGATGGCGACGCCGAAAGCCTTTGGCAGCAATAGGCTACACGGTGGCCAATGGGGTCAAGCCTCTGCTCGCGCTGGCCCAGTCGTGGCCGCAGGTATTCTGGATTCGCTTTTGCGACCGGGCAGCCAAGGGCTTTCGCGCGGCGCCTCGCGACGCGCTGATTGCCGACTCGGTTCCCGCCGGGCAGCGTGGGGCAGCGTTCGGATTCCGCCAGGCGATGGACTCGGCCGGCGCGATGGCCGGACCGCTTGCCGCCTTCCTCCTACTCTCATGGTTTCACGGCGACGTGCGAAAGGTCTTCTGGGCGGCGAGCGTCCCGGGGCTAATCAGTATCCTGCTGGTCTGGCTGGCGGTGCGGGAGATCCGGCCCGCGAGCTCCGCGGCCGATCATCCCAAATTGAGTGTCACGGGCGTCCTGCGCGGCCAAAATCGCTCGCTCCTCGTGCTTATGGGCGCCGTCGTGGTCTTTTCACTGGCCAATTCCTCAGACCTCTTCCTCATCCTGCGCGCGCAGAACCTGGGAGTCCGAGCGGAGCTGACGCCGGTTCTTGGGCTGGTGTTCAACTCGGTCTACACCCTGCTGAGCTGGCCCGCCGGCAAACTCTCCGACCGGATTCCGCGCCGCTATTTGATTGTGACGGGGTATCTCGTGTACGCGGGCGTATATCTCGGATTCGCGCGCACGGCGAGCGCCTGGGCGGTTTGGGCGCTGATGCCTCTTTACGGCGTCTACTACGCTCTCACTGAGGGAGTGCTGAAGGCCTGGATTAGTGACCTCGTGCCGAGCGCACGGCGCGCTTCGGTATTTGGAGTCTTCAACTGGGCGGTGGGAGTAACCGCCCTTCCCGCAAGCCTGCTGGCCGGCTGGCTGTGGCAGCATCAGTCGCCGGCTGCGCCCTTCTACGCTTCAGCGTTCCTTTCCCTAGCGGCCGCCGTTCTGCTGGCCCTGGCCTGAATCATCCGGCTGACAAGATACAGGGCGAGCATCGCCAGCGCGCCTCCCGTCGTGTCGAGAGCGCTGTCCAGGAGCGAGGCGCCGCGTTCCGGAACGAACAGCTGGTGAAACTCGTCGGTGAGTGAATAGATCCCCGCGATGCCAATGCACCAGGCGGCGCGCCGCGCCTGCCATGCATAGCTCTTTCCCCCACCCAGCGCGCCGTAAAGCAGCAGCGCGAACATAGCATACTCCGACAGGTGCGCAAGCTTGCGGATCAAATGGTGAAGCGACTGGAAGGCAGCCGCAGATATGCTGATGTGCAGAAAGTCGAGCGCCTGGCGGAGGAGCCAGGCCGTCAGCCCACTGCTGTAATTCCTCGTCGAGAGTTCATAGATGGTTGCCGCCCAGGCGGCAGTGGTGATCCACCATACGGCGGTTCTGACGCCCCCGGGGCGTGGCGTGATGGCGCTGGCGGTGGAGTTACTCAAGCCGGTAGTTGGGCGCTTCCTTGGTGATAATGACGTCGTGGACGTGGCTCTCGCGCAGGCCGGCGCTGGTGATGCGCACGAAGCGCGAGTTCTGATGAAGGTCGCTGATGGTGGCGCAGCCGCAGTAGCCCATCCCGGAGCGCAGACCGCCCACCAGTTGCAGGACCATCTCCGCCAGCAGACCCTTGTACGGCACGCGCCCTTCGATGCCCTCGGGCACGAGCTTGGAGACTTCGCCACCTTCCTGAGCGTAGCGGTCGCCGGAGCCCGCAGACATGGCGGAAATGGACCCCATGCCGCGATAAGACTTGAAGGTGCGGCCCTGGAAGAGAATTGTTTCCCCGGGGCTTTCTTCCGTGCCGGCAAAGAGGCTGCCGATCATGACGCTGGAAGCGCCGGCGGCGATGGCCTTGCTGATATCGCCGGAGAACTTCACGCCACCATCCGCGATGATCGGCACGCCGGACTTTCGGGCGGCGCGCGCGCACTCGGCCACGGCGGTGATCTGCGGCACGCCCGCGCCGGTCACGATGCGCGTCGTGCAGATCGAACCCGGACCGATGCCCACCTTGATCCCATCGACTCCGAGCTGGATCAGGTCGCTGGCGCCTTCGAAAGTGGCCACGTTGCCGGCCACGAGGTCCACCTGCGGCAGCTTCTCCTTGAGAATTCGGACGGCTTCCAGGACTCGCGTCGAATGACCGTGCGCGGTGTCCACGACAATGACGTCGACTTTGGCATTCGCCAGTTCCTGGGCGCGTTCCAGAAAATCGCCGGTCGCTCCCACGGCAGCGCCCACGCGCAGACGCCCCTGCGCGTCCTTGGCGGCGTTGGGATACTTGATACGTTTCTGGATGTCCTTGACGGTGATCAGTCCCTTCAGAATGTATTGGTCATCGACGACCAGCAGCTTCTCCACCCGGTGCTTATGAAGGATCGCCTCCGCATCGTCCAGCGTAGTGCCGACGGGGACGGTGATCAGGTTCTCCTTGGTCATCACCTGCTCGACGGGCAGGTCGTAGCGCGCTTCGAAGCGCAGGTCGCGGTTGGTCAGAATCCCCACCAGTTTGCCGCTGCGCGTGACCGGCACACCCGAGATCTTGTATTTCTTCATGATCTCGAGCGCTTCCGCGATCCGGCTCTCCGGGCGCACCGTCACAGGATCAACAATCATCCCGCTTTCCGAGCGCTTCACCTTGTCGATCTCCGAGGCCTGGTGGTTGATCGACATCGTGCGGTGCACAATCCCGATGCCACCCTGCTGCGCCAGAGCAATCGCCAGGCGCGACTCCGTCACCGTGTCCATGGCCGAGCTGGCGATGGGAATGTCCAGAGAGATATTGCGCGTGAATTGCGTGCGCGTATCAACCTGGGTGGGAAGGACAGAGGACTTCGCCGGCAACAGCAACACGTCGTCAAAAGTAAGTCCTTCCGGGATTGGCCCGTCCAGCATATCGCCCCCTTCCAGCTATTCAACCCGTGAGAAGGTAATTTTTGATTCTATGCGGCCTGTCACGGGGCGTCAAGCGACGCAGATCCCTGGAATGGGCAGGATACATCGCGCGCTGCTATCCCCGAGGTCAGGTGGCGGTGCGTAGCTCGCGATCAGTAAGCCGTCAAAGACGGTTCTTCCGCTCCACCGTAGCGCTGAACTGAATGGGATCTCACCAGCGGGCGTATAATGCCCGTGCATTGTCAGGCCAGTTCGGCCTGTCAGGAGGCTGCACTCATGAGATATCGCTGCTGCTGGACGCTTTCGGTGGTCGTGCTCGTCGCGGTTTCAGGTTGGCTAACGGCGCAGGATTCGGCTCCCCGGTTGGAGCTCGCCGAGGGATGGACGATTCAATCCTCCGCGCACGTTTCCGAGGGGGGCGGCGTCGTTTCAACCCCGCAGTTCCAGCCCTCAAACTGGTACCCCACGGCGGTGCCTTCAACGGTTTTTGCGGCGCTGGTCGCGAATGATGTTTATCCCGATCCCTACTTCGGGATGAACTTGAGGAAGATTCCGGGGACGAGCTATCCCATCGGCAACAATTTTTCCAACCTGCCCATGCCCGAGGATAGCCCGTTCCGCGTCCCCTGGTGGTATCGGAAAGTGTTCTCTCTGCCGGAGAGTTATCGCGGCAAAACGCTCTGGCTGCATTTCAACGGCATCAACTTTCGGGCCAATATCTGGCTGAACGGTCGCCAGATTGCGGATTCGAAAAACGTGGCGGGCGCGTTCCGCGCTTTCGAGTTCAACATCACGGACGCGGCGGAGTTTGGAGGGGCCAACGTCTTGGCCGTCGAAGTTTTTCCGCCGCAGCCCCACGATCTGGCGATTACCTGGGTGGATGTAAACCCCGCTCCGCCCGACAAGGACATGGGGATCTGGCAGGGAGTGTATGTGGCGGCCAGCGGGCCCGTCGCGCTCCGTTCACCCGCCGTCGTTTCGCGCCTGGAACTCCCATCGCTGGGTGCCGCGCATTTGACAGTGACGGCCGAGCTCACCAATGCCACGAAGCAGGGGGTCCAAGGGACTTTGCGCGGGCGGATCGGCGACGTCCAGTTTGCCCAGGAAGTTGCGCTCGCCCCTCAGGAAGCGAAGGAAGTAACTTTTGCGTCCGATCGCTTCCCGCAACTGAATTTCCTGCATCCTCGGGTGTGGTGGCCGGCGGCGCATGGGCCTCAGGAATTGTACGAACTTCGCATGGAATTTGAGTGCAACCAGCAGGTTTCGGACAGCCAATCCATTCGCTTCGGCATTCGCGATGTTTCCTCGGAATTGAGTCCGCAAGGCCATCGCGTCTTCAAGATCAACGGCAAGAACCTCTTGGTGCGCGGCGCGGGGTGGTGGTCCGACATGCTTCTGCGATTGTCCCCCGCCCGGCAGGAAGCGGAGATTCGTTACGCCCGCGACATGAACCTAAACGTGCTTCGCATGGACGGCAAGTTCGAAGACGAAAACTTCCTGAACTTGGCCGACCAGTACGGCCTCCTTCTCATGCCGGGTTGGTGCTGCTGCGATCACTGGGAGCGATGGAAGGACTGGAACGAGGAGGATTACACGATTGCCGCGGAGTCCCTGAAAAGTCAAGTTCGCCGATTTCGGACTCACCCATCCGTTTTGGCCTGGCTGAACGGCGACGACAACCCGCCCCCTGCCCGAGCCGAAGAGATGTACATCAAGATTCTCAAGGAAGCCCACTGGCCTAATCCCTTCCTGTCCTCGGCGACCGGGAAGCCCGCCGAATTGACGGGCGGTACGGGACTCAAGATGACCGGACCCTACGAGTACATTCCTCCCATCTACTGGTACGCGGACAAGACGCGCGGCGGGGCGTTCGGCTTCATCACCGAGACCAGTCCCGGTCCGGCCGTCCCGCCGATTGAAAGTCTCAAGAAGTTCCTGCCCAAGGAGCACCTCTGGCCGATCGATGAGTTCTGGGAGTATCACACTGGAGGAGGCCCCTTTCGCGATCTGAAGGTATTTACACAAGCGCTCGGCGCGCGTTATGGAGAAGCAACCAGCGTGGAGGACTACGCGCGAAAGGCGCAAATGATGACTTACGAAGGGCAGCGCGCCATGTATGAGTCCTACGGGAGGAACAAGTATGTCTCGACCGGAGTCCTTCAGGAGATGCTCAACCAGGCCTGGCCTTCCCTGATCTGGCAGCTCTACGATTACTATCTGCGGCCTGGGGGCGGGTATTTCGGCACCAAGAAGGCCTGCGAGCCGCTGCACATCCAGTATTCCTATGATGACCGCTCGGTGGTCCTCGTGAATTCTTATTTCAAACCGTTCAAGCAGATGAAAGCTCGCGCGGTCGTCTACGACCTTGATTTGAAGGAAAGGTTCAACAAGGAAGTGACCGTTGACGTGAGTGAGGACAGCAGCACAAGGGTCTTTGTCATCCCTGAAATCGAGGGGCTGACGCCCACCTATTTTGTGAATCTGGCGCTCCTCGATTCTGCGGGCCAGACGGTGAGCTCTAATTTCTATTGGCTATCGACCAAGCCCGAAGTGCTCGACTGGGAGAAATCCACCTGGTACTACACCCCTACAAAAGCCTTCGCGGATTTCACGGCGCTCGAGAAACTGCCGAAGGTAGCCTTGAAGGTTGCCAGCCGTATTTCGCACCACGACGAGGAAGACACAATGCACGTGGTCGTGTCCAATCCCACTCCCCATCTCGCGGTTGCCGTTCATTTGCGAATCACCAAGGGTCGGGGCGGGGAAGAGGTCCTGCCCATTCTATGGGGCGACAATTACTTCGCCCTGATGCCGGGGGAGAAGCGCGAAGTCGGCGGGACCTACCACCACGATGCCCTGCGCGGGGAGCAACCGGTGGTTGAGATCGACGGGTGGAACGTGGCCGCAAAGTAGCACTGAGCTAGCGCGGCGGCGGAAGGCTGTGATTGAGCCCACCTCTTGTTGATTTCCTGTGTGGGCAGGCTCAGTTTCAGTAGCCGCTGGGCGATGAACGAGCCCGCGAACTCCTTGCCGCGCTCTTACCAGATTGCCTTGGCAATGGACTTCCCGCCCCGCGCGATCAGGCCGGGTGTGGCCTTGGCTCCTTTGCCGGCGGCGACAGCACCGGTCTTCACGACATCCCCCGACGCTTTGCCAGCAGCGGCCATGCCGCCGCCCGCTGCCTGTACGCCGTCCGCAGTCGCTCCGGCGATGGCCGTTGTGCCTTGGGTTATCTTCTTGCCAGCATAGCGGATGGCTCCTGCCCGGGCGGGCTGAAAGGCCCAGGCCAAAGCCAAAGCCACGAAAAGAGAAGTAATAATCTTCTTACGCACGATACACCTCACTGTGCGACCGGCCATCGTTCATTGAGCCGATCCTGGACTCAAATAGTTTAGACGCCATTTTCCGCCCGAGGGTTGGAAGGCCGGAGCCTCAAACGCTGTGCCGAAAATTGACACCCGCAGGGGCCTATGTTAGCGTGAAAGTTCGAGCCTTCAAAACCGCAAGCGATTACAAGGAGAGGGGATTTCGCCCCCTGTTTGATCCGGAACCGCAGCGTGTGACGGAGGGTTTCCAAGATATGAACGCTCGATGGCGGCCCGAATCCCTTGCGAAATTTCGCGGCCGCTACTAAGCCTTCGCTATGGCCAACCAGGACCGATTCTTTTTCGACCGCTACGGTCTGACCGAAGCCGATCTTGAGAAGTATCTCGCCGCCGCCCTTTCCGAAGGCGGCGACTATGCCGACCTCTATTTCGAATACACGACGACTTCCTCGATACTCCTCGACGAGTCGCTGGTGAAGAGTGCGACGGAAGGGATTTCGACGGGCTGCGGCGTGCGTGTGATTGCCGGCGACCAGACGGGCTACGCCTATACTGACGACCTGAGCCCGGAAAGAATCTTCAAGGCGGCGCGCATTGCTGCCCGGATCGCCAGCGGCCCGGCACGCGTCTCGACCGTGGGGCTGAGCACGATTGACACGCCGCATAATTTCTATCTCGTCCCTCATCCCTCCACGGACCGTGCCCTGACCGACAAGCTCGAACTGGTGCGGCGAGGCGACCAGGCGGCGCGAGCCTTCGACGCGCGCATCTGCCAGGTCCGGGTGGCTTACGCGGATCAAGTTCGGCACGTTCTGATTGCCGGCTCGGACGGGCCGGTGGTGACGGACGTTCAGCCCCTGGTGCGTTTCTCGGTCTTCACGATCGCCCAGGAAAAAGACAACTTGCAGTCCGGAACCGGCGGCGGGGGCGGGCGCGTGGGGCTGGAATTCTTCCAGGGTGAGAAGTCCCCGGAGCACTTCGCGCGCGAAGCGGCGCGGCAGGCGATCGTTCAGCTGGGTGCGCAGGCGGCTCCGGCGGGTGAAATGGAAGTCGTGTTGGGCCCGGGCTGGCCGGGGATCCTGCTCCATGAAGCGGTGGGCCACGGCTTGGAAGCGGATTTCAACCGCAAGGGAATCTCCGCCTTCAGCGGGCGCATCGGCCAACGGGTGGCCTCTGACCTGTGCACGGTGGTCGATGACGGGACCATCCCCAACCGCCGCGGCTCGCTGAACGTCGATGACGAGGGAAAGGCCACGCAGAAGACGGTGCTGATTGAAAACGGAATTCTGCGCGGCTACCTTCAGGACCGGCTCAGCTCCAATCTGATGCACACTTCGCACACCGGAAACGGGCGCCGCGAGAGTTATGAGCACATTCCGATGCCGCGCATGACGAACACTTACATGCTGGCCGGGAACGAAGACCCGCAGGACATCCTCCGATCGGTTCGGCGCGGGCTTTACGCGGTCTCGTTCGGCGGCGGCCAGGTGGACATCACCAACGGCAAGTTTGTCTTCTCGGCTTCCGAGGCCTACCTGATTGAAGACGGGAAGGTGACGGCGCCGGTCAAGGGTGCGACGCTGATCGGCGATGGACCGACCGTGCTGACGCGCGTGACGGCGGTGGGCAACGATCTCCAGTTGGATCCCGGAATCGGTTCCTGCGGCAAGGATGGGCAGAGCGTGCCCGTCGGGGTCGGCATCCCTACTCTCAAGGTCAGCCAGTTGACGGTAGGCGGAACCGCTCCGCGAGGCGGACAGTCGTTTCAGTGAAAAGCGGGAATTGACGGTGGCCGGGAAGAATTCAGTGGCCGTACATCCCAGGCGAGCGAGAAGTACGACGATTACCCTTTGTGATCGCGACTCGCGTCGCGTCGATCTAGAGAATGCCAACGAATAACAATCTCGAACAGTTCGCCTCGGAGTTGGTGGAGCGCGCGGTGCGGACCGGCGCGACGGCCGCCGATGCCGTGGTGCGCGAGGCCGATGAATTCTCCACGGCAGTTCGACTCGGCAAAATTGAGAGTTTGAAGGAAGCGGCTTCGAAGGCTCTGGGATTGCGTGCCTTTGTGGGCGACCGCAGCGCGACGTCCTACTCCAGTGATTTCTCGTCGCAGTCTCTGGCCCGTATCGTCGAGCGCACGCTGGATATGGCCCGGGTGACTTCGGAGGATTCCGCCAGCGGTTTGCCCCCCGCTGAATTACTGGGCCGTTATGCCGGCGACTTGCAGCTTTACCATTCCGACGTGGCGGAACTTTCCACCGAGCGGCGCATCGAATTGGCGCGTGTGGCGGAAGACGCGGCCCTGCAGAGCGACCCGCGAATTCAGAATTCCGAAGGGGCGTGGTTCGAGGCGAGCTGGGGCACGAAGGCTTACGCCAACTCGCTGGGATTCGCGGGGAGCTATCGAAGCTCTTATTGCGCGGTCTCAGTGGCTCCGATTGCGCAGGACGGGGGCATGCAGCGCGACTACTGGTATTCGGTGGCGCGCCGTGCCGGAGCTCTGGAAGACGCTGCGGCCGTGGGTCGCAAAGCCGCCCAGCGCGCCCTGCGCAAACTGGGCTCGCGTAAAGTCCCCACCTGCCGCGTGCCCGTGGTGTTCGATCCCGAAACCGCTCGCGCCCTGCTGGGACACATCTTCGAGGCGGTGCGCGGCGATGCGATCTACCGCAGCGCATCCTTTCTCGCCGGAAAACTGGGCGAGCGCGTGGCGAGCGAGCAGATCACGGTTCTCGATGATGGTCTGCGGCCCGGGGGATTTGGCTCGCGGCCATTTGATGACGAGGGAATCGGGGCCTCGGTGACATCGGTCATCGAAAAGGGCGTCTTGAGAAACTATCTTCTCAACTGTTACACGGCGCGCAAGCTGAATCTGAAAACGACGGGCAATGCCTCGCGCGGTATCGCGGGGGCGCCCGCGGTCGGGCCCAAGAACTTTTATCTCGCGGCGGGGGCGCAATCGCCGGAGGAGATTCTGGGGTCGGTGAAAAACGGCTTCTACGTTACCGATCTGATCGGATTTGGAGTTAACATCGTCACCGGGGACTATTCCCGCGGCGCCTCGGGACTCTGGATCGAGAATGGAAAGCTGACCTACCCCGTCGAGGAAGTCACCATCGCCGGAAATCTCCGCACGATGCTGAACCAGATCGAGGCGGTCGGCTCCGACCTGGAATTTCGAAGCGCCCTCGCCGCGCCCACGCTCCTGGTCGGCGGATTGACGGTCGCCGGGACGTAGGTTTGGAAATTGGAAACTGGAAAATAGAAACTGGACTGGTGTCGAGGATTGTTTTCTTGCTTCCCAGTGTCTCGCCTCAGAAATAGGTGGCGCATGGCGGGGCAACGCTGTCATGCTGAGTCCGTCAGCCGACGGACGAAGCATCTGCAGTTGTTTTGGATGGATCGAGAATGCAGATTCTTCGCTGCACTCAGAATGACATGCCTTCGAATGTGTCGCTTTCGTGGGTAATACGATACTGGTTTCCAGTTTCTAATTTCCAGTTTCTAATGCCATGGCCGAAGAGCGCTCCAGTCCCACCTACATCCTCATCGGCGTGGTGGCCATCATCGCGCTTGTGGCCATCGTGATTGTAGCCACGCGGCCGCGCTCCGCACCCGTTGCGCCCGCCGCCGCGCTGAGTGCGGACCAGCGGGCCTACCTCGACAAGGTTGCGGTTTCCGGCGCGCGCATGAGCGCCGCTGAGAATTTCCTCGGGCACACCGTAACCATCCTTGATGCCCAGGTCACGAACCAGGGAGAGCGCGAGGTGCGGGAGATCGAGCTGCAACTGGAGTTCGTGGACACGCTCAATCAAGTGGTCTTGCGCGAGCGCGCCCATCCTCTCGCCCCCCACGTGATCCCTCTCAAACCCCGCGAGACTCGCGCCTTCCAGGTCTCCTTCGATCACATGCCGCTGGAATGGAATCAGGCTCCGCCGCGGGTCGCCGTGGTCTCCGTGCAATTCTAGGAAATCGGTCAGTGCGGGGTCTTAGCGGCCGAATTCGAGCCGCCGGACGAGGGGGTCCGGCAGGCCCGCCTCGCGCATTCTCTTCTGTGTGGATTTCAGGTCATAGGGAGTGCGGTAATACTCAACTTGATTCTGAGTGCTGTCCAGGATGGCGAAACCCGCCCGCCAGTCGCCGTCGCGCGGCTGGCCGACCGAGCCGGGGTTGATGAGGTAGCGGCCGCCCTCCTCAATCGGCAGGGTATTCGTGTGCCCGTCGTCCTTGCATGACCAGCGGATGGATTGGAAGCGGCCTTTGGCTGTCAGCATGAAGCCGCCCTGGTAGTGGGTGTGCCCGAAGAAGACCGCTTGCGCTTGCAGATTGCGCAGCGCCGGGAGCGCTTGGCCCGGGCCCAGGATATATTCGTCCTCGTCGATGGGTGCCCCGTGGACGGCCTCGAACCATTCAATTTGCACTGGGCCGGCGGGGAGCGCTCGCAGAAACTCGATGTTCTCAGGGGTCAGTTGGTTGCGCGTCCAGTCGGTGCCCAGGCGCGCGAGAGGATTGAATTCCGCCGCATCGGTCAGTCCGGAGCAGGCCTTGTCGTGGTTGCCGCGGATGATGATGCGCGCCAAACCGCGCATGCGTTCGACCGTGGCGTTGGGGTCCGGCCCGTAGCCCACCAGGTCGCCGAGGCAGAGGATTTCTTTGTATTTGCCCGCCGCGACTTCCAGACAGCGTTCGAGCGCCTCGAGGTTCGAGTGAATATCGCTGAGAAACAGGTAACGCAACAGTGCCCCCGTGAGTGTGGGATTATAGTCCAGACGGGCGAACTGAGGGCGGAGAATCGTGCCGCCGACAGGCGGTGCTTTTTGACGCATTTCACGGATTCCGCTAAAATCCTGGTGTCAGACTTGCCGCCTGTTTCCAGAGAGGATTGATGCTACGTTTCTACACTGCGGGAGAATCGCATGGCCAGGCGCTGGTGGCCTTCGTCTCCGGGATTCCGGCGGGCCTGCGCATTGATTTCGAATACGTCCACCGCGAACTCCAGCGCCGGCAAGGAGGCTACGGCCGCGGCGGGAGGATGAAGATCGAGTCCGACACCGCGCAGTTCCTCTCCGGGGTTCGCCACGGTGAAACCATCGGGTCGCCGATCGCCATCCTGATTGAGAACCGCGACTGGCCGAACTGGAAGGAAGCGATGGCGGTGGAGGAGAGTCCTGCGTCCCGCGAAAAGTACAAGCCCCTATCACCGCCGCGGCCGGGCCACGCCGACCTGGCGGGCTGCCTGAAATTCAATTTTTGCGACGCGCGCTACGTTCTGGAGCGGGCCAGCGCGCGCGAGACGACGTCGCGCGTGGCGGCGGGAAGCCTTGCGAAACTATTCCTAAAAGATTGTGGGATTGAGGTGGCGAGCCACGTCGTGGCCGTGGGTGGGGTGAAGCTAGCGGACGCCGGCGTGGCTTTCGACAGGATTCTGGCGCTGCGCGCCAAGCAGGAGATCGTCCTCAATTGTGTCGATCCCGGAACCGAAGAACGGATGAAGGCCCAGGTGGACCGGGCCTTGCAGGCGCGCGACTCCGTGGGCGGCGTCTTCGAGGTGAGGGCGCGCGGCGTTCCTCCCGGGCTTGGCTCGTGCGCGCAATGGGATGAGAAACTCGACGGGCAGCTCGCGCAAGCGGTCATGTCGATCCAGGCCGTGAAGGGAGTGGAAGTCGGGATCGCCATCGCCGCCGCCGGCGGAATGGGCTCCCAGGTTCATGATGAAATCGGTTACGACCGCGAGCACGCGCGCTTCATCCGGCCGACGAATCGGGCGGGCGGGCTCGAAGGCGGCATGACCAACGGCGAAGAGGTGATTGTGCGCGGCCACTTGAAGCCCATCTCCAGCATTCGCCAACCGTTGCAGTCGGTGGACCTAGCGAGCAAAGAACCGGTGAAGGCTGCCTACGAGCGCTCAGATGTTTGTGTGGTGCCTGCGGCAGGCGTGATCGCCGAAGCCATGGTGGCCCTGGTGCTGGCGCGCGCGTTTCTGGAAAAATTCGGCGGGGACTCGATGCCGGAAACGAAACGCAACTATGAAGGGTATTTGCAGCAGGTCCGCCGGTTCTAACCGAAAAATCGCAAACATGGAATTTCAAGTTTCGGACTATGATTTATCCCATCGTCAAGTACGGCCAGAAGGTGCTGGAGACGCCGGCGGAGCCCGTGACGGTTTTCGACGGCGATCTCAAAAAACTCGTCGCCGACATGTTTGAGACAATGTACGCGGCGAACGGCGTGGGCCTGGCGGCGCCGCAGATCGGCATCGGCAGGCGGCTTTGCGTGATCGACGTGACTGCCGCCGAGGACGCGAACTCCCCGCTCGTCCTCGTCAATCCGGTGATCGTCGCAATGGGGGGCAAGCAGTTGCAGGACGAGGGCTGCCTGAGCCTGCCCGAGTTCCGGGCCGGGACGCCCCGCCCGGAGCAAGTGACGGTGCGCGCGCAGGATCTGCAAGGGAAAGAGTTCACGATGACGGGCGAAGGGTTGCTCGCCCGCGCCTTCTGCCACGAGACCGACCACCTGAACGGAGTTCTCTTCATCCACCACCTCAGCCTGCTCAAGCGCGACTCCATCAAGCGCAAGATCAAGAAGCTCGTGAAAGCAGGAGAGTGGTAACCACGGTGGTCCGTAACACTCCACAACGCCTCGAAGGCCGCAGGTGACCGACAATCCGATGAATCTCATCTTCTGTGGCACTCCGCAATTTGCCGTTCCCACCCTGGAAAAGTTACTGGCGGAAGGTTTTGTCATCGAACTGGTCGTGACCCAGCCGGATGAACCCTCCGGCCGGGGGTATGAAGTTGCGGCGCCGCCCATCAAACAACTCGCGGAGAAGGCAGGCCTCAAGGTCTTTCAGCCCGCCAAACTCAAGGACCCCGCCACGCAGGAATTTCTGTCGAAATACCGTCCCGATGCCATGGTCGTCGTCGCGTACGGGCGAATCATCCCGCCCTGGATGATCGAACTGCCGCGGCTGGGCTGCATCAATCTTCATGCCTCGCTGCTTCCCAAGTATCGCGGCGCCGGGCCGATTCAGTGGGCACTGATCAACGGCGAGCGCGTGACCGGGATCACCACGATGAAAATCGATCCCGGTATGGATACGGGCGACATTCTCCTGATGCGCGAGGTGGAAATCGCCGAGGAGGAGACGACCGAAACGCTGTCGAGAAAATTGAGCACGATCGGTGCGGGCCTCATGATCGAGACGCTGCGCGGCCTGGAACGCGGTGAAATCACCGCGCGGCCCCAGGAGCATTCGCAGGCGACGCTCGCTCCGATGATCAAGAAGGAGCACGGCCGTCTGGACTGGGCGATGACTGCCCAGCAGCTTGCCTGGCGAGTCCGCGGCCTGCGCCCGTGGCCGGGGGCCTACTCGACTTTCCGCGGGAAGAACTTCCACATCTGGGTCGCCCGCCCGGAGCCTGCTGCAGCTTCCGGTTCACAAGCGCCCGGCACGCTCGTGACCGAAGGTGGGCGGCTGCTCGTCGCTTGCGGCGAAGGGACGCGCCTGGAATTGCAGGAAGTCCAGCTCGAAGGGCGGAAACGGCTTGGGGCGCGTGATTTCCTGAACGGCGTCCACCTCGTTCCCGGCGAAAACCTGACCTGATTATGATCTCCGAACTGCAAATCGTGCGCTTCGCAGTTCGGCATTCATAATTTAGAATTCCTCATTCATAATTCCTTTGTGCCGATTTCTCCCGCCCGCGAAACCGCATATCGAATTCTGCGCCGAGTGGAGAGCGGACGCGCCTTCGCCGTGGAGCTGCTCCAAAGTCCCGAAGTCGCGGTGCTGCGCGATTCCGACCGGAGGCTGGCGACCGAAATCGTGATGGGCGTGCTCCGCTGGGGCGGCGAGCTGGACTTCCAAATCGAGCAGCTCTCCGGCAAGGCCATCAGCTATTTTGACGCCGAGGTTCGAACCGTATTGCGGATGAGTGTCTATCAACTCCGCTTCCTCGAGAAGGTTCCGCCCTCGGCGGTCGTCAATGAGGCGGTCGAGCTGACGAAGTCGGCGCGGAAGCGCTCGGCGGCGGGCTTGGTCAATGCCGTCCTGCGAAAGTGCCAGCCCCGCAAAATTCATTCTGTCGCGACGGAGCAACTCGGTCAGGACCCCGAACTGCGCGACGCGATGCGCCGGACTCTGCCCGTCTGGCTGTTTGAACGCTGGCAGCAGAATTTTGGGAATGACGCTGCTCTCGCACTGGCCTGGGCAAGCAATCAGGTCCCGACCACGACATTGCGAGTCACGCAGGGCGGCAGGGAAGAGGCTCGACAGCGGCTCGCCGACGAGGGCGTCGAGACAGAGTCTGGGCGCTGGTCGCGCGGCGCTCTGATTGTCCGCGCCGGGAATGTGCAGGCAACAAACGCATTCCGAAATGGCGAGGTGGTGATTCAGGAGGAAGGCTCGCAGCTGGTTGCCGAACTCGCCGCGCCTCAAGCGGGGCAGCGAGTGCTGGACTTGTGCGCGGCGCCGGGGATCAAGACACAGCAGCTTGCCGCCAGTCTGGGGCGGGGAACTCTCATCGCCAGTGATCTGAGTGCGCGGCGGCTGGGCACGATGACAAGGCTTCTCGCCGGGCGAATCCCGCCGGGCGTCCGGCTCCACGTGGTCCGCCTGGACGCGGCGGCAGCGCTGCCGTTCGGATGCTCCTTCGATACGGTGCTTGTGGACGCGCCCTGTTCCGGCACAGGGACGCTGGCCCGCAATCCCGAAATCAAGTGGCGGCTACAAGCGAAGGACTTGCAGCGGCTCGCGGAATTGCAGACTCGAATCCTGCGCAACGCCCTGGGCGTCCTCGCGCCAGGCGGCCGGCTGGTCTATTCAACCTGTTCGCTGGAGGCGGAAGAGAACGAGCGAGTCGTGGAGGGTGCCTTGCGGGAAGCCGGCGGGTTTCGACAGCTCACGGCAGCGGAACTTGCGTTGATGTTCCCCGCGCTCAGCGAACTCTTCGATCCGCAAGGCTACTTCCGCACGCGGCCCGACCTGCATGCGATGGACGGTTTCTTCGCTGCCGTGATCGAGCGAATCAAAAGCTGAGCTGCGTTGCGAAGTTCGATCGACGCTCACTTGCCAAGGTCATTCTTGATGATCTCCCCGCCTTTCATGACAAACTTGACGCGCTCGAGCTGAGTGACATCCGCCAAGGGATCGCCCTCCACGGCGATCATGTCGGCGAACTTGCCGGGCTCGATGCTTCCCACGCGGTCCGACCATCCCAGCAAATCCGCGGCGTTGACGGTGGCGGATTGGATTGCCTGGATGGGGGTCAGGCCAAACCTCACCATGATGGCGAACTGCCTGGCATTGTCGCCGTGGGGATAGACTCCGGCGTCGGTTCCGTAGGCGATCTTCACTCCCGCCAGCGCGGCGCGACGAAAGCCCTCGCGCTGCTTCTGGCCGATGGCGCGCTCCTTCGCGAGGTTCTCCTCGGTAAAGCCGTATTGCTTGCCCTGGCTGAGAATGAAGTCATCGTTGTAGATGTCCTCGACGAGATAAGTCCCATGCTCCTTCATGACGCGGATACCCTCGTCGTCGATGAGGCTGCCGTGCTCGATGGAATCAACCCCGGCCTTCGTGGCCTCAATGATGGCGTCCGTGCCGTGGGCGTGCGCGGCCACCTTGCGCCCCTGGCGATGCGCTTCGGCAACCAGCGCGGACATCTCCCCCGGACTGTACTGCGTGGTCCCCGGCAGGTCGCCGTGGGAAAAGACTCCACCGCTCGCGCAGAACTTGATCACGCCGGCGCCGTATTTGATTACCTCGCGCGTCTTGGCGATGATCGCCGGAACTCCGTCGGCGACCGCCGGATCGTGGTAGCCGAACTCGGGCGCCAAGAGGGTCTCGTCGCAATGGCCCCCCGTCGAGCCCAAGGCCGGGCCCGAGGGCAAGATGCGCGGGCCGGGCAGTTCACCCGCGTCGATGGAGTCGCGCAGCGCCACGTCGGCAAAACCGCTGGCGCCCAAATTGCGCACGCTGGTGAATCCCGCCGAGAGGGTGAGGCGAGCGTTCTTGGCGCCTCGCAGCGCCTCGCGCGGAACCGAAATCATCAACCCTTTCAGGCCGGAATTCTCCGGGTCGCTCGTCAGGTGAACGTGACAGTCGATCAATCCGGGCAGCAGCGTCGCCCCGCCAAGGTCGATCACGGTCGCGCCTTCCGGCGGCGTGATTTCTCCCGCTGGCGCAATTCTTTCGATCCTCTGATCTTGAATTAATACTGCCTGGTGTTCCAGGACGCGGCCGGTTCGGACATCAATGACGTGCGCGGCCTTGAGCACCACCGTCTTCGCGGGCTCCGCGCCCCAAGCAGTCGAGAAAGCGAATAGAGCGAGAAAGCAAAAGAGAAAGACCTCCGTCTTGCGAGTCATTTTGATATCCACCCAGGATTAAGATGGGCAGCGCCCCCGGGCATCTGCCGAAAAAGCCAACCATTATGCCATGCTCTGGCCCTGCTCGGGCGTCACTCCAGAGTGACCGTGTAGAAACGATTCGGCGTCTCCAGGGGCGCGGTGACGAGGCGGTCTGCGCTTGCCCCGCCGCTCAGCGTTGCCTCGACGTAGTAATCGAGAAATCCCGGCTCCGCGGTCTGAGCCTTCAATTCACCCACGTAAGTCCGCCGGCCGGAGAGCCTGAGGGCTGTTTCCGTCCAGGAGTTTGCGCCGGCCTGCCGGGTCTTCAGTTGGACGCCGCGAACTTGTCTGGTCGGCGCGACCACCACCGCGAAGATCCGCTCGCCTTCTCCCTTCTGGAGAATGGTGGGCCGGGTAGGTATGAAGATCCGTTCCGTCGCGCCGGGATTGGGCCGGCGAACATCTTTGCAGAGTTGCTCCACTTCCGCGGGTAGTTCGCCAAGAAATTCTTTCATGGAAGCGCGCAGGCGGAAGAGCGCCAGGCGCTCGTACTTGTTGTGCATCGAGGCCAGTGAGCCCAGGTCGTTGCGCGTGCTGACGATTTCCTGAAAGTCGAGCAAGGCTTCGCGCACGAGCGGCGCGAGTTTGAGCCAAAGTGGGATGCCTTCGACGCGGACTTTCTCCCGAGCTTCCTCCACCTTGCCTGCTTTCTTGAGTTCCACGGCTTGCTGCAACACTTGGTGGAGATGATAGGCGAGCGACCACGATTCCGCGTAGGGCGTCAAAAACTCGATATGCCGCGTGAGGTAGTTGAGCCGCTCGCCCTCGGCCGTCGTGGCGGGGGCGGTCAGCGCCCGTAGTTCTTCCGCCACCTGTTTCTGCGAGGTTTTGATCTCCGCGGGCGGTTCGTAGCCATTCCAGAACTGAAACGCCTCGTCGTAGTCGCCGGAGTATTCGTGGATCTGATGGTGGCCGTCCTTGATCTCTCCCGTGAAGGAACCCAGGATGCGGCGGTCGCGGTCGGTCTGGTTGAGAAGGTTCGCCACTTTCTCGGCAGCGGGTGGGCGAATCAGTGCTTTAGTGTAGGCGCGATAGTGCTCCTCCGGTCTGTGCGTCTTTTCCCAGGAATAGCGCGCTTGAAAGCCCGCGTTGACATCCATGATGCGGTGGCGCCAGTGAATGCCGAGCAGTCCCTGGCAGCCGAACTCGGCGGCGCGGTCCATATCGCGAACGAAGCGGTGAACGTGAAACTGTGGCAGCCACATCGCGGGATCGTCTTCGAGCCAGGGGATGGGCCAGCGCTCGCGGCCTTCGAGTCGCGCGAACTCCTCGCTCACGGGATCCCATCCCAGGTTATCGCTCAGCGAACTGAAGATGATGTCTTCCGGCAAAGCGCGATGAAAGGCCGCGAAGTGCCGCACCACGCCGCCCCAGCCGGAGATGACCAGGCGTTTGCGGGGTGCGTGGCGGCGCAGAAAATCGTGAGCCTGCCGGAAGGGCGTGAGCGAAAGCGGGACGCCCGACTTCTGGCTGGCCCAGCTCATGTCCTCGTCTTCCCAGAGCCAGACGTAATCCACGGTGGGATAAGCTTCGAGGAGCCGGGCAAGGCGTGTCTCGAGGATATCGCGCGCCGCCACCGATTCCGGATCGAGCCGCGCGCCGGGCGAGTCTTTGGTCGCCGGCTGGGAGCGCGCCTCGGGCGGTGTGGCGCGGAAGATTTCGTCGGGAATCTGATAGGGCTCGAAGCCCACGCCGGTGCGAATTCCCAGGCGGTTCGCGTATTCGAAAGCCTCGCGCCAAAGTTGCTGGGCCCGTTCCGCGGCTTCCCAGCCATCGCGCGCCTGGGTGGTGGCGTCGGAGCCGAAGACTTCCGAGTCATAGAAGTCGCTCGCACCCATGCCGTAGCGCGAGGTTCGCATGGGCAGCGAACCCCAGCGATGCGTGGCGCTGGTATCGGTGAACGCCAGATGGCCGGCGTTGGCGTATTCAAAGGAGAGAAATGATTCCGCCCACTGGTTCGCGCCGGAATAGACGTGAATGCCCAGAGTGTTGAAGCGCATGCGCAACATCGCTTCGAGATAAGCGCGCAGGTCTTCGCGGTTGAACACCGTGATGCAGTTCAGAAAATCCGGCCAGGGAACCAGGCCGCGCACTTCGAAGCGCGGCGCGCCCTGCCACGGCTGGCTCGAGGGCGGCAGATTGAGCGCGGGAATCGGGTCGAGGGGATAAATCTCACCATCCAGGCCGAAGTACGCTCCCTGGCGTTCGAGGAAATCAAACACGGCGTAGAGCACCGCCTGGGGAGTCGCGCCGCTCAATCGGACGGTCGGCGAATCGCCCGGCGCGCCTTCTCGCGCGATTTCATAGGCCTCGGGGTTTCGGGCGATTTCGGCGTTCGCCGCCAGATGAAAGACGGTTTCTCCCGCACCGGGCGTGGCGTGCCCCGCTTGGGCCTGAATCGCGGGAAACCCCAGATTCCGCAGGCCGCGCGCGAGTTCGCAGGCCGCGAGGCGCTCCGGAGCAGTCGCGCCCGGCGGGGTAACGACCCAGACCTTCCGCTCGCGACCCGAGCTCGGGGCCTGCGCGGACGAACCGCGCCCGGTCGAACTGCCGAGTGTTTCCTGCCGGGGGCCGGGCGTCGCTTCCTTGAACAGGGAAGGGAGGAGCGGCGGCAATCCCAGCAAGCCTGACGACTCCTTCAGAAATCTTCGCCGCGCGGGATGGAAGGGTTTTTTCATCGGTTCCTCCATTCACAAGGCAACTGAGGAAGCCTCGAGTGGGTCAATGGGACACAACAGGATGTTGAATGGGAAACTGAACAGCGTTGTCAGGTCGCCTGCGGGCCGGGCAGCGGGTTCAGTGCGCGCGCCATTATCTCACAGGGATTCCTTTCCATACGCCTCAATTCCGGGCCCGTAGCCACGGTCAGATGGCGCGACTCCCGATTCGCCAACTGCTGGTCCCCGCCCTTTTGTTCCTTGACTTACCCTTTCAGTAGCTGTAAAGCATAACGTTGCCGGAGCGGTTATCGGTAAGGGCCGCGTTTCGGGAAAGCAATTTATCCGGACTCTCGCCAAAAGGGCGGCATAAGCGCCACTCACGGACCTGTCCCGATGTTTAAGACGGCGCGATTCAAGATTCACAATCCTTCCCGCCACAAGAGGGCGATGTTGGAGTATGCACTCACGCACTATCACCTCACCCTGAAGCGGGTCCTTGAAACGGCCTTAGCGATGCCCAACCTTCCGGAGAAGATCAGCGTCCCAGACAAGAAAGGGCGGCAGAGGGTCAGCCGCTATGCCATCAGTCGGCTGCTCTACACGATTGCGCCGAAAGGCTGGGCGCTCGCCCCCCTGCGCGATTATCTGATTAACGACGCAATCGCCATGCTGCTCAGCCATTTCTCGAAGCTGGAGAAGGGCAAGCACGATTCAAACCCGCCGACGATGCCAAGCCTCGAACCGCT
>JBEKUI010000010.1:0-36535 GCA_049515175.1 Terriglobia bacterium
ATGCCCGTGGATTATCCCGCGGACTGGGAGGGCACCGGACTCTGCAACCCGGACGAGAAGCAGTGGCAATGGGAGATCGCGGAGCGCAAGAAATGGATCGATATTGCGGCTGAACTGGGCGCGCAGTCCATCCGTCCCAATCCCGGTGGCACCACGAAGATGACCGACTTCAGCCGGCCCATCGCCGCGTACAAGGCTCTTGGCGATTACGGGAAATCCAAAGGAGTGAAGGTCCTGATCGAGAACCACGGGAACGTAGCGGGCAAGGCCGAAAACATCGTGGCCATCATCAAAGGTGCGGGACCGAAATGGGTGGGCGCCGCTCCGGACTTTGGGAACTTCCCGGACGCGGATCGCTATCACGGCCTGGAGTTGATGTTCCCATACGCTTCGGTGGTATGCCATGCTCGCTACGAAACCCCCGGTGGCGCTGAAATGACCGGAAAGATGATTCAATTTGATTTTGCACGCTGTATGAAGATCGCCCAGACAGCAGGCTTCAAGGGCGTTTACTCCGCCGAGTTCGCGGGTGACGGCGACCCTTACGAAGGCATCCAGAAGATTTTGGACCAACTCGTGAAGTACCTGTAAGGCCTGTCCCAATCTGAGCGAGGCCGGCATCTGCTGTCCTACAGGGTTAGCGTGACAAAACTTTGAGGTAACGGCGGTCGATAACCGTCGTCCTTGGAAGCAAGCGAGTTCGGCACTCTCCCGTGGGTCGGGGATAGGCGCCGAGCGCCGCTGCGGTGCAAGCAACTCACAGTTCAGGGCAAACAGGGGAAAACAATTCTATGCCGGAGATCCTGCGCTCGCCGAAGGTGTATGACGTCTGCATTATCGGCTCTGGGGCAGCGGGCGGGACCGCAGCCAAGGTTCTCACCGAGGGTGGGATCGAGGTCGTGTTGCTCGAAGCCGGGCCGAACATCGACCCCGACAAGGACTATAAGGAGCACGTTTGGCCTTACGATCTCGCTCATCGAGGCGCCGGGATCGGTGGTGCCGGTTACGAGGATTTCGGGCAAACGGAGTTCATGGCGCCATACGGCGCCTGGACGATTGAAGGCGAGCCTTACACTTCCGCGCCAAGAACGACTTTTCGCTGGTTCCGGTCGCGAGTCGTCGGTGGCCGCACGAATCACTACGGCCGCATTTCCCTCCGATTTGCGGAGGTGGATTTCAAAGGACGTTCGACGGACGGGGTCGGCGATGACTGGCCGATTACCTACCAGGACCTTGCCCCTACTACAACAAAGTCGAGAGCTATATCGGAGTTTTCGGAACCAAGGAGGGAATCCCCAGCGCTCCGGATGGCATTTTCCTCCCCCCACCCAAGCCGCGTTGTACGGAACTCATGGTGAAGAGGGCCTGCGACAAGCTTGGCGTTCTCTGCGTGCCTTCGCGCCTCGCCATCCTCACCCAGCCACTGAATGGCCGCCCCCCTTGCCACTATTGCGATCAGTGCGGGCGCGGGTGCAAGACGGCTTCCAACTTCAGTTCCAGCCAGGTGCTGATTCCACCGGCCCTGGCGACAAGTCGGCTGACGCTAATCACCCATGCCATGGCGCGCGAGATACTGGTTGGTCAGGACGGCAAGGCCGTGGCCGTATCTTACGTAGACAAGAGAACCCGAAACGAACAGCAGGTGCGCGCGCGAGCCTTCGTTGTCGCAGCAAGCACCTGCGAGTCCACCCGGCTGTTGCTCAATTCCAAGTCGCGCCTCTTCCCGAATGGGCTGGCGAATTCCTCTGGCGTCGTGGGCCGCTTCCTGGTCGATTCGGTAGGGTCCGATGGCGCGGGATATTTCCCGCAGCTCGAGAGGATGCCGGCCCATAACCATGACGGCGTGGGCGGCCTGCACCTCTACATGCCCTGGTGGAAGTTTGACCGCAAGAACGAATTCCTGCGCGGCTATCACATCGAGTTCGGTGGCGGCCGCAGCCTGCCGGGCGTGGGCCAGTTTCACGGAGTCTGCGAGCACTCCGAAGGGTACGGCCTCTCCCTGAAGGAGAAGTGCCGCCAGATGTATGGCACCCGGATCGGCTTCTCGGGGCGCGGCGAGATGATCGCCAACGACCAAACCTATTGCGACATTGACCCCAACGTCGTCGATCGCTGGGGCATCCCCGCCCTGCGTTTCCACTTTAAGTGGGGCGAAAACGAAATCAAGATGGCGAAGGACATGCAAGAGACCTTCCGTGCCATTGTCGAGGCGGCGGGTGGCACCTATGTGACACGCACCGAGGCCTCGGGAGAAAATCGCTACGGAATTTCCGAGGGCGGAGAAATCATCCATGAAGTGGGGACGGTGCGCATGGGGAAGAACCCGCGCACTTCTGCGCTAAATGGCTTCTGCCAGGCCCATGACGTGAAGAATCTGTTTGTGACCGACGGCGCCTGTTTCGTCTCGAATCCCGATAAAAATCCGACGCTCACTATCACCGCCATTTCCTGGCGGGCGTCGGAATACCTCCTGGAACAGGCAAAGAGCGGAAATCTGTGAGCGAAAGCCCTTGAAGGACGAAGGTTGAAAGAGATAGACCGATCGGGCGGCCCTTCGCCTTTCTCACTGCTGCTTCATGACGGAGCTAATCACATGGAACGGGTAATCTCCAGGCGCGACATCCTGAAGACTCTGGCAGTCTCAGTCCCTGCCGGCTCGGTGCTGAGCTTGATTCCGCTGCAGGCCGGCCAGCATGCTCACGAGATGGTCAAGCAGGAGAAGCGCGCTTTGCCCACGGGGCAGTACTCGCCAAAGTACTTTAACGCTCACGAGTGTGCGACCCTGCGCTCCCTTTGCCAGACGATCATTCCCCCCGATGACCAGACCGGCGGCGCGATTGAGGCGGGCGCCCCGGAGTTCATCGATCTTCTCACGAGCGAGAACGAGGAGTATCAGCGGCGTCTGGGCGGCGGGCTAATCTGGCTTGACGCGACGTGCAGTCAGCGCTACGGGAAGCTCTACCTGGACTGCGCGCCCGGGCAGCAGAAGGAGATCCTCGATCTCATCTCTTACCGCCGCAATGCCGAAAGCAATCCCGGCCTGCAAACGGGCGTACAATTCTTTGGCTTTCTCCGTCGGCTCACCGCGGATGGTTTTTTTACCAATGAAATCGGGATCAAATACTTGGGTTACAGAGGAAACGATTATCTGGCGGAGTTTCCAGGCTGCCCGCCCGTCCCAGAGGGGTAGCGCGGGGCTTCGCCCTGGGAGAGCCGCCCTGAAGGACGCGCCACTCACACAGCGACCAATCCCCACTGGCGACGGATACGATTCTCCAGGTTCTCGAAAATAAGCCGGTCCACGGAATAACCGATGGCCATGATCAGGATCATTACAGCCAGGACCTGGCTCATGTCGTTCAGATCGCGCCCCATCATCAGCAGGTGACCGAGCCCCAGACTTACGAAAATCATTTCACCCGAAATCAAAGAACGCCAGGCAAACGCCCAGCCCTGTTTGAGACCAGTAACGATGTGCGGCAGGCTCGCCGGCAGCACGACGTGGAGCAACAGGCGATATCCGCTCGCTCCCAGATTGCGCCCCGCCATCATGTAGATGCGCGGCACATGCCGTACGCCGGTTTCGGTGTTGATCGTGACCGCGAGGAGCGATCCCATCACCACCACAAAGATAATGGCTTTCTCGCTCAATCCGAACCACAGCACGGCGAGCGGCAGCCAGCAGAGGCTGGGCAAACTTTGCAGGCTGAGGACCAATCCTCCCAGCGTGTCCTTCACGAGCGTGCTGGCGGCGAGCAGGAATCCCAGCGCCGTGCCGCATACGACGGAGAGGCCATAGCCTATCAGAATGCGCTTCATGCTGATGCCCATGCCGATCAGGAACGTCCGATCGCCGAACCCCGCCCGCAGCGAATCTAGGACACTCAAGGGCGAGGGAAACAGATAGGGCGGCCAGATCTTCAACTCTGCCACCAGGTGCCAGAGAGCGACGAGCACGATGTAGAAGCCCAACTGTCTAACGCTTTTCCTCATAGCCGTATTCCGCCTCCACGGCCTTGTCAATCTCCTCTTTGAGCTGTGCGACGACCGTACGCGCCATCAGAGTCAGTTCTGGGTCTTCCAGATTCCGCGGCCGCGGGAGCTTCACCGGGAATTCGCTCTTTACTCGTCCCGGCCGGAAGGTCAGCAGGATAACGCGGTCGCCCAACCGAACGGCTTCGCGGACGTTGTGGGTAACAAAGACGATGGTCTTGCCGGTCTCCTCCCAGATGCGCGCCAGCTCCTCGTGAAGCAGATCGCGAGTCTGCGCGTCCAGGGCGGCAAAGGGCTCATCCATCAAGAGCACGTCAGGCTCCGTCACCAGCGAACGCGCCAGAGCCACGCGCTGCTTCATGCCTCCGGAAAGCTGGTGGACATAACTGCGTTCGAACTGAGACAGATGCACCATACGCAGATACTTCTGCGCGCGCGAGTGGCGCTCCGCCCGGGGCACGCCCTGCATGCGTAAGCCGAATTCAACGTTCTCGCGCACGGTCAGCCACGGGAAAAGTCCCAACTCCTGGAAGATGACGATGCGATCCGTCCCCGGGCCTTCGACGAGATGACCATCGATCCAGACCTCACCGCGGGTCGGCTCATCGAGCCCCGCCATCAAATTGAGCAGGGTAGACTTGCCGCATCCCGACGGCCCGAGCACGCAAAGGAATTCGTGCTCGCGCACTTCCAGATCGATTCCTTCCAGCGCCGCGAGCGTCCCATGCGGCGTCTTGAAGGTTCGGGAAACGTTGCGCAAGTGAAGTTTGGTCTTGGGGCTGGACAAGGTCTCAGGCATGATTTCTTGATTCCACGCAGCTCCGGAACAGGGCCTTTCCCTAACTTCTCTTGGACTTCGTGGGCCCCAGCCAACTCAGGGCGGAAGCAGCCACGATCCGACAAACTTTGCTGGCCAGGAATCTCATCCTGCTGCGCCGGTCCGAAACGCGCCGGGTTGATTCCAGATTCCAGCCACCGAAAGGGACAACAGTAAGGCGGGACGGCTTCAAAAGGAAGAGGTTTGTTCGCAGAAACATTGGAAATAGCAGTCTCTGCGAACGAAATGTCCGAACGTAGCGGACATCCAACACGGCCCGGCATGACCGCGGCGCTTTATGCGAGAATGGATGCGCATTGGCGGGCAGGGAATAGAACGTGCTTCTTGCAGACACCGCCGGAATCAATCGTGCTATTTCAGACGGGATATTCCGTGGACTTCGGCCGAGCCAGGGCAATGGCGCTCGGGCTCTGCTTGATTGTGTTTCCAGCATCAGGAATGGCTGCAGAGGGTTCACTCGCAAGTCCGCAATATGAAAGCAGCCCCGGCCCGCAGCCAACTGCCCCGCAGAATGCTCCAAAGTCCCCACACCGTTTCTGGGACGCGACAAACTCCGTCTTGTTCTTGGGCGTGGCGGGCGGACGCGCTCTCGATTACGTTTCCACCCAGCAGATGCGAAGCCGGGGCGTCAACGAGCTCCTGCTCTCCAATCAGATTGTCGACAACAAGCCACTGTTTGTCGCCATCGAAGCCGCGGGAACCGCCGCGTCGATCGCGGTTTCGTATCTCTTTCACCGCAGCGGCCACCACAAATTGGAGCGCTGGACCTCCATCGTCCACATCTCATTCGGTGTCGGCGGAGCGATCCGCAATTTCGGATTGCAGCCTTCCCAAGCTGACTCACTGACCCACTGAGAGCACAGCATGGGAACGTGGCGCTTGGGCGCTGCCTTCCGATAACGATTAAGAATCCAGGATTCAAACTTAGTGGAGCCTCAGAAGGCGACGCGCTTGGTGGAGGGGGGGATGGGTGGAGTTGAGAGTGAGGCTGGCGGAACGATTTCAACGCGGACGGTCGCTAACCCGGCCCTTACGAAACCGAGCGACCTTGCCGCAGTCTTGGAGACGTCGAGTAGACGGTTGGGGATCACTGGCCCGCGGTCATTGATCCGCAGGACCACAAATCGATTGTTCTGCAGGTTGGTCACGCGGATCCGTGTACCCAGCGGAAGTTCTCGGTGTGCACACGTAAGTCCATTTATATCATAGGGTTCCCCGCTTGCCGTGGGGCTACCCTGAAACTTCTCTCCGTACCAGCTTGCCACTCCGATATCATGCTTAGCTTCTACGGGCTTCGCCAAAGCGGAAACAACGTGGTCTGGAGTTCTTGCCTCTGAGGCGAGTGACAGAGCCACTGTCGCCACAACTGCAAAGCCAATCAAAAACTTCCTCATACACCTTCCTTAGGGGATCAGATCCCCATTTCCGTTTAATTAGGAGCTTGCTTTGGGCTTTGAGCGGAGTTAAATCTACAAAATCTGGAAGATTTTGTCAAGGAACTTATTGGCTTAGGTCTACCGTCTGGTCGGTAGGTGGAGGGTGGAGTCTCTCAATGAGTGTATAGACCGCTACTTCATGGCTAGGGCGATCGAGAGTGGCATTCCAGTCGCCCCGGAGGGCTGGGTGAGGCCGAGTGCCGCAGCGATGCTTGGTGCCAAATCAATGGGCTGGCAGGGTTGCGTATACGTTCCCGGCTTGAAGCCCGATCCCCAGAGGAGAAGTGGCACTTGGGCGTCGTAGTTCCAAGGGCTCCCGTGGGTGGTTTCCGTGTCGCTGCTGGAGGGGACGGCGAACTGGTCGAGCACGATGAAGACATCCCCGCTGCGCTGGGAATTGAAGCTGTTGATCACTTTTCGGGTCATCGGCGAATCAGGGATGCTCCCAGTCAGGAGGCTATTCCGGGTAACTGCCAGATTGACCCCCGGAACACTCATTGCCGCCCGAGCGGCTTCCGCTTCGACCTTTTCCGGGCTGACCCCGTGCTTCGAAATCGTGTTTAGATTCAAATAGATATACGGGAGATCGAGGGATTCGATCCAGTTGTCAGCTCCAAGAACTCTGGAAAGGGCTACTTCCACGGCCTCTTTAACACCCTTGGAGTTGAACCTCCCCACTCCCAGGCGGCGGTCTTTGATGACCTCAGGCGTGGGTGCGACCCCGTGGTCGCCCGATAAAGCGATCCAGACATTGTTCAGACCGACCATTTTGTCCACATCGGTGAGGAAGCTGGCCAAGGCGCGGTCGGTGCGGAGCGTCATGTCGGCTACCTCCGGGCTATAGGGGCCTTTGGCGTGGCCGATGTAGTCGTTCGCGCTAAGGGAGATGGTAAGGAGGTCGGTCTCCGTCGGCGGGCCCTGCCCCAGCTTCTCGTCACGAATCGCTTCCCGGGCAAACCGGAGTTCAATTTCCGAGATGTAGGGCGTCCCGTCAATCCAGCTCAAGAATCGTGGAGACGGGCAGGCCTCTCCGGGCTCGCCCTTGTATTCCGTGAACACCCGGCCGGAGGCTCCCGGCGTGTCATCCAACGCCTTCCAGTCCTTGCCGCAATATTCCTTGGCGGGAAGGCCATCATTAAATCCGACCGCCCAGCCTGGCAAGGCAGTCATGTAGTAAGTGCTGGACACGAACCTTCCGCTCGATGCCTGGTACCAGTAGGCGGCGTTGGCGGAATGGCCGCCGGGCAGGATGGCCG
Source organism: Terriglobia bacterium (assembly GCA_049515175.1). Classification (GTDB taxonomy): domain Bacteria; phylum Acidobacteriota; class Terriglobia; order UBA7540; family UBA7540; genus JACQNR01. The sequence continues at coordinate 7,524 of JBEKUI010000010.1, forward strand.
CGCGGTCTTTCAGGGAGACAGAAATCACCTTGGATTGGAAGTTCGATGCCAGGCGGAGCTCGTCACCAATCGTGCTGCCCAACAAGAAGTGCGGGGATGCTCCTCGTTTCTCGCCTGAGCCCTGAGCGGAGTCCACGATCCGGGTGTCCAGATCCTCGACGCAATTGACCGGGCGCTTGAGTGCGCGGTCATACCATTCGTTCTCGATGATGCCGTGGATGTTCGAATAGGTCCCGGTGGCGATGGAGGCGTGGCCGGGGCCGGTGGCCGTGATGGCGTAATTGTAGCGGCAGGTTGTGAAGCGCGCCCCGCTCATCAATCGGTTGAACCCGCCTTCCACGAAGTAGGGCCGGAAGCGGTCGAGATAATCGTTCCGAAACTGATCGATGATGATTAAGATGACGAGCCGAGGGCGCGTGGAAGGCTTGGCGGTCTCAGTCTCGCCCGTCGAGCTCCAGAAGAGTACGACGGCGCAGCTCAGAGCGAGAATGCAAAGCAGGGAAGTAATGCGGCGTTTGGTCATGTGAGGAGCTCCGGGATGTTTCCGCACGACGGAGCGATTTGGATGGCATCTGCCAGGCGCCGCTCGCACGAACTGCTGAGTGTAGCAGATTTCCCGGCCCGATGACGCCGGTCAGTAGACAGACGGAGCGAACGAATGAAAGAGCGCCAGTCACCGACCGGCGCCGCGGCGCGATGTTGTGATACCGTCGGAATTGATGAACAACGAAGGCCCGGAAATATCGGAGAAGCATTTTGAAGCCGGATGGAGTAAGCGCCTCCACGCCTGGATGCTCTCCAAGGGTAGCGCCAAGTACGAGCGCGCAATCGCCGCGCACAAGCAGCGCCTGCTCGGTAGCCTTGAGGGCGACGTGCTCGAAATCGGTCCGGGCGGTGGCGTCAACCTGGACCACTTTGCTCCCCATGTTCGTTGGACCGGCGTCGAGCCCAATCCGTTCATGCACTCCTACCTCCGGAAGAAGGCTCTGAGCCTGGGGCGGGAGATTGACGTTCGTATGGGCAGAGCTGAGGAGCTGGGATTTCCCAGCCAGGCGTTCGACGCCGTGGTCACGACACTCGTGCTCTGCTCCGTCGCGGACCAGGTGCGGGTGCTGGAGGAGATCAAGCGGGTTCTCCGGCCCGGCGGGAAGTACGTCTTTATCGAACACGTCGTTGCGCCGGAAGGAACCTTTACCCGTCGCGCGCAGCGCTGGATCCGCCCCGTCTGGCGCGTGGTTGGGGACGGCTGTAGCCCGGAGCGTGCGACATGGCGCGCTATCGAGGCTGCCGGCTTCCAGCACGTCGAGATCGAGCATTTCCGCGTTCCCTTTCCCATCGTCGGCCCGCATATCGCCGGCTTCGCAACCAAGGTGGGGAACTGAGGGCTGTGAATAGGATTCACCGCTCATCCTGCCCGTTATGGAGGCGAGTTTCCCTCGTTCGTCAACTGACGGCCGGCGTAAAGCCGTCGCTCCGCCGAACTGACCCACCACCGGAAGCCCGGTTCGCTTGACGCTCCGCATCTTTTCCCCTAGATTGGAGCGTCTGAGGAAATATCCTTCCCTTCGACAATGTTCACCGCGAAGCCTCAGCGTCGTCGCAGAAAGTCCTCGTTTCAGGCCGAGAGCGAATTGTTACCCTCCTGTTGCACGATGCCACTACTTCGAGGGCTTGCGGGAGCGGCTCTCCTCCTTTCTTTCATCGCGTTCTCCGCAGCTCCGGCATTCTCGCAGAGCCGCGTTGCCGCGCGGCACGGGATGGTTGTCGCCAGCGAACCCCTGGCCGCTGACGCTGGTCTGGAGATCCTGAAGGCCGGCGGCAATGCCGTGGACGCGGCGGTGGCGGTGGGCTTTGCTATGGCGGTCACGTATCCGGAGGCGGGGAACATCGGCGGCGGCGGCTTCATGCTGATTCGCCGGGCGAGCGGCGAGTCCATCGCCGTGGAGTACCGCGAGGAAGCCCCCGCGGCCGCCACACCCAACATGTACCTCGACAGGCAGGGGAACCCGGTTGCGGGATCGAGTACGGTAGGGGCGCGCGCCGCGGGCGTGCCCGGGACCGTCGCCGGCCTTGCCCTCGCGCACCAGAAATACGGCAAGCTGCCCTGGAAACGCGTTCTCCAGCCCGCGATTCGCCTGGCGGCGGGATTCCCCGTCAGCTACGAACTCAGCGAGTTGCTGAAGTCCGAGCGCGATAACCTGGAGAAGTTTCCGGAGACGCGGCGCATTTTCCTGCGCGGCGGCCATCCATACGAGCCGGGTGAAATTCTCCGCCAGCCGGATCTCGCGCAGACGCTCCGTCGCATCGCGGCGGGGGGCCCGGAAGCTTTCTATCGCGGGCCCGTCGCCCAGGCCATCGCGGCCTCGATGCGCAAGCACGGAGGCCTCATCACCGCCGACGACCTGCGCCAGTATCAGGCGAAGCTGCGGCCGCCAATTCGCGCCACCTTCCGCAGCTACGAGATTCTGACCATGCCCCCGCCGAGCTCCGGCGGGGTCGGTCTGGTCGAGATGCTCAACGTGCTCGAGCCGCTCGACCTGGGCCAGCCCAATTCCTTTCATTCCATGCGGCTCATCGCGGAAACCATGCGCCGCGCCTACGCCGACCGCGCCGCGTTCCTGGGCGACGCCGATTTCGTTTCCGTGCCCGTAAAAGGGCTGACGAGCAAAACGTATGCGGCCCGGCTGCGGGAGGAGATCCTGCGAGGGAAGGCGGCGGCCCCGGTCACTGCCGGCGAGCCCTCCGGTTTCGAATCGGCCGAGACCACGCATTTCTCGGTCGTCGATGCCGAAGGCAACGCCGTTGCCAACACCTACACGCTCAATGGCTGGTTCGGCTGCTACGTGACGGCCGAAGGGACGGGCGTGCTGCTCAACAACGAGATGGACGACTTCGCCGCCCGGCCCGGCGCTCCCAACATGTTTGGGTTGGTTCAGGGCGAAGCCAATGCCATCGCGCCGCGCAAGCGCCCGCTCTCTTCCATGACGCCGACCATCGTGCTGCGCGACGGGAAAGTGCGCCTGGTTCTCGGCTCGCCCGGTGGCGGCACCATCATCAACACTGTCTTGCAAGTCCTGCTCAATGTGATCGCCTTCCACATGGACACTCGCGAGGCCGTGGCTGCTCCCCGTTTTCACCACCAATGGATGCCGGACCGGCTGATATTGGAGCGGCGGGGATTTTCTGCGGATACAATTCACCTGCTGGAAGAGGCGGGATACCAGCTTGCGTACCGCGACCGGATGGGCATCTGTGAGGCGATCGAGATTGACCCCGCCACCGGGTGGCGGTTCGGCGCGGCGGACCCGCGCGCGGAGGGAAAGGCGGTCGGATACTGATGGAATTCGCGCTCTCCACACATCTCTTCGTTGGCGAGCGGCTGAGCTCGCACATTCTCGATCAGATCCTGGCCGCGGGGTTCCGCACCATTGAGATCTTCGCCGCCCGCCAGCATCTCGACTATCACGACAAGAACCACGTGCGCGACGTCGCCGAGTGGTTTCGCGACCACGACGTGAAGCTGTATTCCCTCCATGCGCCGCTCTATTCCGATTTTGACTGGGGCCGCTCGGGCGGCTCGCCCCTTTCCGTCGCCCATCTGCAGCGCGGGCGCCGCATCGAGTCGATGGAGGAAATCAAGCGTGCCATTGAAGTGGCGGAACTGCTGCCGTTCCGCTTCCTCATCCTCCACCTGGGGCTGCCGGGCGAAGAGTACGACCTCGCCAAGTTCGACGCCGCGATGACCTCCATCGAGCATCTCAAGATCTTCGCCAAAGAGCGTGGCGCGCAAGTGCTGCTCGAGAACACGCCCAATGAGCTGAGCACACCCGCGCGGCTCCTGCAATTCATCAGCTACACGCGGCTGGCGGATCTGAAGATCTGCTTCGACACCGGCCATGCCCACATGACCTGCGGCGTGCCGGAGGCCTTCAAGACGCTTCGCGAGCACATCGCCTCCACCCACGTTCACGACAATCGCCGGCTGAAGGATGACCACCTGCTGCCCTTCGACGGTGAAATCAACTGGGACCAGACGGTGCGAAATTTCCGCTCCGTCGATGGCCAGTTCCCGATTCTTTTTGAGCTGCGCAATTACGGCCCCAAGCAGTCCGGTTTCGGGCGCCTCCGGGAAGTTATGGAACGGCTGGAAGTGATTCGCTAAGGAGGTTGTTTCCCTTGCCCCACGTCGTTGAGATTCGTCATATGGCCGAGTTCGTCGGCCAGGAAGTGACCATCCAGGGCTGGCTGTACAACCTGCGCGAAAGCGGGAAGCTGCTCTTTCCGCTCTTTCGTGACGGCACGGGGATCATTCAGGGAGTTGTCGTCAAGAAGACGGTCGCGCCGGAAGTCTTTGACCGCGTGAAAGACCTCACCCAGGAATCGTCGGTGCGAGTGACGGGTCGGCCGCGCGCCGACCAGCGCGCCCCAGGCGGCTTCGAGCTCGAGGTCTCTGACCTGGAAATCCTCCAGTTGATACCTGCCGACCAGCCTTATCCCATCACTCCCAAAGATCACGGCATCGAATTTCTGATGGACCATCGTCACCTCTGGCTGCGCTCCGCCCGGCAGCGCGCGATTCTCGCCATCCGCCACGAGATCATCAAGGCCTGCCGCGATTTTTTCGACGACCGTGGCTTCACTCTTGTTGACACGCCCATCTTCACCCCCGCCGCCTGTGAGGGCACGACGACCCTTTTTGAAGTGGGATATTTCGAAGATAAGGCTTACCTGACCCAATCTGGCCAGCTTTACAACGAGGCCAACGCCATGGCGGTGGGCAAGACGTATTGCTTCGGGCCGACGTTTCGCGCCGAGAAGTCCAAGACCCGCCGCCACCTCACCGAGTTCTGGATGATCGAGCCGGAAGTGGCGTACGCCCACCTCGAGGACGCCATGGTGCTTGCCGAGGGTCTGGTGGCGCACGTCGTGGCGCGCGTCCTGGAGAAGCGCCGCGCGGAGCTGCAAACGCTCGAGCGCAACACGGCGCCCCTCGAGAAATGCGTTTTGCCCTTCCCGCGCCTCAGCTACGACGACGCGGTCAAGATTCTGCGGGAGAAGGGAAGCGAGATCCAGTGGGGGGGAGACCTTGGCGGCACCGACGAAACCCTGCTCGGCCAGCATTTCGATCGGCCGGTGCTCGTCCACCGCTATCCGAGCCAGATCAAGGCCTTTTACATGGAGCCTGACCTGCAGCGGCCCGAGGTGGCGCTCTGCGTGGACGTGCTGGCTCCGGAGGGCTACGGCGAAATTATCGGCGGTGGTGAGCGCATGTCGGACTACAACCGGCTTCTCCAGCGCATCGAAGAGGCCAAATTGCCGCGCCAGGCCTTCGAGTGGTATCTGGACCTCCGCCGCTATGGTACGGTCCCGCATGCCGGCTTTGGTATGGGTATCGAGCGTGTCGTCGCCTGGATCTGCGGGCTCGACCACGTCCGCGAAACCATCCCCTTTCCCCGCATGCTCCATCGGCTGACGCCTTGAAATCCACCGCGGGCCTGCGGCGGATTGGATGAGTATCCATTTATCTTGCACCACCCGTTGGGCAAAAGCTGTAGCGTCGCGATATCATAGAGGAGTTGGGGAAGTTCGCTCGTGGGGTCATCATGCTGAAGATCCGAATTCTCGGGGTCCCGCTCGACCTGGGCCAGGAGCGGCGTGGTGTGGACATGGGGCCGTCGGCGGTGCGCGCCGCGGGCTTGAACTCTGCGCTCAAGGTGCTGGGCCATCATGTGGAGGATGCCGGAAACATCCACGTCAAGATTCCGGAGATGCAGCATTTCGGCGACCGGCACGCGAAGTATCTGAACGAGATCGCCGAGACGAGCCAGGAAGTAGCACACCGAATCTATCAAGCCCTGGAGAGCGGCTATTTCCCGCTCTCTTTGGGCGGCGACCACTCCATGGCCATCGGCACGCAGGCAGGCGTAGCCAAGTTTTACCGCGACCGTGAGCAGGAGATTGGGTGCATCTGGATGGATGCGCATGCCGACATGAATACGCCCGAAACCAGCCCCAGCGGCAACGTGCACGGGATGCCCTTTGCAGCCACTCTCGGCCTGGGGCCGGATTCGCTGAGCAAGATATTTGGCTTTGCGCCGAAGGTCCGGCCGGAGAAATGCGTTCTGATCGGCGCGCGCGACCTCGATTCGCGCGAGCGGCGTGCGGTACGCGAATCTGGCGTCAACGTTTTCACCATGCGGACCCTGGACGAGCTGGGCATGCGCGCGGTCATGGAAAAGGCCCTGGCCCTCGCCACATCCGGAACGGCGGGATTCGTCGTGTCGTTCGACATGGACGTCATGGACCCGGACGAAGCGCCGGGCGTGGGCACGCCCGTGCGCGGCGGGATTACTTTCCGCGAAGCTCACCTCGCTCTGGAAATGGTGGCCGACAGCAAGAAGATGGTGGCGATGGAACTTGTCGAGATCAATCCCATCATCGATATCCTCAATAAGACCGCGATTCTCGGTGTGGGTCTGGTCAGCTCCGCCCTGGGGAAGAAAATTCTGTGAGCAAAAAGCTGCGCTTGGGAATTCTGTTTGGCGGCCGCTCCGGCGAGCACGAAGTCTCGCTGACCTCGGCGGCCTCGGTGATGAAGGCGCTCGACCGGGCGAAGTACGACGTGGTGCCGATCGGTATTACCCGGGAAGGGAAGTGGCTCGTCGGTTCGGCGGCCGACCAATCCCTGCCCGGAGTCCTGAAAGACGGAAAGCCGGTGACTCCCGCGGTCGATCCCTCCGGCCCGAAATTGATTCCGCTGAGTGACCGGTCGCTGCGGAAATCGGATGCTGCTCCGGCAGTGGACGTGATCTTTCCTGTCCTGCACGGGACGTTCGGCGAGGATGGGACCGTGCAGGGGCTTCTCGAGCTGGCCGACATTCCTTATGTCGGGGCGGGCGTGCTGGGCTCGGCGGCGGGAATGGACAAGGACGTGATGAAGCGCCTCTTCCGTGATGCCGGGCTGCCCGTCGTTCCGTGGATTCTGGTCCTGCGCAGCGAGTGGGAACGGTCGCCTGCGGCGGCGGCGAAACGGGCTCGCAAGGAAATTGGTTTTCCCCTGTTCGTCAAGCCGGCCAATCTGGGCTCGTCTGTCGGCATCAGCAAGGTCGGGACGCCTCGCGAGCTGGCGATGGCGATGAACCTTGCTGCCGGATACGACCGGAAGATTCTGGTCGAGAAAGCCGTGGACGCGCGGGAGATTGAGTGCTCGGTGCTCGGCAACGACCGGCCCGAAGCTTCGGTGCCAGGCGAAATCGTGCCGGTCAATGAGTTTTATGATTACGAGGCCAAATATGAGAAGGAAGGCTCGGAGCTCATCATCCCCGCCCGCCTTGCCGCCCAGCAGACCCGCCAGGCACAGGAGTACGCCGTGCGCGCATTCCATGCCGTTGATTGCGCGGGCATGGCGCGCGTCGATTTTCTTCTGGATCGGAAGAGTGGAAAGCTCTACGTGAACGAAATCAATACCATCCCCGGCTTCACGCCCATCAGCATGTATCCCAAGCTCTGGGAAGCGAGCGGGTTGCCATACCTCAAGCTGATCGACCGCCTCATCGCCCTCGCTCTCGAGCGCCAGCGTGACAAGCGCCGCACGCGCTACGGGTACAGAGCTCCCCGCTAGAAGTATCGAGCCAGGCTTGACATTCCGCCGCGCGACATGCTATTTAACTATCTGGTTAGTTAAATGAAACTTCCCCCTTCTTACTCTCGGCCCCGCTTGGCTGCGCGCCACGCGCGCGCTGAGGAGACGCGCGCGGCGATCCTGCACGCCGCGACCAACATCTTTGCGCGCGAGGGATTGGCCGGAGCGCGAACCGACGCCATCGCCCGCGCCGCGTGCGTCAACAAGGCGTTGCTCTACTACTACTTCAAGAGCAAAGACGACCTCTACCGCGCCGTGCTGGAGGAGCATCTCCAGGAATTTTCGCGGCGCGCGCTGGAGGTTCTGTCCCAGCGCACGCCGGCCGGCGCGACGGTGCTCCGCTTCGCGACCATGCACTTTGATTTCATCAGCGCTCGCCCCTACTACCCGCTGCTGTTCCAGCGCTTCAGCTTATCGGGTGGAGAGACGCTCCGGCGCCTTGCCCGAAGGTACTTTGCCCCCGTACGCCGGAGGTTGATTGCGCTTCTTGCGCGCGGGATTCGGAGCGGGGAGTTCCGGCGAGTGGACTGCCGGCACATGGCCATTTCGCTCGTCGGCGTTACGGTCTTCTACTTTGTCAGCGCCCCGATTGCGGCGGTGATTGGAAACTTCAATCCCTATGAGGCGGCGAATCTGCGCAGGCGCAAGGAGGAGGTCTTGAGTTTCATCCGTTACGGTCTATTTCGCCACCCCGGCGAGGTGCCGCCATGAGGCGCCGATTGATGATGCTGGTCATTGTCGTTGCGGTGGTTCTGGCTGGGATTGTCTACTGGAAGACTCGCGCTCACGCTAGGGGCATCGTTCTTACGGGGATCGTCACCACCGATGACGTGATCGTCAGTTCCGAGATCCTGGGCCGCCTCAGCCAACTCCTGGTGAAAGAGGGCGACACAGTGACGCGCGGCCAGCTGCTGGCAGTGATCGAACCAAAGGAACTCGCCGCTGACCGGGCTTTCTATCAGCACTCGGAAGAAAGTTCCAGGGCGCAGGTCGTCGAGGCCGAAGCCGCTTTGCGGCTTCAGGAGCTTCAGACGCGCGATCAAATCCGCCGCGAGAAGGCCTCGCTGGCCGCGGTGGAGGCCCAGCGCGCGGAGGCGGCGGCGCAGTTCGAACTCGCGCAGCTGGATTTTGAGCGTAGCGAGGGACTCTACAAGCAGGGGATCGTTGCCGCGCAGGCCTTCGATGCGACACGAACCGCACTGGAAGCTGCCAAGGCGCGCGTGGAATCGCTCCGCGAGCAGGTTGAAGCCCAGCGCGCCGCGGTGGCGTTGGCACAGGCGAACGAACAGGAGGTGGCGGTGCGCCGGAGCCAGCTCCAGGCGGGACGTCACCAGATGGCGGCGGCCGTGGCGCAAAAGCAGCGCGCCACCGTCCGCCTGGGTTACACCGAGATCCGCGCGCCCATCCCGGGATTGGTGGCCGCACGCGCCGCCCGTATCGGCGAAGTCGTCAGCCCCGGTCAGGCCATCGTTTCGCTTATTAATCCCGATGACCTCTGGGTACGGGCCGACGTGGAGGAATCCTACGTCGACCGCATCCGCCTCGGCGACCGTTTCCCCGTTCGCTTGCCGTCGAACCGGGAGTACGTCGGCACGGTGTTTTATCGGGCAGCGGACGCAGATTATGCCACCCAGCGCGACGTGAGCCGCACGAAACGCGACATGAAGACGTTTGAGATTCGGCTGCGAGTGGATAACAGCGAGCGGCGACTCCATCCTGGCCTCACCGCCTTTGTGACCTTGCCGACCGCAGAGGAGCGCTAGGGGAAATCACCTGATGAATGCCGATAACTGGTTTCTGAATGTCGCCCCATGAATGCCATCGAAGTTGAACATATTAAGAAGTGCTTCGGCGATTTCTGTGCCGTGGACGATCTGAACTTCCAGGTCGAGGAGGGAGAAGTCTTTGGCCTCCTCGGGCCGAACGGGGCAGGGAAATCCACTCTGATCCGGATGTTGACCACGCTCTTGCCTCCGACCTCGGGATCGGCCCGCATTCATGGCTTCGACGTGGTCCACCAGGCCAGCCGCGTTCGCCGGAGCATCGGCGTGATCCCTCAGGCGATGACCTCCGACCTCGACCTGAGCGCCGCCGAGAACATGACCATCTTTGCCAAGCTCTACGGCGTCCCTCCGGAACGGCGCAAGCGGAAGATCAGCGACCTGCTCGAAGCCGTGGAGCTTTCCGACTGGGCGGATAAGCCGGTGAAGAACCTCTCCGGCGGAATGCGCCGGCGTCTGGAAATCGCGCGCGGCCTCGTGCACGAGCCCAAGATCTTTTTCCTGGATGAGCCCACCACAGGCCTCGATCCCGTCTCCCGCGTGGCGGTGTGGGACATGCTCATGCGCCTCAAGAAGGCGCACGACCTCACGATCCTCATGACCACGCACTACATGGACGAGGCCGACAAGCTTTGCGATCGGATTGCCATCGTGGACCATGGAAAACTCGTCGCCCTCGACTCGCCTCTGAAGCTCAAGGCCTCGATTCCGGGCAACAACATTCTGGAGGTCAGCTTTTTGCACGTGCCGGAGGGCTGGTCGCAGGTTCTGGAGCGCCTGGCGGAGGTCGAGAGCGTGGTCGCGGAGGACCACGTCTATCGCATCGGGTCCAATAACGGGCCGCGCACGACCATCGAGCTGATGGAAGCGGTCCGCCGGGCGCAGATCGAAATTACGTCGCTCTCTGTGCAGAGCACAACGCTGGACGACGTCTTCGTGCACTACACGGGGCGGCAGTTGCGTGACGCGCTACAGGACGCGCCCCGCTACGACCCGAGCTTTATGTACCAGAAGAAGCCCTGAGGGCGGCACGGCATGCATCGAATCCTGGCCATCATCGAGCGCGACCTCCGCAAGTTCATGCGGAGCCCCACCCTGATCCTCGTCTCCATGTTCTTTCCGCTCGTGCAGCTGGTCGTGCTGGGCTACGCCTTCGGGGGAAAGATCAAGCACCTCACCGTGGGCATCGTGGATCAAGACCACGGTGTTCCGGCGGTCAAGCTGCGCGAGATGTTCGGGGCGATCGCCGCCAACGCGGAGACCTTTGAAACCGTGGAGTATGCCGATCCCCGGCAGGCCATCCAGGACTTGCGCGATGGGCGCATCCACGGCGTCGTCAACATTCCTCCCAATTTCTCCCGGCGCGTTCTGGCCGAGGCGGCGCCGCAGATCGCGCTCATGGAAGACAACACTGACAATTTCGCGGTGGCCGCCCTGGGAGGCCTCTTCGTGGATCTCGTCAACACCTACAACCGGAACGGCCGCGAGACCCGCCTGCCGCCCGGGATCACACTCTCGGTGGTGGAGCTCTACCCTTACGTTCCCTATATCCAGTACCTCCTGCCGGGTTCGATTGTGCTGGCGATTTTCGTATCGGCGATGATCGGGGGAGGCATTATCTATATTGATGACAAGGCCCGCGGCCTCCACGAGGGCTATCTCGTCACGCCGATTTCCAAGTTCGAGCTGATCCTGGGGTTCAATCTCTCCGGTGCCATCAAGGCCTTTCTATCTGGCCTGGTGCTAGTGTCGCTGGGTTCGATTATTGCCGGCATTCCGCACCCCCTCGATCCGGTCCGCTTCATCAAGCTGCTCCTTGTTATCGTGACCACGGCCCTGGCACTGATCAGCATGATGTTTCTGCTCATGGTGCGAGTGAGCGACCCTCTCGTGCCCCGTGCCATCTTTGGCGTGCTCAACACGCTTCTCTTCTTTCCCAGCGGCGCGGTCTACCCGGTGAACGGCTTTCCCCCCTGGATGAAGGCGATCTCGCGCGTCGACCCTTTTACCTACGCAGTACACGCCTTCAAAACTCTCCTCCTCAAGAACACCGGGCTGGAGGCGATTGCGGGAGATCTCGTCTTTCTCGCCTGCTTCGCCGTGGGGGCGATGCTGCTGGCGACGCTGCTGTTCCGCCGGACGCTTTGAAGGCGGCACGACGCCCGTGCTAATCTACACTCATGACGATGACCCTGATGGACGCGGAAGCTCCCAAACGGCACGGAGTGCTTCGCCGGTATTTGTTTCTCTGGATAGCCCTGGCGGTGGTCTTCGGTTCCATCCTCTTCATCCGCTTCCGGAACTACAGCGAAGAGCGCGCCGTGTCACGATTTCTGGCCACGCTCCAGGAAGGTAGATACCGCGAAGCCTATCAACTCTGGCAGCCCAGTTCTTCTTACACCTACGAAGATTTTCTTCGCGGCTGGGGCGAGATGGGCGACTACGGGAAGATCCGCGGATTCGAAATTCTCGGTTCGCGCTCGAGAGGCTCGACTACGGTGATTGTGGTTGTCCGTATCAACAACGTTGACCCGCCGATCGATTTGCTCGTAGATCGCAAGACCAAAGGCCTTGCCTATTCCATCTTCTAGTCCGCCTGTTGGAAAGCTTGTCGCCCGTCATGTGTCGGACGCGCAACGCGTGCGGCCCTTGGTAAAGGACTATCTGTTCTCGGTCGAGGCAGCGGGAATTATCGGCAGCAGGATGTGGGATGGATGCGCGGCGTCGTGATAGACGGAATTCTCCGCCGTCGCCCAGCGGCGATTGTTGTTAAGCGGCTCGCCGCTGTTGGGGTTCACGTCGAAGCGCGGAAAGTTGCTGCTGGAGATGTCGAGCCGGATGCGATGGCCTCGCCTGAAGACGAGCGAGGTCGGATACATCTCGATGGTGAAGGAGTAGATCTCTCCCGGCTTCATCAGCGCAGCATTCTCCAACGAATCGCGGTAGCGAGCCCGCACGATGCTGTCCGCCACATTCAGGTCCACGCCGGCAGGGAAATCGCGGCTGGGCGGATAAACATCCACGAGCTTGGCGGTGAAGTCGGTGTCGGGAGCGTTCGAGGAGGCCCAAAGCTTGACAATGAGCCGGCCCGTTACTTCCGTGTCCCGCTCGAGCGGCGGCGTCTGGAATGCCAGGACGTCATTGCGCGCCGAAAGAGGCCGTTCGTCCTCGCAAACCCAGAAATCTTTGCGGCAGCGCTGGTCCATCGCTCCCGCCGACATCAGAATTCCCTCGGAGGAAATATTGCCGACCAGCGTAGGCACGGGATGGTGCGGATCGAACAGATAGCGAGTCGGGGCCGGCGAGGTCTGGCTCGGCTTTTCAGAGGAGAGTATCCCGTCAGGGTGCAAATAGTAGGGAGTCGTATGCGTGCGCGCCAGCGGCCATTGGTGTTCGTCGCGCCAGTGTCCGCCCACAAAGATGCGGCCCTCGGGAGTCTTGTGGCCGTCCCCCGCGCCCATTACAAAAACGCGGACCGGCGCATCGCGCTCTGCTCCATTCTCGGCGCCTTTTAAGAAGTGGTCAAACCAGCGCTGGCGGAAGGCATTGAAATCCGACGCTGCCTCGGGGCCGAACTCGGCTTCACCCGCGTAGGTCCTCGTCTGTCCGCCGTGCGTCCAGGGACCCATGACGAGATGGATCGGCCCGTTCTTGGCCTTGGAGAGTTCAACGTAATTGAGGTTCGCCGTCTGCGCGCCCCACGAATCGTACCAGCCGCCGACGAGCAGCACGGGCATGTCCTTGTATTCGGCGAGGTGGTCCACGACGCTGGCGCCCATGTTCTTCCAGAAGTCGTCGTAGTCGCCGTGGCTCATGGCCTCGACGAGCCACGCTTCGTAGTCCGGCGCCAGACGCAGCGGCGTCGTCCCCGGGCGCAAAGGCAAACCTTTGGCGTATTCGCGCACCTGCTCGCCGAGCTTCAGCAGTTCCGCTCGCACGGCGGGATCGCGCGCCGGCTGGCTGCCGTTCGGGCCGCCAAGATTGAAGATCCAATTCATCCAGCGCATTTCAAAAGCGCCGTTGTGTCGAATGCCGAATCGACCGTAATCCGACATGGCATCGACGGGGATCATGGTTTTCAAGAATGGAGGGTTGGCAATCGCCAGCGCGTGCTGCGTCCCGCCGGGATAGGAAGTTCCCACGGTGCCGACGTTGCCGTCGCACCAGGACTGCGCCCCGATCCAACGCAGAGTGTCGTAGCCGTCGTTTCCGTCGTCGCGGTGCGGGCGCCAGCGGCCTTGGGAGTTGTAGCGCCCGCGCACATCCTGCCCGATGGCGACATATCCCCGCGGCACGAAGTAGCTGGCCCAGCCTTCGATGCCCTCCTTGTTGTACGGCGTGCGCTCGAGAATGACAGGAAACCGCCCCGACGCTGGCGCTCCATTGATTGCCGGGAGATGTATGTCGGTGGCGAGTCGCACGCCATCACGCATCGTGACCATCACATCCTTGGAGATGACTATTCCGTACGATGCCGGACCGGGTGCAGACTGCTGCGAGTAGGAAAGCCCGGGCAGGCCGAAGACGAGCAATCCCACGGCCGCAGTGGCGGTGCACGCGATAAGCCATCGCTGCCGGTGAGGGAGCGTGCGAAGAGTTTTCATGAAGTGATCAAACCTTCCCGGCCAGAGTATCGAGCAGTTCTTCCGGCGAAATTTCCGCCGTGCCGAATTTCAAGACCACGCGGCCGCCGGCGGCGTTGGCGAGCTGAACGGCTTCCTTCAGCGTTGCTCCCGCGCCATAGGCGAGCGCCAGGACGGCAATGACCGTGTCGCCCGCGCCGGTGACGTCATAGACGGGGCGCGGCACGCTGGGGGTTTCGTGAATTTCACCCCCGCCACAGAAGAGCGTCATGCCGTCGGCGCCTCGCGTGATAAGCAGGTTCTCGCAGCCGAGCTCCGCGAGCAGTCGCCGCCCGCCCATCTCTCGCTCGCGCGCGGTGCGCAGCGGCGCCCCGGCCATCAATTCGGCCTCGCGGAGATTGGGCGTCACCAAGGTCGCCTCGCGGCAGATCTCCGGATGGTCCGGTTTGGGGTCGACAAAGACCGGAACGCGCCTTTGCCGCGCCACGATGAGGATCTGCTCGCACAGCTCGGTCGTGACCGTTCCCTTCTGATAGTCCGAAACGATCAGCGCGCTCAACTTGCCCGCCCAGCGCACGAAGTGGCGGACGAGCGCGCGCGCGGTCCGGTCGGAAATCTTTGCCGCTTGCTCAAAGTCCAGCCGCAGGAGCTGGTGCTGATGGGCGGCAATGCGGACCTTACGCGGCGTCATCCGCCCACCCTCAATGACCAGTGCCCCGCGGCCGATCCCCCTCGCGCGGAGCAGATCGAGAAGGCGCGCGCCGCTCGTGTCCTTGCCGATAGCGCCAAAGGGAATCGGGCGGCCTCCGAGCGCTGCGATGTTGGCGGCAACGTTGCCAGCTCCGCCGGGATAACACGCCTCCGCAGTGTCGGGGTTTTGGATGAGCACGACCGGCACGGGAGCCTCCGGAGAAATCCGTGTGGCTTCGCCCCGCACCAGTTCATCGAGCATGTAATCGCCCAGCACGCCGATGGTGCAGCCGCGGAATGCGCGAATGATTTTTGTCAGACGCGCGCGATCTTTCGTCATCTAATTTCCCTTGGCATCGAATGTACCGGCCAGCACGGCCGCGACCGCCGAGCGGACCTGTTCGTCGGTGATGGAAAGGATACACTCTGGGCGCGCGAACTGGTAGCAGCGATCTCCGGGGCAGGGGTTGCAGTCATAATAATTCTGCACCGTACGCCAGGGAGCTGCGGGCCGCCACGGCCCCCAAATCGTCGAGCTCGATGAACCGAAGAGGATGACGCCCGGCCGGCCGAGTGCCGCCGCCATGTGCGCCGGGCCGCTATCATTACCCACGAAGAGTCGGGCGGCAGCCAGCGCGGCAGCGAATTGACAGAGGCTGGCACCCTCGAGGCGGCGAATCTGCCGGCCCGCGGCTCGAGCGATGGCATCGAGGACCGTTTGCTCGCCCGGGCCGCACGAGTACAGGACGGGTAACTTGCGTTCTGAATCAAGATACTGGCCGAGCGCGGCGAATCTCTCCGGCGACCACTGCTTCGTTGCGTACAAAGCTGTGGGATGAATCACCGCATAGTTATTCCCGGCGGGAAGATCCAGTTCCGTTCTCTTTCCAGCCCACCACTGTGATTCCGAGGACGTCACGAAAATTCGCGCGCGGGGGATTTCGGTGCGAGGCAGTCCGAGATAGAAAAACGCGGAGGCTTGATGCTCTGCGGTGTGGATGGTCGCTTGGTTCAAAATCGTGCGCGCGTCGGGGACGAGAAGATCGTAGAGGGCGCGTCGGCGAAAGTGTTCAAACCCGATCTTCCGCGGTGCCCCGCTCCAAGCGGTGAGCGTCGCGCTGGTGGGGCCGCCGTGCAGATTCATGCACAGGTCGAAGCGGCGTCGGCGGATGGTCCGGAGAGCTCCGATACGAGCGGTTAGCTTTCTCAGGCCCGCGCCTCCGCCGGGCTCGAGGACCTCGTCCACATCGGGATTGTTCTCCAGCAGCCCACGGAAGCGACTGTCAACCACGACGGAAACGCGGAGGTCGGCTCGCCATTCCTTGAGCAGCCGCAACGCCGGTGTGAGCAGAATGATGTCGCCGATGGAACGCAAGCGGATGATGAGAATTCGCGAGTTCGGGGGAAGGGAGGTGAGGGTCGAGGCGGGGGTCGAGGGCCGGTCCACCGGCGCTACTCCGCTTCAATCCGGGCCTGATCGACGATCATGACGGGGATGTCATCCCTGATGGGGTAGACGCGGTGACACTGGCCGCACTTCAGCCCCTGGCCATCGGCGGTGAGCCTGACGGCGGCCCGGCAGGCCGGACAAACCAGGATTTCCAACAGTTCCTGACTTAGAGCCATGCTCGTGCTCCCGTTCTTGCAGGAGAGGCAATCTAACAAACCGCCCCGGCAAATTCAAGCGCTACGAAGTCAGCGCGCGTTGCTGCTCCCGGCCCAGGTCGAAATCTCCGCCTGCACCGTGCACGCGATCTCACGCCACGCGGGTGGAGGAGTCCTCCACACCGTCAGGATCGCGGAGCCCTGGTACACGCGCTCGTAGCCCGTTTCCGATTGCGAGATGGTCTCGATGGGGACGATCCACCAGCGGGCCTTCGGCTCCGCCGTGAGCCGGATCTCGACGCGCTGCCATTCGTCGACGATCGAGAGCTGGGCGGTCTCGATTTCCCCTTTGAAATCGAGCGGGCGGCGTGTGCCGTTGGAGAGAAAGTAGCGATCCGGCGCGTTGGGAGCCAGGAGATTGAACACCAGTTCGGTTCCGAGCACGAGCGGAGTCGCGCCGGGCCGGTCCGTGGCGAGAGTCGTTCGGCAACTCAATCGCCAGAGGCCATCGTTGCTCGCGCTCTGAAGCTGCTTCGTGGCGCGCAAGCAGACCTCAACGCCTTGAACGCGGTGGCAGGCCTCGCGGGCCATCTCGATGCTCCCCGCTCGACCAGGGGGATCGACGAGTTCCCATGTCCCGCCAGCCAAGTCGCCGTTTTCGTCCAGGCGGAGGTAATCGAAATCCTGCCAGCGCCGTGAAGCGGGGAAGACCAGTGTGCGAAACGCGTTCCGGGGGTAGTGGTCGTAACGGAGCAGCGATGCCAGATCGGGCTCCTTGGCCCAGACCTGGTCGTGGATCGAGGCCGGGCCCTCGCGCGGCGCTTCGTGCGTAATGGCCTTCTGCCGTACCTGGTCGTGATAGGCTTCGGGCCGGCGCATGAGCGAGTTGACAAGCTCCACAGCTTGCGGCTTGAAGCGCAGGCTCGCTGCCGTCCCCCCGTCCGCGGGCTTGACGATCATGCCAAAGGTTGAATTCGAGAGCAGGATTTCCGGCTGGCCGTCCACGTCGAAATCGCGCGACTCGACGCGAGGGGAAGGGTTCTTGGCCGCCGGCTCCAGCGAATCCAGCAAAGTCTCCGCCTGGATCAAATGGTGGAGCAGCGCGCTACGCAGGTGCGGCGCGTACAATCCTCCAAAGACGCCATGCCAATAGGCGTCGTTGCATTGCGCTGCGAGAAGGTGAGTATGAGCTTGCTCCAGCGCTTGTTTCGCCCTCTTTCCCCCCGAGCGTACGGCCTGGGCCGCCTGAAGGCGCCGGCTGATGTCGAGCATGAGCTTGTTCAACTGATTCGATTCCGAATACCGGCTCAGGAAATTACGCCACAGCCCACCGCGCATGTAGCGCTGGTAGCGTGCGCCGGAGGGAAGCCGCTCAACTTCCTCCAGGCAGATTCTAAAATCTCGCGAGACCGCCGCCGGCAGTGCCCACTCCATCATCTCGGGATAAGATCCCGTGGGGAGGTAAATCCGGCCGCGTGGTGGATAGGTGTCGAGATGATCGGAAAGAGTCGTGGTCTCCAGCCAATCCTTTGCGCCTTCTAGAGATTTCAGAAATCGTTCCAGCCACCCGTTCGTATAGCAGTGAGCGTAAGTTCCGGGCCAGACTCCGAACTTCTCGCAGTCGTCGCCCATGGCAAAGAGGGCGCCCCACTGGCCACGGCCTTCTTGGAGGACTTTGAGTGTCTCTCCTGGATCCTGGAAAGGGATTGTGTAGCGGAGGGGCTTCAGGCTGGGAACCAGACGCACGGACGCGCCCGCTTCCTCGGTGATGTAGGTGGTGTGTAATTCGTCAGGTTCCAGACCCGCCGCGATGAAGTGCGTGTCATCGAGGACAACGTAATCCACGTGCGCTTCTGCCAGCGGCTTCGCCAGACCGGGCTCCCAAACGCGTTCGGCGACCCACGCCCCGCGCGGCGCAATCCCGAAGTGCTGGCGAATGTAATCGGCCAGTTTGAGGATCTGGGCGCGCTTATCGGGGTCGGGAATAGAAGGGAGGATGGGTTCGTAATAGCCGCCGCCGACCAGTTCCACCTGGCGACGTTCCACCAGTCTCTGGAGTTGGGCAAAGAACTCCGGATGGTGCGCTTCCAGCCACTCCAGCAGGCTACCGGAGTAGTGCAGGCTCATGCGGATGGTGGGGTGGTGCGCCAGGGCATGGAGAAACGGCGCGTAGGATTTCTGATAAGCCTCCTCGATCACATGATCGAAGTTCCCCACTGGCTGATGAGAGTGAATGAGGAGTGCGAGCGAGGCTTTGTTCAAGTAACGAACCTTTAAGAGGGCATTGGTGCCGGACTTCGCAGATCGCAGCCTAGCGGCACAGATTTCTAGGATAGAATGAAACGCTATGAATTGTAAGTCGAAATCACTTTTTCGCGACGTCGAATCCGTCATGCCATCCGGAGACCCTGATTGAACCCGAGACTGCTCCTCCGATATTGCCAAAGCTCGCGCGACGACATGCTGCGCTGCCTGGAGGCGGCAGTGCGGATCGAATCGCCAACGCATTCCCAGGCGGGCGTGAATCGGATGGCCCGATTCTTCGCGCAGAAACTCCGCGCAGAAGGCGGGCGGGTGCGAATCCTCTCTCATCCCACCGCCGGATCGAGCCTCTGCGCTGAATTTTGGGGCGACAGGCGGAAAACACGGGCCATTCTGCTGCTTGGCCATCTGGACACGGTTTGGGATATCGGGACGCTCGCGCGCATGCCGTTTCGGATTCGGGGCGGGCGGGCCTACGGCCCGGGGATTTTCGATATGAAATCCGGCGCGGTGATGGGCCTGTGGGCGATTCGGACGCTGCGGGCGCTGAGAATTCAGCCTGCCGGCCCGGTTCGCTTCTTCCTGAATTCCGACGAGGAGACTTCCAGCAACGCCTTCCGCCGGGAGCTCCTGGCGGAGGCACGGAAGTCGCGGGCGGTGCTGGTGCTCGAGCCCTCGGCTTCCGGCGGCCGATTGAAGACCGCGCGCAAAGGCGTCGGCGAGTTTCGGATCACCGTGCAGGGCCGCGCGGCGCATGCCGGAATCGATCCGGGCGCGGGCGTGAACGCCATCAGCGAGTTGATAAAACAGATTCAGCGCATCGAGAAATTCGCTCAGCCGCGACGCGGGCTGACCGTAACGGTGGGGATGATTGAGGGCGGTACGCGCCCCAATGTCGTGCCAGAGAGGGCCTCCGCCCGCATCGACGTGCGCGTTCCACGGCTGCACGATCGCGCGGAGATAGAAGCTCGGTTCCGCGTACTGCGGCCCGTGCATCCGGAAGCACGCCTCATCCTTGAGGGCGGCATCAAGCGTCCTCCGATGGAGCGCGCCATGTCGCGGGAGCTGTTTTCCCGGGCGCGCGCCCTGGGCCGCGAACTTGGAATGGAGATCGAAGGGGCTTCCACAGGCGGAGGCTCGGACGGAAACTTCACTGCCGCGCTCGGCATCCCCACGCTCGACGGTCTGGGCGGTGTCGGCGACGGCGCTCACGCTATCCACGAGCACGTTGTCATCCGCGAACTCCCGCGCCGCGCCGCGTTGCTCGCCGCGCTCATTGCCACTCTCTGACTGGATTCCTGAACCTTTGGGGATCCACGCTTTGGGCAGTCCGCTGGCTGGCGCAATGTTGGGAATAAGAAACGCCGGGCAGAGACCGGCCTCTCAGCGGCAGGCTTCAGGCGCCGTAGCGCTTCACAATGTAGTTGGCGACTTCCTGATCGAATCCGGCGTAGTTGAGCCGGAGTTCGTCCTGAAACAGCGAACTGAGTCCGGGGCTGGAAGGCAAAGCTTTCAGCAGGCGGCTGATTTCGCCCATGCCGTAGGTATCCCGGAGATACTCAAGCCCGGCGAGAGACTTCGCGTAGGCCAGCCCCACTTGCTCGGAGGATAGATCCATGAAGGAGGCCTCGAGCGCCGAGAAGGCGGGCAGCTTGTTGTTCACGAAAGCGCGCGCCAGCTGCGATCCGAGCGCCGCGGTTGTGGCGCCCTCCTCCAGTTGAGCCAGGCCCTCGTTGAACCAAGTCGGACAGCGTCCCAGGGTGATCTGACGCACGAAGGAATGAGTCAGTTCGTGGCGGAGCACCCGCGCCAGTTCCGGGGTCATCGACTTTAGTCCTGAGACCGGTACGCGGATCTTGCCGTCGTTCAGCGCACCCACCCAGGAGGGCGAGCGAGTGATATCACGAAAGGCCTGGTCCGGGTAGAGCAACACGACGATGGTTTCGTGGGGGTTATAGTCGAGCTCCAGCGAGAGGTCCCGGAATGCCACTTCCAGAGTGCTCAGAAGGTCGCGGACAATCCCTTCCGTCTGGCGGCCTTCATAGCGAACCAGAAAATGCTCGCCGCGCACTTCCAGATAGGTTCCCGAAACGTCCTGTTCCTTTTCCGCCTTGGCCACCGCCTCCCGGAGGCGTGGGTTGTCCTGCAGCGCCAGGGACTTCTTCCACTCGGCAACGGCGCGGTTCAAGTCCTCTTGGGCATAGTAGGCCGAGCCGAGCAGCATCGGAATCGCGGCGATTTCAGGATGCCGGTCTTCGGTGGGGAGCAGCAGGGAGAGGGCCTCGCTGTAATAAGTTTGCTTGACCAGCAAGTAGCCCATAGCGAGCGTAAGCGCGACGTCGTTGGGGACCAGGCGGAGCGCATGGCGATAAAGATCGAGGGCTCCTTCCGCATTTCCCTGACGAGTGAGAAAGATGGCCGCTTTCTGGTAGCCCTGGGCGAGACGATGCAGGTTTTCGGCAGTAGGCTTTTGAGACACTTCTTCGTCCAGCCGTTGGAGGTATGCGGAGTCGATGGCGTTGTCCTTGACCGACGGGGAACTCGATCCTTCGCTGGCGTCCTCGCCGGGCGGAGAAGGAAGGGGAAGATCGCGCGCCCGGTCCGATTGCGACGGACCCGCCGGGTCGACGGCCTCAGTTTCCGCCGTTGCCGATTTCTCGATACGATCCACTACCGTGCGTGGAATCGAGAATTCTCCTCCTCCCCGCATGATAAAGATTTGACGCTCGTCCTCGCGAATGATCTCGGCAACTATCTTGCGCCCGTTTTTGAGGTGGATAATTTCCGCGCGACCAGGAAGGGGCAGGAGAGTCAGTCCCAGACTGAGGGCAGCGAGCGTCAGGAGCAAGCGCGGCCCGTGGCGCTGGCGGTGGGAAGAGTTCAAAGAGTTTGGCCCGAAGCCCTGCATTCCGTCATCAATCATACAATAGGGCTGCAAGCAGCGTCGAGGCAGGAGGTCGAGGAAGGCGGGTAACGGGCGCGCCTATCGGTGCCTGGTCGGCCGGACCACTCGGCCCAGAGAACCGGTCGAGTCGGTTTGACTTTGCCTTTCCAAGGGATACAGTAAGGGCGTGGAGGCGCGGTGGCACAACGCGGGGCGTCCCGGCGCCACGATAGCCGTTCGCCGGTGCACGGGGGCGGGTTGCCTCGGGCTGGCGGTGGCGGTCATTCTCTTGGCTGCGAGGGCGCCCACCCTCCGGGCTGAGGACGATTCTGATCCGAAGGTCCTTCTGCAGAAATTGAACGAGGAGGCCATCGATCCGTCGCAAATTTACCTGATCCGCAACGCGCGTTTCACACGCGACCGGGTGAATTTCTACCTGAATCGAGGTGTCATCGGCTTTTTCGCTCCCGTCCGAAGCGAAATCACGGGTGCCGTGTTTTCTGGGGACGGCGAAGTGCTTGTGATGCCGCCCGACGCTGTCGAAAGACGAAGCCTGGAGCACTTCACTCATTCTGCCATCCTGGAAGAACCGTTCACTTCCGCGTACTTCCGATTTACCGACGAGACGGCGCGCGAACTGCAGTCATTGGCTCACCGGGCCGAGGTAGAGGAATCCTTGTCGATGGGCAGCTTCGCCTCTCAATGGGCGCCCCTCGTGCGGCGATTGAATCCGCAGTATTCCGCTCGCGTCCTGATGGACCTGCTGGGCGAGCGCACGATGCCTTTGTTGGCCTCTTACCTTACGGGAACCCATCTCGGCTCCTTTCAGGTCGAGGTTGACGAGCGGCTGCAGGAGGGGATCCGCGTCGGGGCGGCGCGGCAAAATCAAGGCCGAACCTTCGCGGACGTGTGGTGCTCGTTTCCCACACGGCGGGGTGAAACGAAGTTTGACGCGCTTTCACTCGGCCCGATTCGGGTAAAGTCGTACAAAGTTGACACTCGCATCCGCACCGACAACAGCTTGGAAGCGCGGGCGGACCTGGAGATCGAATCGCAGTCGGATGTGGAACGCGCGTTTGTCTTTGAGTTGTCACGCTTGCTCCGTATCCACGAGGTTCGGGATGAGGCGGGCGACGCTCTGACGGTATTTCGGGGCTATGGGCGCGAGGAGCCCGGGGCAGAGACGAGCAGCAACGATTGGATTGTGGTGGTCCTCGACCGCCCCATCCCGGCAGGGCGAACGTTCCGTTTGCAGTTTACCTACGAGGGCGATGTGATTGCGGACGCCGGCAACGGCGTCCTGCACATTGGCGAGCGTGAGAGCTGGTACCCAAACCGCGGTCTCATGCACCGCGCCTTCTACGATCTGACATTCCATTTCCCTGATCGTCTCACGCTTGTAGCCACCGGCGACCGCGTCGAGGAGAAGAGTGAGGGCGGGTGGACGCACAGCCACTGGGTTTCGCGGCAGCCGCTATCCGTGTCAGGATTCAATTTGGGTGCCTACGACTTTCGCGAGCAGAATGCGGGCGGGCTCACCATCGAAGCCTATGCCACGCGCCAGGTAGAATCCGAGCTGACGGCAAAGCATCTGGCGATGCAGGTTATTCCTGATCTCGGCAGGCACCGCGGTCCAACTATGGAGGTTCCGATCCCCATGGTTGGGCCGGCGGCCGCGCCTCCCGACCCGGCAGCTCTGCTCGACCGCGTCACCGATGTTGCGGCAGAGACCGTGGTCCATTTCGAGGGTTTGTTTGGTCCCTTGACGATTTCCCGTCTGGCTATTTCCCAGGTACCCGGCCACTTCGGTCAGGGTTGGCCGGGACTCGTCTATCTGCCCACGCTCTCATTTCTTTCGCGCGCCGAGCGCGAGCACCTCGGAGTGGATACGCAATCACCGGATCTTGATAACGAGCTGACTCTGGCGCACGAGATCGCCCACCAGTGGTGGGGGAACCATATCGGTTGGCGGTCGTACCGGGACCAGTGGTTGTCGGAAGGGTTTGCCACGTACGCCGCAGCTCTGCAGTTGACGGCGGGCAAGAACGGTCCGCGCCGATTCCATGACTTGCTGCGAACCTACAAAACCGCTTTGCTCAGCAAGGCGCCGTCGGGTTCAACGATCGAATCCGGCGGCCCGATTGTGCTGGGTCAGCGCCTTTCCAACTCACTTAACCCGGAGGGCTACGCGAATATCATCTACAAGAAGTCCTGCTGGGTGATCCACATGCTTCGCTGCTTGATGTCCGACGGCGCAGTAGGCCCCGAGGAGACATTCTTCAAGATGCTTCGGGACTTCTCCGCTGCTTACGCGGGACAGAGTCCATCCACCGCCGACTTCGTACGCCACGCCGAGAAGTACATGACGCCCGCCCTGGACCTGGACCGTAACCACCGGCTCGACTGGTTCTTCGACGACTGGGTTTACGATACGGGCATACCCAGCTATTCCCTCGCGGTGAATATTCGCAGGACGACAGCAAGGAACTTCGTCGTCGCGGGAGAAATTCAACAGAGTGACGTGCCGGCCGACTTTGAAATGCCCGTGCCTTTAATCGCTCATTACGGCCACGACCGCAGCGCCCGTCTGGGTTGGGTCGTGGTGGGTAAGGCCGGAGGACGGTTCCGTTTCACGACCTCCGAGAAGCCCACGCGTGTGGCCATCGATGAGGACAGTATCCTGGCGATCGCGAAATAGGGAAAGCTATTTCCCGAACTCTCGAGTTTCTCCTCGCGACAACGGGCCCCTGAAATGCGTGAACTGCTTCCTGCGAATTCCAATCAAAATCCTGAAATCCCGAAACTACCATCTAAAATCGTCAATCATCCCGGCGGCCAATGGAAGGCGCGGCCTCCCAGGACGTGAACGTGCAAGTGGAATACGGACTGTCCTGCCAGTGCGCCGGTATTGATGACGGTGCGATAGCCTTTCGATTCGAGCTTCCGTTCCCGCGCCAGTTGCGCCGCGACAGCCAGCAGCCTTCCCAGCATTGGCACGTGCCCGTTCGTGGCTTCCTGCAGCGAGGCCAGATGCTCGCGCGGCATCACCAACAGATGGACCGGCGCCTGAGGATTTACGTCCTCGATCGCCACCACCGACTCGTCTTCATAGACAACCTTCCCGGCGATGCGCCTGGCAATGATTCGGCAGAATATGCAGGTATCCATGAGCGCTAATCGAGTCGAACCACGAACGTCTGGATCGCGAACCCCGCCTGGACCAGCTTTTGCGCCAGCGCGCGAGCGGCGTCTTCCGAGTTCTCCCGCCCGACGCGAATGCGATAGAACACGGCGTCACCTCGGTCGAAGGTTTGAATCGTAACCGGTCCGTAGCGCTGCTCAATCGAGCTCTTCAGACGCTCGGCGTTTTGTCTGTCCTGAAAGGCTCCGACCTGGACGGCGAAGACGCCGGGCTCGATGGAAGCGCCCATCGGCGAAGCCGGCGCGAGAATTTCAAGCCGCACGAGGGCTGTGGACGGCATGCCCATCGCCTGGGCCGAGGCGAAGGAAAGATCGATGATGCGTCCTTCCACGAAGGGCCCCCGGTCATTGATGCGCACAGTCACGTCGCGTCCGTTCTCAAGGTCGTGCACGCGGACCTGTGTGTTGAACGGGAGCGTCCGGTGCGCCGCCGTCATCTCATACATATTGTAAGTCTCACCGTTCGCCGTCTTGCGGCCGTGGTAGGGATGGCCGTACCAGGAGGCAATGCCGGTTTCGCCTTGGACGATGGGGCCGGGAGCGGGCGCGCGCGAGGGCGCGGGACCCGGCTCGGCGCGAGTGGGGGCAGGCGGAGGAGGGCGTCGGGAAACTGTCGCAGGGTGGCGGGTGCGATGCGCACAGCCCGTGGCGGCGAGCGCTGCCCAAACCGCCAGCCCCAAGGCTAGCGCCGCCCACGCACGCTTTCTCCGCGAGAGCGCAATGTCAGCAGGCGTCATTCTTCGAGCGCTGCTCCTTTTCGATGTCTGCCGCAAAGCCCTCCAGTCGGCGGGAAGCTCTGCGCAGCAAATCGGCCAGATCCTGCCGGGTCTTGGGCTTCACTTCGCGGTCGAGGTATTCGGCGAGTTTCGTCGCCTCGCGATCGAGAATGCGACCCATCTCTTGGAAGTTCACAGTGCGTGTTCCTCCTGTCAAACGATATTCTAGACAAGCGCCGCGTGAGGTACAAACGAAATTGCCAGTGCCCTACGCTCGCTCAGCTATAATGGCACGTTGTGGTTCTCTGCGGAGGGCGTTGAGAGAAGATGGGTTTGCCTTCTCATTTCTGGTTCAAATGGCAGCGGATAAAATCCGCATGGCGTGAGGCGGTGGGTCGGAAAGAAGAAACTCCGAGTTCGGCGCACCGCATGTGCCCGAACTGCCGCGGGCTCATCGACCGTGGCGTCTCCACCTGCCCGCTTTGCGGAGTGCCACTGCGTTCGCCGCGGGCGCGCCCCAGCACGTCTTCGGGCCGCGTGCTGGGCGGGCTCATTCCCGTTCCCTCCACCGCCACCTCCGCTCTCGTGGCGGCGAATGTCGCGCTCTTCGGCATTGCATGGTTTCTGAGCCAGCAATCCGCCGGATTAGACGCCTCCGGTGGCATGGGTGGCATCGACGCACGCGTGCTGGTCCGCCTGGGCGCCAAGTTCGGCCCGCTGATTATTGCCGGTGAATGGTGGCGGATGGTCACCGCCATGTTCCTTCACGCGGGGCTGCTACACATCGGCATGAACCTGTGGTGCCTGTTCGACCTTGGCCCCACAGTGGAGTCGCTCTTCTCCACACCCAAGTTTCTGGTTCTTTATCTTGTTACGGGCGTCGTGGGATTCATCTTCAGCTTCTTCTGGAGCCCCATGGGCCTCTCCATCGGAGCTTCCGGAGCGGTCCTGGGACTCATCGGGGTGTTGATCGGCGCCACTTTCCATCATGGACAGCTGGGCCGCGACTATCGCAGCCAGCTCTGGCGCTGGGTGGTCTACATCTTCGCCATCGGCCTGATCGGGGGCGTCTTTGGGATGGGCACGGACAACGCCGCTCACCTGGGCGGGCTGGTGAGCGGGTTGGCTCTTGGTTACTTCGTCCCGGAAGGTGAGCCGGAGACGCGCTTCAGCGAGAATCTCTGGAATACCCTGGCGCTGATTTGCGTCCTTATCATGGCTTTGTCATTCGCCATGATGGCGCTGCAGTTGAACCGTCCCTTAGGATAGACCCTCCCCACACATTAGCTTCGATCGAGAGCTTCCGGGACCCAGACTCCCTTGCACTATTTCTGTGCAGCCTTTTCCTTCTCAAGTTGTTGCCGCTGCCAGTTGGGGTTGATGGCGGGATAGAACTGCTCGGGGTGTTCCACCGCCCAGATTTGTTTGCGGATGATCCAATTGTTGGGTTCGATGGCCCACGCCTTCCTAAGTGCGGAGGCGGCCCTCTCACGATCTCCCATATCCAGATCGATCGTCGCCAAGCCCACGAAAGCGCGCGCCGATTGGGGATTCTTCGCGAGCACGGCCTGGAACTCGCGGCGTGCATCACCATAACGCTTGGTTTCCACCAGGATTTCGGCCAGAGCTAAACGCAGGTCGAGGTTCGTGGGATCCTTGGCTGATGCTTCCTCAGCTTTTTGCAGGGTTTCATCTCGGGTGGTGAAGTGCTCTGTCGCATTTCCGCCACTGGCCGCTCCCACGGGCGCAGCAAGCAGGTCCTCAATAGCTTTGGCGTCTTCGGCGTTGCGGACCTCGAGCCCCCCGACCTTGGCGTAGCGCAGGATTCCGTTCTCGTCAACAAAGAAGCCATTGGGCACGACGTCGAAGCCATAAAGCTGCCAGAGCCCTTGCGAGCGGTCCACGGCTGCGGGAAACGTTACGCCCGCCGCTTCCGCGAAGCGGCGCACCACCTCGGGCCCTTGCGCATCCATGGCGATGGCGAGAATTTCGAAGTTGGACTGGCGGTGAGCCTCGTAGAACTGCTGCCAGACCGGCAGCTGTTCGCGGCACATTCACCACGTAGCCCAGGTGAAGATCAGGACGCGTCGCCCGCGGAAATCGCTCAGGCGGATGGTGCTCCGGCCGTCGAGGGAGGCAACGGCAAAATCAGGCGCCGGCTCGCCGACTTTCACTCCTTGGGCGAGGCTCAGTGGCGGGCTGGTAAGGCAGGCCATCATCATGCACAGAAGCGTGGCCTGTTTCGCAACATGCCAGGAAATCTTCATTCCGGTCCTATTTCTGACTGCTACTTGAGGCCTCATAGGCAACGGCGCGCGGCTGATGCTGCTTCTCGTAGGTCGTAATGCGGTCCTCGTGGCGCAGAGTCAGGCCAATGTCGTCCCAGCCGTTGAGCAGGCAGTCACGGCGGAACGGATCAACCTTGAAGGGAATCTTGAGTCCTGATTCATCGCATATGGTTTGCGTCTCGAGGTCCACGGTCAGCCGGTAGCCCTCCATCTGCTCGGTCTTGCGGAAGAGTTCGTCCACATGGGCGTCAGGAAGGGCGACAGGCAGGATGCCGTTCTTGAAGCAGTTGTTGTAAAAGATGTCGGCAAAGCTGGGCGCGATGATGGCGTGGAAGCCGTAATCGAGAATCCCCCACGGCGCGTGCTCGCGGCTCGAGCCGCAGCCGAAGTTGGCGCGCGCCAGCAGAATCGATGCGCCCTTGTAGCGCGGCCGGTTCAGGACGAAATCAGGATTAGGGACATCGCCGTCCTTGTATCGCCAATCGTAGAACAGCACGCGCCCGTAACCTTCGCGCGTAATCCACTTCAAGAATTGCTTCGGCACCATCTGGTCAGTGTCGACGTTGACGCGATCCAGCGGTGCAACGAGTCCGGTGTGCTTTGTAAAAGGCTGCATTACGACTCCTCTTGTTGACCGTCAAACTGGAAATTGTGAATAGTGAATAGTGAATTGAGCGCAGCAGAGTCTTCGGTTTTGAAATTCGCCATTCAAAATTCACTATTCATAATTTCTGTCTATTCTGTGTCCGCCACTTTCCACTCTCGAATATCCACGAAGTGCCCCTCGATTGCCGCCGCTGCGGCCATGATGGGGCTGACGAGGTGCGTGCGTCCGCCCTTGCCCTGGCGGCCTTCGAAGTTTCGGTTTGAGGTGCTGGCGCTGCGCTCGCCGCTGGGCAACACGTCGGCGTTCATGGCGATGCACATGCTGCATCCGGCATCGCGCCACTCGAAACCCGCGTCGGTAAAGATCTTGTCCAAGCCTTCCTTTTCAGCCATGGCCTTGATCTGCCGCGAGCCGGGAACCGCCAGCGCGCTCTTCACCGTGGACGCAACCTTCTTGCCCGCCACCACGCGCGCCGCGGCACGTAAATCCTCGATACGCGAGTTGGTGCAGGAGCCGATAAAGATTCGATCGACGGGAATATCCGCGATCTTCGTTCCCGGTTTCAGGCCCATGTATTCGAGCGCGCTTTCGGCGGCGCGACGATCCACCGGGTCCTTGAAAGAATTGGGGTCGGGAACGCGGCCGGTCACATCCGTCACCATGCCGGGGTTAGTGCCCCAAGTCACCTGCGGCGCGATTTGCGCAGCGTCGAGTTCGATGACGCTGTCAAATTTCGCGCCCGCGTCGCTGGTG
>JBEKUI010000011.1:0-34568 GCA_049515175.1 Terriglobia bacterium
CTCGATTTCCTGCACCATGCGTGCGTAGTCCTGGCGCGTCGCCTCGGCGCGCTGAACGTAGAGCGAATCGACCAGCGCGTGCAGGACGCGGTATCCGGCGCGCTCGGCGGTCTCCTTGGCCACCAGCAACTTCTCGCGCGCCAGCGCGTTGATGGCCTCATGCGCCTCGATCTTGCCGAAGCGCGCGTTCTTGTAGCCCGTGTAACCAAAACAGCAGACGAGCAGCCACTTGAGCGACGACCGGCGTTTCTTGTAATTTGCGGGATTCGGGATTCGGGACTCGGGACTCGGGTGCGGCCCCTCACCCGCCCCGTCCGTCGGCTGACGGACGGGCCACCCTCTCCCGGACGGAGAGGGCTGGAAAGCAAGGATTGGGGCCGATGCCTCGCCGCCGGAGGGAGAGGGTGGGGATTTCAAAATGATTTCCGGCTCCCCTCTCCCGCTGGGAGAGGGGTTGGGGGTGAGGGCGGCGTTGATACGCGCTTTGTATTGCTCGCGCTTCGCAATCAGCCGCTCAACCACGCGACTGGTGATACCGCGCCTTCGTTGGCAAACGCGGTAGCCGAGTTCCGGCACGCGCGGCGCGTCGGGGCAGCAGCGGCAATTGACCGTCTCCGGCGAAACGTTGAACCGCGCCATGATGCTCGGAAATTCGCTGATGAAGTCGAGCTCCGCGACGTTCTCAAAAAATCCAAGGCGCGGAGGAAACACCAGCCCGCCGCGGTCGGCGACGAGTAGTTCGTCAGGATGCTTGGGGCTTTCCGGCTCGGCTTTCTGCTCGGGGATGAGCACGCCATCGCGCCAGGCGAGTTCCATCTGCATGTAGGAGATGCCCGTGCCGGTGGTGGTGCGCGCGCAATATTGCACGGGCAGCTTGGTGACGCGAACCAGTTCCCACAAGCCATCCAGGTCGCACTGGTCGGCGATGAAGGAGTTCTGCGCATCGACGTGCAGCCGTCCGAAGAGCGTTGTGGCGCTGGCCTTGAAGAGGATGCGGCCGTAGCTCGTGTAGCTGCGCGCGCGGCTGCGCTGCACGGCGCCACCATAGGCGGGATCGCGATTGAGCGAAAGATCGAGGCGCTCGCGCCGCGCCTGTTGCAATAGCCCGGGAAAGAGTGTCGAATCGCCCCACTCGCTGACGATGAGGTCGGGGTCGTGCGCGCGCAGCATGCGCTCGAAGCCGGCGGCGACAGGCTCGAGCGCGTCATCGAGTTCCAGCCAGTCGTCATCCACCGCGACTTCCAGCTTGCCGCGGCGGCCGTGCTTAGGATCGATCTTTCCCAGGCCTTCGATGCGCGCCTGCATGATCTTGAGCGGCGGTAATTCGAAATCAATCGCCCATTCGTCGTCGCGCGATTCGATGGCGCGGATTTCCCACTGTGGCACTTCACGTGACGCGGCCGCGATTCCATCGGGTACTGGGTACTGGGTACTGGGTTCTGGATTCTTTCCTGCCCCAGCACCTAGCCCCCAGCACCCAGCACCTGTTTTCACTTCCACCTTGGCCAGCGGGAACACGCCCTTCTCCCAGCAATACATCGGCGGGAGCATCAAGTCAGAGTTGTAGAGCCGCAGGCCGGGATCGAAGCGCGAGACGAAGCGCGCGAGCGCCGCAAATTGCGGTGGATGGTCGAGCGCGATGCGCAGGACGAGTAGCTCGCGGCCTTCCCAGATGTCCTCGCGGCGCGTGAGCGTGCACGTCACCTGGGCGCGCGCGGCGAGCGCCCGAGCGAGATGCCGCAGGCGCGGCTCCGGGCCGTACGCGTAGAACGAGGGCCGAAACGAGCGGTCAATCAGCCGCAGGCGTTTCCCGCTCCCGCTCTCCGGAATCAGCCACAGCGTCATTCCCTCCGGGCAAGGGTAGAGGTCGAGAATCCATCCACTGAGTCTCAAGGTTGATCCTCAAAAGCGCTTCGATGCGCCGCAGCCGGATCTCGTGGTCGAGTCCGATAGCGACGTTGATGGCGTCCATGGCGTGCACGGGAAATTCATAAGTGCAGGCCTGGATGTAAAGCCGCACGCGGTTGAACATCAGCTCGAAATAGGCGCGCTCCTCGCGGCGCAGGGCGCGGCCAAAGACCCGCTCCCAGTTCTGAAGTTCCTGCTCGATCAGGTCGCGAAATGTGGAAACGGTTCGGCCCATTAGATACCTCTGTAGCGCCGCCGTCTCGGCGGCTTCATCGCCATGCCGGCAGGATGCCGGCGCTACGTGCGAGTCGTGGTTGCTGCGGTTCGCCGATCAACTTCAGCCGGTTGTCGGCGTCCAAGTTGAATCGCCAGACCTCGTTCACCGCCGCGCAGAGCTTGGGGAAGAAGCGCTGGCGCACGGGCGGGGGCGCGAAATCCTGCATGGCGGAAAACACAGCGATGGCAATGCCGTTCTCTGTAGCGCCGACCTTCAGGTCGGCACTGTCCCTCACCCGTCCGTCGGCTGACGGACACCCTCTCCCAAAGGGAGAGGGCCAGAAATCGAATCGCGGCGACTCTCGTCCTGAGGGAGCGGGTAGAGAATTAATAGATTCCGTTTCCCCTCTCCCTGGGGGAGAGGGGACAGGGGTGAGGGAACCCGCCCACCGCCGCAAATTGGCCAGCCCCTGCTCGAACGCCACGCGGGCGTTCCAGTCGCGCACGTCCTCATCAAAATAGAGATCGGGAAAGGCCGTGACGATCACAACTTCAGCGGGGAAATCCGCCAAGAACTTCGGCACGCGCGCGATCAATTCCGTGAGCTGGAAGCAGGTGAAGGCACGAGCGATCTGGATGCCGCGATTAAACTCGGCGAAGGGCACGTGGCGCTCGCGGGCGAAACGCTCGAGCAGGCGCGGGTCGGCGGAGTTCGCGCCGTCGAGGAAGAGCACACGCTTGCCTTCCATGAGCAGGCGCGGCAGGAAGTAGTGACTGAGCCGCGCCACGTTGCCCGCGCCGTGAAACACTGCCAGGCCGCGCGCGGGCAGCCGCCAGGGTTGGTGTAGCGGCGGTGTTGCCCTCGTAGGGGCGGGGCTTGCCCCGCCCGTATTATCTGCGGGTAAGGGCACGGCAAGCCGTGCCCCTACGGTTGGCGACAACACTCCCTCGGCCATGACCGACCCCCCAGTTTTCTCCTATCCTTTCCCGCCCGAGATCATAGGCGAACAAAAAGCGAAAGTCAAGGGCAAGCACAAATATCCCCCGCGATTCTCGCCGGGCAATGAGGATTTAGACTTGAATTGACTGTTTTATTCGTTTATATTCACTATGAATAATGACGGAGGCAATTTGCCATGCCCAAGACCCTCACCATGCGCGTGGACGACACAACTTATGAAACCTTCGTGCGCGCCGCCAAGGCCGAGCACCGCTCTCTCGCCAATCTGATCGAAACGGCGGCCCTGCGCCACTTGGAGGAATCAAACTTCGCGGACGACACCGAGATGGCCGAGATTCTGGCGCGCCCGGAACTGGTCAAACGGTTGAAGGCGGGATCCCAGGATGCACGCAAGCGACGCGGGCGGTTCGTATAACATCTTCGAAACCCGGCAGTTCCTGCGCGATCTCGAGCGACTCGGGCCCATAGCCCAGAAGCGACTCGAGGCCAAGCTCCGCCAGCACGTCTATCCCATCCTCCGAGATAATCCACACCTCGGTCCCAACATCAAGCGCCTGAAGAATTGGGAACCTCCAACCTGGCGATACCGTGTGGGGGACTGGCGATTCTTTTATGAAATCGACGAGCAAGACCGCGTGGTTTCAATGACGGCCGCCGACCATCGCCGGCAGGCCTACCACTAGGTGTGGTTGGGAAGGGGCGGCCCGTCGCCGCCCCTTTCGACAAACGCTCCAACAGATCGGCCTCGTTACGCCGCCGGCTTGATGTTCTGGTTCACGCGGAAGAAGTTGGTGGGGTCGTATTTCTTCTTGATCGTCGCCAGGCGGTCGTAGTTGTCGCGGAAGGAAGCTTTGACGCGCTCATGGCCCTCTTCCATCATGAAGTTGACGTAAGCGCCCCCGGACGAATGCGGGTGCAAGGCGTCGAAGTACTCTTTCGTCCAGTTGGTGATCTTCTCTTTGTTCTTGGGGTCGGGGTCCACACCCACGATGACTCCCGCCAGTAGCGCGTCGCGGTAGCTGAACGCCGTGTCGGTATTGCCCACGCGCTGAGCCGCGCCGTTGATGGGATACATATGCATGGTGGAATGTCCGGTGGGGAGCTTCTGGGCGTGCTCGAGATGCTTGGCGATAGAGGCGTCGCTGATTTCCTTGAAGAAGTCGGCCCGCCAGTACCATTGCAGTCCGGGGGGATAGAGGGGGTCGAAGAGGCTTTGCAGCGCCGGGAAAGGCATCGGCCCGACGGCATCGAGCGCCGGCTTGCCGACGCTGCGCATGGCTTTGGTGGCCTTGTCCGCTTTCTCGGGCGCCGCCGTCGAACACCAGATGACCGCGCACATCTTCTTGCCGTGTAGATCGGCGGGAAACAGCGGCACGGGCGGAACAGTCAGGAAGGCGAAGAATCCGCTCACGTCCTCGGGCGCCTGAGTGATGAATTCGCGGTAAGCCTTCATCACCTGGGGAGTCTGGTCGAGTGGCCAGAAGGTGGGGCCTGCGCTCACCATCTTCACCGGGTGCAGGCGGAAGAGAAACGACGTGACGACTCCGAAGTTGCCTCCGCCCCCACGCACGGCCCAATAGAGGTCCTGATTTTCCTCGGCGCTGGCGGTGACGAAGCGGCCGTCGGCAAGCACCACGTCCACGGCCAGAAGGTTGTCGATGGTCAGGCCGTAGGGGCGACTCAAGTGGCCGATTCCGCCGCCCAGCGTCAGGCCCGCGATGCCGGTCGTAGCGATCGTGCCGGTTGGCGTGGCCATGCCCAAGGCGTGCGTGGCGTGATCCACGTCGCCGCCCGTGCATCCGCCCTCGGCCCGCGCCGTGCGCGCCGCCAGTTTGACCCGCACGCTTCGCATCAGGGAAAGGTCAATGACCAGGCCGCCGTCACAGATTCCGAGTCCGCCGGCGTTGTGTCCGCCGCCGCGAATCGCCACCAGCACATCCTGCTCGCGAGCCGCGTGCACGGCGGCGATCACATCTGCCACGTCGACACAGCGCGCGATGGCTCCTGGACGCTTGTCGATCATGCCGTTGTAAACTTTCCGGGCTGCATCATAGCCCCCGTCCGCAGGAGTGAGAATTTGACCCCGGAATTGCGGTTTCAATTGATCGATGGCTTTCTGCACAGACATAGTTTCCCTCCCTTGTGAGTGAGTTCGTCCTCCATACTGTTATTAGCCTGGCCAAACCTCTCCGTTGGCTACCCCAATGTTTTCACAGTCGACCAATTCAATCGAACGGCATGCCTGGAGGTAGGTCGATCGACCTCCAGCCATTTTGTTACTCCCAAGTGTGCGGTGAAGAATAGCCCCGATGGGTAAATTATAACGCCGATTCGGACGGTTTGTCACCTCGGACCGAACCCCACCAAAGCTGTTTTCGCCAGCGGACTACCCTTTTCCCTGAGCCGAAGGTCCATTAGACTCTATAGTGAACAGTGCGGCCACTTTCAGCGTTTGAACTCAACGAGGTATCAGCTATGTCTACTCGGAGTTTCGTCGGAACCCTTTTGATGCTGCTCGCGAGCATAGTAACTACATCCTGGGGGTTCGCGGCAGACCAGAGTGCCGTCATGTTCCGTGGCAACCCTCAGCACACGGGGGAGTACGGCGGCAAGAGTAGCTACCCAATCCAGAAAGAGCGCTGGCGATTCAAGACCGGGAATGTGAACCGCTCCACCCCAGCCGTCGCCAATGGCGTGGTCTATGTGGGAAGTCACACCGGCAATCTCTATGCGATCGACGCCAAGACCGGCGCGGCATATTGGGTGACGCAGCTGGGCGGAGAAATATCCTCTTCGCCGGCGGTGGCTGAAGGAACTGTTTTTGTCGGCAATGATGCGGGCTTCTACGCCTTAGATGCGAAATCCGGTGAACGGCAATGGACAATAAAAACCGGAGAGATGCTTCCCTTCACCGGACGTTGGGACTACTTCCAATCATCGCCCACCTATTTCGCGGGGGTCGTGTATTTTGGCAGCGCCGACGGCCATATCTACGCCGCGGAGGCCAAGACCGGGAACGTCGTGTGGAAGTTCAAGACCCAGGGCCGCGTGCGCACTGCTCCGGCGCTGGCCGACTGGGTCCTCTATTGCGGCAGCATGGACGGAAACCTTTATGCGCTGGACGCCAAATCGGGCCAACTGAAGTGGAAGTTCAAGACGGCGGGGAACTCCTTCTTTCCACTTGGCGAGGTGCAATCGACTCCCACCGTAGCGGACGGCACGGTCTACTTCGGCAGTCGGGACGGATTCCTCTACGCCGTTGACGCGCTCAGCGGGGAGAAGAAGTGGGCATATTCCCACGAAGGCTCCTGGTGCATTTCCGGACCTGCCTTCGCGGACGGCTTGGTGTTTGCGGGAAGCTCCGATGGGCAGTTTGTGAACGCGGTGGACTCCAAAACCGGAACGGAGAAATGGCGCTTCAAGATGCCCGCGCGAGTGTTCACTTCGGGCGCCATCGCCGACGGAAACGTCTACTTCGGTTCGTGGGGCGGCGAAGTGATGTGGTTCGAAACGAAGACGGGCAAGGGCCGGGGCGGAGCCATGGCGGAAGCCGCAGTCCAGGCCTCTCCCGTAGTTGTGGACGGAGTTCTCTATTTCGGCAGCGACGATGGATATATCTATGCCGTCGAGCTCCCCGCGCCGCGCGAGCATCACGCGGTTAGGGTAGATCCCAAGGTTCTCGGACCGTATGTGGGCGTATACGAGATGATGCCCGGGCAGACGCTGACGGTTTCTTTGGAGGGGGAGAGACTCCTGGCGCAGATGACCGGGCAGAACAAGCTCGAGCTGCTGCCGGAGTCAGAAACCAAGTTCTTTGTTGCGGATTCTCCCGCCGAACTCGAATTCTTCAAGAACGACAAGGGCGTATGCACCAGCCTCAAGCTGCGGCAAGGGGAGTTCGAGTTTACTCTGAAGAAGGTGAAGTAGACTTCAGCGTGCCGCTCCGGTCCGGAACACCAGAGGCATTGCGGTGTGATAGCATTCCTTCATGCGCCGGGCACTGCTTTCAATTTGTTTTCTCCTTTCCTGCCTGGGCATCGCCAGGGGGAAAGCACTCCACGTCTATTTTGTTGATGCCGAAGGCGGCCAGGCAACACTAATCGTTGCGCCCTCCGGCGAGTCATTGCTGATTGATACGGGCTGGCCGGATTTCGAAGGGCGCGATGCGAAGCGCATTGTGGCCGCGGCCCGAGCGGCGGGGGTGAAGCGGCTGGATTACGTGCTGGTAACTCACTACCACATGGATCATGTGGGTGGGGTGCCACAACTGGCGGAGAAGATCCCGGTCGGGACCTTCATCGATCACGGTCCGAGTGTGGAATCCGGCGAGCGGGAGGAGGCGTTGCTCGCGGCCTACCGGCCCGTCCTGGCGAAGGCTCGCCACCTGGTGGTCAAGCCGGGCGACCGGATTCCTGTCGCGGGCATCGAAGTGGAGGTGCTGGCGGCAGCGGGACACACCCTCAGTTCGCCTCTGCCCGGCGCCGGCGGGCCCAATCCACTCTGCCCAGAAGTGCAGCCGAAAGAGGAGGACAAGAGCGAGAATGCCCAGTCCGTGGGCATCCTGCTCACTTTTGGGAAGTTCCGCATGATTGATCTGGGCGACCTCACGTGGAACAAGGAGCTCGAACTGGCCTGCCCCGCGAATCGTCTGGGGCAGGTGGATCTTTACATGAGCACCCATCACGGGTCTTCACTTTCTGGCCCCGCCGCGATGGTGCACGCCCTGCACCCGCGCGTCGCGGTCATGAACAATGGCGCGCGCAAGGGCGGTGACGCCTCGGCGTGGCAGATCATCCACAGCTCGCCGGGCCTCGAGGATATCTGGCAGCTTCACTGTGCCGTTGAGGCCGGGGAGAAGAACAACACCTCCGAACCTTTCATCGCCAACCTGGACGAGCAATGCAAGGGTTACGCCGTCAACCTGATAGCGGAAGCGGACGGCTCATTCAGCGTGACGAACACGCGCAATGGCTTTTCAAGGCGGTATAATCCGCGGTAGGGCTATCAGCAAACTTGGTTATTGAAATCCGGCCCGGTCCGTTGGAGAGGGTGTTCCCGTCCAATTGGGAAGAATGGGGGCCCGTTAATGCTGAGGTCTCCCCAAGCATGAGGGGGTTTGTGGTCGCTTCCGAGCATGCCGTGCCATTCTAAACGAAGAATCCGCAAGTGGGTGTCCCATTCGAGCACCTGCGGACAATTCGCTTCGCTCTGGACGAAAACGCCGGAACTTTAATATTTCACCTCAAGGAGGAAACCATGGCAGGTAAAGCAAAACCTATTCCCGAGGGATTACACACGGTCACGCCACATCTCGTCATTCGCGATGCGGCGAAGGCCATTGAGTTCTATAAGAAAGCGTTCGGAGCGCAGGTCGTGGGCGTCCACCATATGCCGGACGGAAAAGTCATGCACGCCGAGTTGAAGATCGGCGACTCGGTGGTAATGCTCGCGGACGAATTTCCTGGCGCCCCGTGCCTCTCGCCGCAGTCCGTGGGCGGGACCACCAGTGTGATGCATATCTATGTCGAAGACGCGGACTCGCGGTACAACAGTGCCGTGGCGGCGGGTGCGACGGCCCTCATGCCGGTGATGGATATGTTCTGGGGTGACCGCTACGGACAGGTCAAGGACCCCTTCGGCCATGTCTGGGCGATTGCCACACACACGGAGGATGTACCTCCGGCGGAACTCGAGAAGCGTGGCGCCGCCATGTTCGCCGAAATGGCCAAGCAGGCGCAGGCCAAAGCAAAAGCGAGTTAGCTTCACGAGACCCGATGGCGCCCAAAAGGTTCCTTATGAGAATCGCACTATCCGTGTCACAGAAGGAAAAAGCCAAGGGCAAGGAATCACCCTATTTTCGGGCGTTCGTGGCCTCTGGCGCGAAGGCCCAGGAACTTGAACTGGTGACAGCGTCGGACGCGCGGCGCGTCAGGGCGGAGGATTACGACGGCATTCTCTTTGCCGGCGGTGAAGACGTCGATCCGGCCCTCTATGAGGAACAGACGAAGTACGACAACGTGCATGTGGACCGCGCGCGCGACGATTTTGAGTTTGCACTGCTCGACCAGGCGCTCGACCGGCGGCTTCCAATTCTAGGCATCTGTCGCGGCATCCAGATGATCAACGTGAAATTCGGCGGGACGCTGCACCAGGATCTGGGACGCGACGGCGCCGCTCATTTGGAGCACAAACAGGCTGGAAGCCGCTCCGGCGCGACCCACACCGTGACTCTCACCGAGCCAGAGTCCCGCCTGGGCGGTGCCATGCAGGGCAGTTGCCGCGTCAACAGCCTGCACCACCAGGCGATCAAACACATCGGCCGGGGACTCAAGAAAACGGCGTATTCTGAGGATGGACTGGTTGAGGCGGTCGAGGCGGCGGATGACTACCCGTTCCTCGTGGCGGTCCAGTGGCACCCCGAGGAAATGGTGGACCAACCCGAGCAGCGGAGGATTTTCGAACAGTTCATCGCCAAGTGCCGCGAGCGCGCAGCGCAGCGATTGTAGCGGAAGTGCTCCGTTCCCACAGGGGCGGCCAGAACCCGCCCTGACCCCACGCAGAGGTTCTCTTATGCCCAGACTCACGATGTATCTCAAACCCACTTGAACGACCTGCCGCAAAGCAAGAGGTCTCTTGCTGGAAAAGGGCACTGAGCTCGAGGAGCGCGATCTGGCGAAGGATCCTCTCGCGGCCGACGAGCTCGATGCACTGATTGGAAAACGCAATTACCTCGATTTCCTCAATCCTCGCAACGAGCTCTATCGCAAATTGAAGATGAAGGAAAAGCCGCCCTCGCGTGCCCAGGCACTGAAGTGGATGTCCAAGGAGCCCAATCTGATCCGGCGCCCCATTGTTATCCGCGGCGGCGAGATCGTGCTGGGCTATGACGCGGAGAAACTGGCGAAGCTGGCAAGCTGAGCCGCGGGCGCCCTACGCCAGCATCGCAACAACTCCGTCTGTGAATCAGTCTGGCAAACCGTCCGGGGGAGGGCTATGCTAAACGCGTTGCTGGGACGCCCTGTCTCTCGCCCGGAGGCGCCATGCAGACCAAGCTCTATTTCGTAAAAGGCGACATCACCGATTTGGCGGTGGATGCGATCGTCAACGCCGCCAATACCGACCTCCAGTTGGGGGCGGGAGTCGCCGGAGCGATTCGCCGCAAGGGGGGCGAGAAGATTCAGGAGGCCTGCGACGAGATCGGAACCATCCGTCTCGGCGAAACGGCCGTCACCGGGGGCGGCAACCTGAAGGCGTTCTACGTGATTCATGCCGCCAGCATGACGCTGGGCGGCCGGACCAGCGCCGAGTCGCTGCGCATGTCGACACGCAACACCCTGCTGCGCGCCGAAGAGAAGGCGATCAAAACCCTGGCGTTTCCGGCCATCGGCACCGGTATCGCCGGATTTCCCATGGGGCAGTGCGCCGAGATCATGCTCAACGAGGTCTTGCGCCACCTGAAATCGCGCAGCAGCTTGGAGAAGGTCTACTTCGTCCTGTTCGACGACGCGGCCCTCCAGATTTTCGAGGAAACCCATGCGAGGCTGACGGGGCAGGCAGCGCAGGGTTCCTGAGTTCTTGTAGCGAGCCGTCCCGCGAGAATTGCGGGAGTAGGAAGTGGGAAGTAGGAAGTAGGGATAAGCAGAAGTCAGCACAGAAGCCGGGCACGGCCTCTTGGGCGAGGATCCCGGCCCAATCGAAGACGGGCCCTTGTTGTTTCCATACTCCCTATTCGCTACTTCCTGCTCCCGTTCCACGACACCATGCCAGGAACACCCTTGAAAGGGTATCTGCTCGATGTGGTCCGCCAGTCCGGCCCCATCACGTTCGAGCGCTACATGGAGCTGTGTCTCTACCACCCGGAGCACGGCTATTACATGCAGGGGCGGGAACGGACGGGCGTGGCGGGCGACTATTTCACCAGCCCTGATCTGCATCCCATCTTCGCGCGCCTCGTGGCGCGGCAAGCGGCGGAAATGTGGGAAAGGCTCGGTCGGCCGGCGCCCTTCACGTGGGTCGAGATGGGGGCGGGGCGCGGCCTGTTTGCGCAGGATTTTCATAGCTGGGCGGAGAGCCGTCGGCCGGAGTTCTTCCAGGCGCTGGACTACGTTGCCCTCGAGCCGGGCGCGCGCCAGCGCGAGCGGCTGGCCGAACGCTTCCGTGAGACGGCGGGGGGCGTGCGGGTTCGCGTCCTCGAGAGCCTTGACCAACTCGCGCCTGTCACCGGCTGCTTCTTCTCCAACGAACTGGTGGACGCGTTTCCCGTTCACGTTGTGGCGAGGATCGGCGGGCGGCTGAAGGAAATCTACGTGACCGGCGACGGCGAGACACTGAAGGAGAAGGCAGGACCGCTGAGCGGCACGGAGGTCGCGGCGGCGGTGGCCCGCTACGCGCACGGCATCGAGGAAGGCTGCCGCGTGGAGGTGAACCTGCGCGCGACACAGTGGATCAAGGCCGTAGCGGAAAAACTGCGGCGAGGATTCGTCATCACCATTGACTACGGAGGTCGCGCTCAGCAGCTTTACACCAGCGAGCGCCCGCGCGGTACGCTGATGGTCTATCGCGGCCACCAGGCGACGGAGGACTTCTACAGCGCGCCCGGCGAACAGGATTTGACGGCGCATGTGAACTTCAGCGCTCTGATCGACGCTGGAAAAGAAGCAGGTCTTGACTTTGCGGGATTCACCACGCAGGAGCGCTTTCTGCTCGCTCTCGGTGAAGAAGATGGTTTCCGCGATCTCTACGATCCCGGCCAAGGCGAGACCGAGCAGCTTCAGGCGCGACTGAAACTCAAACGGCTGATCAATCCGGAAGGCATGGGGAGCATCTTCAAGGTGCTTGTCCAGTCGCGCGGGGTGAGCGCAGCGCCGATCACGGGGTTGAAGTTTCAAAGGCGGTGACGAGAGATGAATGAGGGTTCGCGAGTCAGAAGGATGTGAAAATCTGAGTTCTGAGTGCGGAATGATGAACGACCAAGGGCGGGGAGAGATTCCGACTGGCCGCGCGAGATCGAGGCGGTGGAGGGAGCTTCACTTCGGACTCCTGAGTCCTGAATCCTGTCTCCCCTTCACTTGCCTTGAATCGTCTGTCCGGCCTCGGCCGAGTAGGCTTTCTGCGTGTAGCGGTTAGCTTCGTCGAGCGCTCCCTGGGTGTTGTCGTTGGTCTGCAGGGCGCGCTGGTACTCATTGAGGGCGCGGTCACGCTGTCCCGTGACGTCGAAGATCTTGCCCAGATTCAGATGGCTCCACACCTCCACCCACTTGGGCTGGAGGTCGCCGTTCAGCGCCGCCCGGAAGGATTCCATCGCGGCATTGTAGTTCCGCAACTTGAAGTGCACTTCCCCAATGCGATACTGCGCGAGCGAACTGTTCCGGTTGAGCTCCAACACGCTCTGGTACTGCCTCAACGCTTCCAGATACGCCTGTTGCTGGACGAGTTGGTCGGCCTTGGCAAGCTCGACAGAGATCTTAATGTTCTCGTCATACTTCAGCAGGCGGCTGGCTGGGTCCACGACGACCCGCAGCGGGCGGGTGGGCGTGTTCACCGTGAAGTCGGCCGTGGTGCCGACCATCTCCACGCGCTCGTTGACCGGCTTGCGCCCCTCCGGGAAAACGCGGATCTCCACCGGCATGCGGAAGATATCGAGATCCTGCTGCACTTTGCCCACCACCTGATATCCCTTCTCAATGCGATACACCGCCCATGTCCTCTTGAATTGCGGGATGCCGGTTGAACTGACCCACTGGGCGAAGAAGTAGGTGAGCTGCTGGTGGCTGACCTGTTCCGCCAACTTTTCGAACTCATCCGAGGAGATGGATTTCCCGGCGTAATCGCGGGCAAGGGCTTGGAGCGTCTTCAGGAATGCTTCATCGCCGAGCACCCAGCGCAGCATATGAAACACCATGGCGCCCTTCTGGAAAACGATGGACTGATATTCGGGCGTGAACTCGTGGAGGGTGGCAGCCTGGGCGAGGGGAGCAACCTCCTCGTGGGTGAGCGCGCCGATCTGCGTTTCCCGCATCAGATCTTCAAAGGCGTTGTCTCCGGCGGCGGCCTCGACATACAAGGCGGCAGAGTACGTTGCCAAGCCCTCGTCCAAGTAGGCGTCATTTAACGTCGCCGGACTCACCAGGCAGCGCCACCACTGATGAGAGATTTCGTGGGCCAGCAGGCGGATGTTCACCGGCGAAGTGAAGCCGCGCGAGGCCAGCGCCACCAGGCCCGGCGCCGTGTAGGCTCCCACCGTTCCGTCCTCGATTTCGACGAGGGAAAGGTGCCCGCTGGGGAGTGGCCCGAACTTGTCTGTATAGAACAGCAGTATCTTCGCCGCGGCGTCGCCGTAGCTGGAGGCAAAGCCCTCGTGACCTGGTTTCATGTAAAGCGTAATATCTGCTCCCACCGCGGTCGCCGGCTGGACGGAGTACTTGCCGGCAACCACCGTTCCCGGAAAGGACCGTTCCCCATAGTCGTAGGCGAACGTCACCTTGCCGGTCTGTTGCACCGGAGCCTGTGCCTTTCCCGAAGCGACCACGGCCCAATCGGAAGGAACGGTAATCCGCACCGTGGTGGCAAAGCGCTCCGTGCTGTAACCCGTGACCGGGAACCAGCGGCCCGGGTAGAGCAGATAGGATCCTTCGCTCCCCACATAGGCAAGCTTGAGGCTTTCGACCGGGCTGCCGTCCGCAGAGGCCAGCGAGCCGCCGTAGCTGACGGTGATCGAGGAAGGCTTGTCCTGGCCAACCGGATTGAGAAAATCCACGCTGAAGTTCAGGCCGTCGCGGCGGAAAGCGAGCTGCTTGCCCGCGGCGTCCAGCACCTTCTCGACGCGCAGGCTGCTGTGCAGCTCGAAACTCATCGTCGTCAAGTCGGCTTTGGGAAGGAAATCAATCCGCGCCTGGGCGGTCAGAATATGCGTCGAGGGGAAAAGTTCGGCGGTGATGTCATAGTGGGTGACCTCAAAGCGCGCCTGGGCGCGGGCGGGCGGAGCGGCCAGCGTTAATGTGAGGCAGAGAATCCCCAGGGCCCACGGGAGGCGCAGGAGGCGGCGCGCGCGGTATCTCGGTGGGGATTTCAGGTCGCTCATCTATGGCTCCATCCGCACGTGGCGCACAAGCTCCGGCCTGGAGTGCGGTCGTGACTGCGCAGGGTCACCCCTCCGTGGTTGGATTGAATCGCGCGCTGGAAAGTTGCACTGCCTTCATCCTTCCGCCGGCGCGACCCCGGCGCCTTTTCCCCGGGGAGCGGGTGTTCCCCGCTCGCGGCACAAGCCCACCACGGCATCCGCGGCGCGGCCAATCGCTCCGCCCGAGCCCAGGCGTGCCCGTAGTTGGCGCAGTTCATCCACCATTGTAGCGCGAGCTTCGGGATGGTCGAGCAAGTATTGTACCTGGGCCGCAACCTTCGGCCCGGTAAAGTTGCTTTGCATCAATTCCGTGACCAGCCGTTTGCCGGCCAGCAAGTTCACCATACTGTAATGGGGAACGTCGACGAGGAGCTTGCCCACCAGCCACGAGAGCGGCGAGACCCTGTAGACGACCACCATCGGCCGCTCCTGGAGCGCCGCCTCGAGCGTGGCCGTGCCGCTCGCGACGACCGCCACGTCTGCGTGGCGCAACGCGTCGTGAGCCGCATCGACGAGAGTGCGGATTGTCGCCCCGCCGGCGGCGCTTTTCTGAATCATCGCTGTGATCCACTTCGGATCGAGCGAGGGTGCGACCGGCAGCACGAACTGAATCGGCCGATCGACCGCCAGGCGCGCCGCGGCATCGAGTAGGGGCGGCAGGTTGTGCCCAACTTCCTTCTGGCGGCTGCCCGGCAGCAACGCCACCGTCGAAATCGCCGGGTCGAGGCTGGCCTTCGCGAAAAACTCCTGGCGCGTCATCTGCGGACGCACTAAGTCAACCAGCGGATGACCGACGTACTCCACGGGGATTCCGGCCTCGCGATATAGCGCCTCTTCAAAATCGAAAATGCAAAGCATCTTGCTGACCGTGGTCTTCATCTCTTTCAGCCGGCCTTTGCGCCAAGCCCAGACTTGCGGGCTCACAAAGTAGATCACCGGAATGCCGCGCTGCTTCAGCTTCCTGGCGAGGCGCAGATTGAAGTCGGGAAAGTCGATGAGGACGGCAAGCTGCGGGCGGCGGCGATCGACTGCCTCGAGCAGCGAGTGGAAAGCGCGATAGACGCGCGGCAGGCCGGCCACGACTTCCACGATCCCCGCCATCGAAATGGCGTGGGCATCGAGGGTGGTTTCGACCCCGGCCTGGCGCATCGCGTCGCCGCCGCAGCCGAAGATCTCGACCGCGCCCAGACGCGCGCGCAGCGCCCGGGCCAGTTCCGCGCCATACACATCGCCGGAGCGCTCCCCCGCCACGATCAAGATGCTGTTATGGGCCATGGATCAGTGGTCCGTGGCACGCAGGGCCTTATCCGCCGCGGCTGGACCGCTTGTACTCACGCCGGCAACGGACAACGGACTACGGGCAGCGGACGCTTCCTGGTCCTTGTATTGTAGCTCGTAAAGCTTGTAGTAGAGGCCACGCTGTAAGAGGAGCTCCTGATGGGTCCCAGTCTCGCGGACGCGGCCCTTGTGCATGACCACGATCTTGGAGGCGTTCTGGATGGTCGAGAGGCGGTGCGCAATGACCAGAGAGGTGCGGTTTTCGAGCATGCGGCGCAGCGCCTCGCGAATCAGCGCTTCCGTTTCGGGATCGACACTGGAGGTCGCTTCGTCGAGGATCAGCAGGCGGGGATTGTGTGCCAGGGCGCGGGCGAAAGAT
Source organism: Terriglobia bacterium (assembly GCA_049515175.1). Lineage (GTDB taxonomy): Bacteria > Acidobacteriota > Terriglobia > UBA7540 > UBA7540 > JACQNR01. Next base: position 15,862 of record JBEKUI010000011.1, read on the forward strand.
AACAACTGCTTTTGACCCACCGAGAGCGTGGCGCCACGTTCCCTCACCGGTTCGTCGAAGCCGCCGGGCAGCGTCTCGATGAAATCGAGGATGTTCACTTGCCGCGCCGCCTCGCGCAGCTTCATGTCCGTGATGCCGTCGCTGCCCATCCGGATATTGCCGGCAATGGTTCCCGTGAAGAGAAACGGGTCCTGCAGAACCATGCCGAAATTCCGGCGGAGGTCGCGCAGCCGCATCTCGCGGATGTCGACGCCGTCGTAAAGAATCTGCCCCCCTTCCACGTCGTAGAAGCGCAGGAGAAGGTTGGTGAGGGTCGTCTTGCCCGCGCCGGTGTGCCCGACGACAGCCACCGTTTCTCCGGGCTCAATGGTGAACGAGACGTTTTCGATGACGCGATGGCCGTCGCGGTAGGCGAAACTGACGTTGCGAAACTCCACCCGGCTCTGCGGATTCTCCACGGGCGTGGGCGCGGCGGGGTCGGCGATAGCCACGGGAGTGTCGAGCAGTTTGAAGATCCGCTCTGCGCTCGCCATCGCCGCCTGCAGGATGTTGTACTTGTCGCTCAAGTCCTGGATGGGCCGGAAAAAGCGCTGCGAGTACTGGATGAAGGCGATCGCCGTGCCGACGGTCAGCGCCCCGGTGAGCGCCATGGCACCGCCGCGATAGAGGATGATGGCCACCGCCAACACGCCGAGGAATTCCACCGTCGGATAGAACAGCCCGTAGGCCAGGATGGAGTCCTTGTAAGCCTCCATGTGGTCGCGATTGACCTTGTCGAATTCCTCGAAGCTGCGCTCCTGGCGGTTGAAGAGCTGGATCACCATCATCCCCGAGATGTGTTCCTGGAGATAAGCATTGATGCGCGCGATGGCCGTGCGAATGCGCCGGTACGATTCACGCACGGCTTTGCGGAAGAGCGCAGTGACCAGCCCAATGAACGGCAGCACCGAGAATGTCAGCAACGCCAGCTTCCAGTTGATGCTCAGCATCACGACCATGATGCTGACCAGTGAGAAGATGTCGCCAAAGATCGCCACCAGGCCGGAGGCGAAGAGCTCGTTGAGGACGTCGACGTCGGTTGTCACCCGCGTCACCAGTCGCCCTACCGGGTTGCGGTCAAAGAAGCTCAGGTGCAGCCGCTGCAGGTGCGCAAAGAGTTCCTTGCGCAGGTCGTACATCACGCGCTGCCCGACGAGCTGCATCGTGAAGGCCTGCGCGAACTCCAGGAGGAAGGTTACGAGCGCCGTGGGCAGAAAGAGCAGCAGGGCGATCTGAACAATGCCGGTGCGCGGGTCGGGGCTGAGGATCCGGCTGAAGATGGCCGGGGCTTTGGCGTCGCTCACCGGGTCGAGATATCGGTCGACGAGCAGCTTGATGAAGTAGGGCGGCGCGGCCTGGAAGACGCCGTAGAGGACAATCGCCGCGAGCGCCAGAATCACCACCAGCCAGTACGGGCGCAGATAGGCGAGCAGCCGCCTCATCAGCCGCGCGTCGTACGCTTTGCCGAGAACCTCTTCTTCGTGGAAACTGTCTGCCATAAACTAAAGTTAAATGTCAAAGGTCGAAGGTTGAAAGTCAGAGGCCTTTCGACCTTCGACTGTCGACTTTCGACCGTCCTCTCACGCCTCTTGCTCCAGCTCTTCCTCGATCAGCTGCTTGTTGTAAAGCTCGCTGTAATGCCCGTTGAGGGCCAGCAGATCTTCGTGCTTGCCGCGCTCCACGATCTCTCCGTCGTGGAGGACCACAATCTCATCGGCATTGCGGATGGTGGAGACGCGATGCGAAATCAGCAGCGTGGTCCGGCCCGCCATTACCTCGGTAAGGTGCTGGAGGATTCGCTCTTCCGTGTAGGTGTCCACACTCGAGAGAGCGTCGTCCAGAATCAGAATGCGCGGGTCGCGGATGACGGCGCGCGAGATCGTGGTGCGCTGCTTCTGGCCGCCGGAGAGCGTCAAGCCGCGCTCGCCCACCATGGTGTCAAAGCCTTGCGGGAAGCCGCGGATTTCCGGCAGGATGTTGGAAATTTCCGCCGCCCGGTCCACGTCTTCGTCCGAGGCCGCGGCGGTGCCAAAGCGGACGTTCTCGCGAATCGTCTCGCTGAAGAGAAAAGTCTCCTGCGGTACAAAGCCGATGCTCGCGCGCAGCACCTGAAGGGGAATCTGCCGGATGGGCACGCCGTCGACGAACACGGTCTCAGGGGGCGCGTCACAGAGGCGCGGAATCAGGCTGACCAGGGTGGATTTTCCCGACCCCGTCGCGCCCACGACGGCGACGGTGCGGCCGGCGGGAATATGCAGATTGAGGTTCTTCAGGATCGGCCGGCCGTTGTAGCTGAAGCTCAGGTTGCGGAACTCGATCTCGCCGCGGATCGAGGTGAGGGGTTGCGGCGGCACGTCGCGGTCATCGATGTCGGGGCGCGCCTGGAAGATTGTGTTGAGCCGCTCCAGCGACGCGAGACCCCGCTGGAGCAGATTCATCACCCAGCCGATGGCGATGATCGGCCAGATCAGGTAGAAGAGGTACACGTTGAAGGCCGCGAAAGTCCCCACCGTAATCTGGCCGGCGAGGACGTGCCGGCCACCTACAATCATAATAAGGATGAACGCCAGGGCGAAGAGCAGGGCCATGGCGGGCCACATCGAGCTCGTGATCCAGATGAGCCCCTGGTTCTTGTCCACGAACTCGCGGTTCAGGCGGGCGAACTGCGCTTGCTCCGCCTCCTCCTGCACGAAGGCGCGCACGACGCGCACGCCGGAGAGGCTCTCGCGCACTTTTTCGGTGAGGCGCGAATACAGCTCCTGGATCTTCTCGAAGCGGTCGTGAATCATCCCGCCGAAGACTTTGACGGCGATGGAGACCAGCGGCATGGGGGCGAGCGCCAGCAGGGTCAACCGCCAGTCGAGCTTGAGCATCACGCTGATAGCGGCGACGCCCAGCGTCACCGTGCCCGCCGAGTACATGATGCCCGGGCCGACGAGGTTGCGGACGGCGTTAAGGTCGTTGGTGAGCTTCGACATCAGGTCGCCGGTGGGCGTCTCGGTGTAGTAGCGCTGCGAAAGGCGCATGAGGTGGGCGAAGAGGTCGTTGCGCAGATCGTATTCCGCGTCGCGCGAAATGCCGATCAGAATCCAGCGCATCCAGAACTGGAAGACAGCCTTGAGGAGCGCCACCCCGAGCAACAGTCCGGCGTAGTAAAGCAGTTTGTGGCCGTTGAACGCCTGGGAGAGAGCGTCGATCCCGGCCTTGATGATCAGCGGCGGAGCAATCCCCGCGGTTTGCGCGATCAGCAGGCACACGAACCCGGCGGCGTAACGCCGCTTGTAACGCGCCAGATACGGTTTGAGCGGAAGCAGTCGCTTGAGCATGCCGTGGTTCGGGGCGGCCTTCGCCGTGAAACCCTGAGTTCAGTGGCTAAAAGGAAATTATAGCGAACCCTGCGGATTCGCGCTAACTCCTTTGGCGTTGCCCCCGACGTATAACTCCGAAGGAACACTCCGGCTGCTTGCGCCGGGGGCGGCGAATCGGGTGTAATAGGCGCGTATGGACGCCAAGCGGCAAGTGGCGGCGGAAATTGTGCGGCGGTTGCGGGGGGAGGGCTTTCAAGCCTATTTCGTGGGTGGCTGTGTGCGCGACCTGGTGATGGGGCGCGAGCCGAAGGACTACGATGTGGCCACGGACGCGACGCCCGACGAGGTCGTGCGCCTCTATCCCGAAAGCCTGACGGTGGGCGCGCAGTTCGGCGTGGTGATCGTGCCGCGTGAGGAGGGCAACGTTGAGGTCGCCACCTTCCGCAGCGACGGCCGCTACGACGACGGCCGGCACCCGGCGGAAGTTCGTTACGCTCGGACGCCACAGGAAGACGTGCGCCGCCGCGACTTCACCATCAATGGTCTGCTCTTCGATCCCGCGAGCGAGGAAGTCCTCGACTATGTGGGCGGACAGGCGGACATTCGCGCCCGGCGCCTTCGCACCATCGGCGACCCCGTGGCCCGACTGAGCGAGGACCGCCTGCGGATGCTGCGTGCCGTGCGCTTTGCGGCCCGCTTCGGCTTCGCGCTCGATACGGCGGCCATGGCGGCGATCCAGAACCTTGCCTCGCAAATTCATGAAGTGAGCGCGGAGCGCGTGCGCGACGAAATCCTCAAGATCTTGACTGAGGGCCAGGCGCGGCGCGGCTTCGAATTGCTGGAAGTAACCGGACTGCTCCGGGAAGTGCTGCCCGAGATCACGGCGCTGCGGGGAGTCGCCCAGCCGCCCGAGTTTCATCCCGAAGGCGACGTCTGGATTCACACCCTGATGATGCTCGACGGGCTGCGCGACCCGACACCGACGCTGGCGCTTGGCGTGCTCCTCCACGACGTCGGCAAACCGCCCACCTTCACCGTGCGCGAGCGCATTCGCTTCGACAACCATGTGGAAGTGGGCGCGAAGATGGCGGAAGCCATCTGCGCGCGGCTGCGCCTCTCAGCGCGCGAAACGGAGCGCGTCGTGGAGCTGGTGCGGCATCACCTGCGCTTCAAGGATTTCCCGCGCATGAAGCGCTCGACGCAATTGCGCTTCCTGCGCATGGAAGGATTTGAGGAGCACCTGGAACTGCACCGGCTCGATTGCCTGTCGAGCCACGGGGATTTGGCCAATTATGAGCTGGCGAGAAAGCTGCTCGAGGAAACGCCAGCAGAGGAGATCAAGCCCCAGCCCTTATTGCGGGGAGACGATCTGATCGGGCAGGGATACACTCCCGGACCCCTGTTCAAGATCATTCTGCAAACCGTGGAGGACGCACACCTTGAGGGAAAGCTGCACAGTCGCGACGAGGCCCTACGGCTCGTGGCAGAACAGTTTCCCTTGGGTCGATCCTAACTCAGCCCTTGTAGGGTATGAAGGCGAAGAAGTAAATCACCCCACCAAAGGCGGCCAGCGCCAGCAGAAACGCGCCGACCTTGTACCAGAAAAGCTTGCGATCCTCCGGGCTGGGCTTCTCTTCATTGATCATCTGAAACATATCGCCCTCCCTTCCCCACGGGGGCGCGAACGATCAGCGTTTGAGACATGGCCGTACGGGCGGCTGCGGTGGATCCAGGGGCTGGGCGCGTTCGCCTGCTTCCAACGGGAAGCTACACCCTCCGGAGTGCCCCCGCAGCGAAACGGCCTTCTCTACCTAGTAGGAGTCTAGACCCTCGTGGGGAAAAGTCAAGGGGTAGCTAGGGCGGCATTCCGCGATGCAAGAGTCGCCGGGTTGCGCCTTCCGCACCGCGCGAAATGCGTCCGCTTTCAGCGCGCCGGGAGCAGCCCTGGCCCCTGCAGCAGCTTGGCGCGATGGGTCTTCCACGATCACACGCCAGAATCTGGCAGAATTTGACGAAATCGTCCGACGCGTGGAAGCCCTCGACGTGGTGCTGCGGACCTGGTCTCGGCGGAGGAATTTGAGGAGGTCTTTGCCAAGCTTCATTCGCTTTCCCAGCGAGTACATTTCGACATCAAGACGACTGAAGCCCGGCATTACCGCCGCTTTGTGGCGCAGGCCCGGGCTGCCGAACGAAGGGCAGCCAGCCTGGGGACGCGGTCAGTCCCGGAAAAACCTCCAGCTGTACTTGCTCCTCGCGCGACGGCTGACAGGCATTTCCTGGGCATGCGCACGCCGGATGGAATCGGTCGCGCCCCACGCGGCTTCAACGACGCCAAGGGGTTCATGTTCATCTCTGGTTGAATTGAATCTCCGCGGGAAGGATTGAAGAAAGCCGGCGGAAACCGCGTCGGGCCGGTATAATATTCCTAGGATATGGAGGGATCTTGGGAAATCCACGGTCCAATTTCGCCCTGGCTCACAAGCAGGCCGAAGAGTATTCCAACGACAAGTCGCGCGTCGGCACGCTGCTCAGCGGTGCGGAACGGAAGGCGGTGCGGGACCGCGACCGGCTGGGCGAGATCTGGGATACGCTAGGGGCACTGATCCGCCTGCTCAGGGCGTGGGCGCGCGGGCGCTACAGCGTCGTCCCCTGGCGGACGCTCGTATTCGCCCTCGCTGGCATCATCTATTTCCTCGATCCCCTCGACCTCATTCCTGACCCGATTCCCGTCATCGGCTATGTAGACGACGCTGCGGTCCTGGCCTTTGTCTTGCGCGCCATCCGCAAGGATGTGGAGCGGTTCCTGGCCTGGGAACGCGCCAGCCTGCCCGGATAGGCGGCCGGAACACCGCGAGTCCCCCTACCCCCAGCCCTTGGAATTTCAAGTTGACAGCAGGCGGATAATGCTCTCAGGCAACCTTCACTACATTCGCGTCTGAGGGGCAGTCGGACATGGGGGGGGCGAAGCGAGTCGGGTTTGCGGTGGTCGGGCTGGGGAACATCTCCCAAGTGGCGATTCTGCCGGCGTTCCGGCACAGCCGGAAAGCCAAGCTGGTCGCGTTAGTCAGCGGCGACGAGCGCAAGGCAAAGCGCCTGGCCGGGAAATTCGGCGCTAGCGACTACTATACCTACGACGACCTCGCGCTGTGCCTCAACCACCCGCAGGTTGACGCCGTCTTCATCGCTACCACCAATGGGACCCACGCGGACTTGGCGATTCGTGCCGCCAGCGCCGGAAAGCACGTCCTGTGCGAGAAGCCGATGGCCAACACGGTTGAAGATTGCCAACTGATGATCGCGGCCTGCCGCGCCAGGGACGTCCGGCTGATGATCGCCTATCGCAAGTATTTCGACCCTGCGAGCGTTGCCCTTAAGAAGCTGGTCACGAGCGGGAAGCTCGGGCGCCTGAAGCTGCTTCACTCCGCCTTCACAATCTCCCTCCCGCGCGGCGCGGGCACGCCCGCCTGGCAGTTGGACCGCCGACAGGCCGGGGGCGGCTCGCTCTATGATGTCGGCGTCTACTGCGTCAACACCAGCCGCTGGATTACCGGCAAGGATCCCATTGAGGCTTCCGGCTTCGCCTGGACGTTCGATCCGACCCGTTTCAGCGAAGTCGAAGAGAACATTACCTTCCAGTTGAAATTCCCGGACGGCATCGTGCTGCAAGCCAGTTCCAGTTTTGGGCTGGCGCAAGCCTCCTACCTCTACGTCCACGGAGAGAAGGGATGGGCGGCGCTCAATCCAGCTTACGAGTTCAACCACGTCCGGCGCCTCTATGGGAAGATGGGAAGCCGGTGGTTCGAGAAGAAATTCAAGGCCATGGATGAGTTTGCCCTGGAACTCGACGCCTTCGCGGACGCCATTCGTCGCCGTCGTGACCCTGAACCGAGCGGCCTGCAAGGTCTGAAGGATATTGCCGTGATGCAGGCTATTTACAGGTCCGCGCGCGAGAATCGCCCCGTGCCCGTTCAGATCGCCTGAACAGATCTGCAATCGTGTCGCCTGGGGTCCCCTCTGACCGGGATCGACCAACCGATTGAAGCCGCGGAAGCGTGGTCACGACAAAGGCACGGCACCTTCGTGCCATTGTGGAGGACGGGCAGAAGGAGTAACCTTCGCGCAGAAGCAGTTTCTGCTCATGTTCCGCAGTGGACTTCCGATGGCAAGATGAAGGGGCACGATGGGCGGTGATATGGAGGGGCTCAGCGTCAGGTCGAAGCGCTCCCGCCGGGGGCACTGGGGGTGGGCGCTTCTGCTGCTCCTGGTGGGGGTGATAGGCTTCCTGTCCCACCGGCCAGTCATGCAGCTCAAGGCGGAGCTTCCTCCCGGATTTGCGGAAGTTCGGAAGGAATGGAAAGCTGAGCGGCGGGCCGCTGAGGAGCGGACCGCTCGCGCCTACTGGCAACTGGCCCTGAATGTTGTGCAGTCGCAACAGGCCTATGGCACCAAGCTGCCGGAGAATCCCGTCCCAGAATTCAAGCTCGACGAGAGGGAATTCCCCGAGGGGAGCTCGGAAGCCTCTCCGGCCACCCGGGCCAAGTACTGGAAGCGGCTCCGCGAAGCCTGGCCGCTCCCCCAGGCCTGGCAACAGCACCACGAGTGGACCCTGGCTTGGTTCCCCGAGATGATGACTCGCTTCGCGATGGCTGCCTCGCAGTTTTTTAGCAGCATCTGGGCTCGGCTGAACCGTTGAGGGGTCCGCGACCAAGACTATCTCACATTTCTCACCGGCGACCATCACGACAACCCCACGAAGTCAACAGCCAGCAACGATCGACGATGGAGAGTCCAGATCTCGTTCTAAGGCAGCGGCGGGGGACCTGTGCGACGAGCGTGGAGGCGCTGTTCTTTTCACAGCGCCGGCCGGAGAGCGAGTGTCAGCAGGCCGGGCGACATTCAATGACAAAGCGGCCCGACGGCTGCCGTCCAGCGGCATGCACTTCCAACCCTGCCCCGCGGGCCAGTTCGCGGAACTCCTCCAAGCTTCGGTCTCTCCCTCCCACCAACACCATCATCAGCAAGGCCGGCGACGGGTCCCCGTCTTCGTCGGGCGTTACCCCGTTGAGGACAACAATGCGACCAGCGGGACGAGCCGCCTCCCCGCAGCGCCTCAGGATGTCGACCGCCTCGCGATCGGGCCAATCGCTGAGCACGCTTTTCAGCAGATAGAGGTCGGCCCCGGCTGGCAGCGGGTCGAAGAAGCTCTGCCCCACTGCAGTGACACGTTCGGCGACGCCGGCAGCCTTAAAGACCTCACCGGATCGAGCCACCGCGGAGGGGAGATCAACCAGCGTCGCGCGTACCCTAGGGCGAGTGCGAAGGATTTCCACCAGAAGTGCGCCCGTGCCCCCGCCAACGTCGACGACCGTCCGCACCGATTCCCAGTCCCCGGTGACCAGTACCTCTGGATCGGGAGTTCCGTGCCCAGCCAGCCCCATTAATTCGTCAAAGCTCGCGGCTATGATGGGATGGGCCTGCAAGTCCTGCCAAAAAGGACGGCCAAACACCTCGGAGTAGGCCGGTGCGCCAGTCCGTACGGCGTTAAGCAGGCTTCCCCACGCATACGCCATGCGACCGCCGAAGCCGTCGAGGTCAAGGCCGCGCCGCACTGGCGAGTCCAGCAACACACGACCAGGTTCATTCAGCGCGTATTGACCGGGCGCCGATTCCTCGAACACCCCTTTGCTGACGAGGTGCCTCAACACTCGGTGTAGAGAATCGGAGTTAGAGCCTGATGCCGCAGCCAAATCATCGATCTGGTTTATCCCAGCGGCGATGTGGTCGGCGATCCGCAGTGTGGCAACCACGTGAACGCACCACGGAGTGCACAGATCGCTCAGCACTGATATGTCCGCGGGTTTTGGCCGGGGCATACACGCACCTCCGTCTGTCATCCTCAACTCGCCTGGAAAGGTCCCTTCAGCATCGGAGAGCATAGCATGGGCATTGGTGTAGTAACGGCATCTCTCCCGCGTCAACGCTCCCATGAACTTTTTTCCCGTCTCGTGAAATCTGTTCATTCGGCTTGGCCGTCAACGTCCCACTTTGCCGCCGTAAGTGACTGATTTCACGTTGAGCAAGAAACATCCAATCCTGGCATGAATCATGCCCACTCATGGCATGCGTCAAAACGGGGACGCAATAACAAAAAGTGAGGGAAACATGATCGACGAGCAGGAAGTCCACGAAGTGTCACCGCCGGCACCGGCGAAAAGCAATCGCTGGTTGTTGGTGGCAACTTTGTTCTTTCTCGCCACAACTTTGGGTGGCGCCTTTTACCTGGTCGAGCAGCGACGGGAGGCAGCCCAAATGGCCGCGAACCATGACCAGATGAGCGCCGTTCTCAATCAGACCCGAATTCAGCTTGATGCTGTGACGACGAGGCTGGCGGCTCTCTCGACGCCGCCCGAAGTGAAACCCGCCCCCCAAGAACCGGTTCCACAACCGAAGGAAGCATCACCCGCCAAGACTCATCGCAACAAGCACGTGCAAACCCGGGCGCAGAAGCGCGTTCCCGCCGACGACCCGCGATGGAAGAAGGTGCAGGCCGAACTCGACGAACACCAGAAGCAGATTGAAGCCGGTCGCCAGGACCTGCAGAATGCGCGCACCGATCTGGAAGGAAAGCTCGGCTCGACACGTGATGAGCTCGGTGGTTCGATCGCCCGCACCCACGAGGAACTGGTTGCGCTCCAGAAGCGAGGAGAGAAGAACTACTTTGAGTTCGATCTGACCAAGTCGAAGCAGTTCAGCCACGTTGGACCGCTGAGCATCTCGCTGCGGAAAGCGAACACCAAGCGCCAATACTGTGACCTCGAGCTGATTGTGGATGACAACCGAATCAGTCAGAAACACACGAACCTCTACGAGCCGGTCATGCTCTATCCGTCCGATTACGCTCAACCGGTGGAAGTGGTGATCAACAGTATCGGCAAGGGCGGAGTGCGCGGCTACGTGAGCGCACCCAAGTACCGGCAGTCCCAGTTGGCCTCTGGCAACGCACCTGAACCCACCGCGTCCCAACCAGCAACTTCCACGGCGAACCTAGAGCGCCGTCCGGCGAGTACCCCTCAATAGCCGGGCGTCCAACGGGACCCTTCGAGAGGCGGGCACTCCCTCGGCGTGGCGTGGCGAAGTGGAGGTTGCTCGTTCACCAATACTTCGGGGCGCCAGCCAGTAAGAAGAGCCCTTTGCAGGACACACCAAATCGGAGGCTTGAGATGATGCGACGCAGAATCATTTCCGCGCTCTTGCTGGGCGCTTTGCTCGGGCCGGAGCTTGTGGGAGCTCAATCTGCAACCCGACAACAGCTTGCCAGCTCGAACTCCCCGCCGGTCGCAGCCCCTGCCGCGCAAACGGACAATTCGGCCAGCGGGCCCCAGAACACCAGGCCACAGCCAGCCGCGCGGCGCCGGTCATATGAACGTGAGACCCGGACGCGGCGCCATCCCAGAATCTCCAAGCAAGAAGTGGCATTCATGGTGGCAATCGCCGGAACCTCAATGGGAATTGGTGCTTTGGCGGGCGGCGCCAAGGGGCTGGCGATCGGATCCATCGTCGGAGGTTGGGGAGCTTACGCCGGGCATAGGCTTTGGCACTGGATCAGGTAGAAGGAGTGCGTGCCTACCACGGTACTCCCGAGGGGCTGGAAACTTATCTGCAATCTTATGGCATGACGGTCTATCGTTGGTACACCGGTTGCTATCCCAAGGTGGAGATAGCGGATTTCGCGCATCGACGTATTGTCCGACCATCCTTGGGGGTGAACCATGAATCCGAACTGGGCGCTCATCACTGGCTGGGTGGTGGTAACACTGGCTCTTGCCGTTCTGCTTATCGTACGCGCCCGCCTGGAAAGCCAGGAAAGTGACTGGATCCAGCTTTCCGAAGACGACAAGGAAGACCGAGCTATCCAGGCGCAAACCGTCATCGAGAAGAAAGCACAGAGACTAGTGTGGCCCATTCGTGCCTTGGGAGCCATCTCGATTGTGTTGCTCCTGGCAATTCTGGGGAACTGGGTTTATTCGGGGATCACGACGCCGCCTCCCGCGCCGTAAGCGACGGGAGATTGTGTGGTCCAGCCTGAAGGGGGACGACTGCCTTCCCACGGCCTGCCGACCTCCGCAAGTGCTCAGCTTGAAAGATGTTAGCAGCTACCAGTGTGCGCCGGAAATGCCGCGCTGTCTGGCTATGCATGCGCCGATAGCACGGTGAGGCGATTCTTAAGAGTTTGCCCTCGAGGCTTCAACCCCACCTGCAAACTGCTCGATCGCGTGCGCCATCTCCTCCGGAACCTCGAACATAGGGAAGTGACTTCGGGCATTTAGCCTGTGAATCCTGAACCCTTCGCGCGCGACTTGCGCTCCGGGGCGCGTTCAGTGACATTGGATGCGGCAGCAGGCTGCGGAGTTCGGCGACGGGAGCCGACACGGTCAAACACCGGTGCGTCGTGCCGCATTGAGCCGCGCCAGGGCTTTTTCGTAGGCTTCCTGGGCCCGTTGGCGGTCGATGGTGGGGTCCGAGACTTTCTTCAGCCGCTCCTCGGCGCGCTCCAAAGCGTGCCTGGCGCGCTGGAGATCGATCTCTTCGGCGCGCTCGGCGCTCTTGGCGAGCACGATCACGCGGTCGGGAAGTACTTCCGCGAAGCCCCAGCTCACGGCGAGATAGTGCTTCCCCTCGGCGCGCGTGTAAACGATTTCGCCCGGCCGAACCTCGGAGAGCAGCGGCGCGTGCCCAGGCAGGATGCCGAGATAACCGGTCGTGCCCGGCAGCGTGACGGCCTCAACCGTTTCGTGCACCACCTCGCGGTCCGGGGTCACAATCGAGAGTTGGATCTGGCTGGGAAGAGAATCTGCCATGAGATTTTGTGATTCAGCGACTGAGCGATTTCGTGATTGAGCGAATGAGAACTAAGCCAATCGGGCAGCCTGCTCCGTTCTTCAAATCACTCAATCGTTAAATCGCTCAATCACTCATTGTCACGCTGCCGCCTTCAGTTTCTCCGCCTTCTCGAGGGCCTCTTCGATGTTCCCAACCATATAGAAAGCCTGCTCGGGGATCTCGTCGTGCTTGCCTTCCAGTAATTCCGTGAAACCGCGGATGGTGTCCGCAAGCTTCACGTATTTCCCTTCCAGCCCGGTGAATTGCTGCGCCACGAAGAACGGCTGAGAGAGAAACTTCTGGATCTTACGCGCCCGGCTCACCGTGAGCTTGTCCTCTTCCGAGAGCTCGTCCATGCCCAGGATGGCGATGATGTCTTGCAGGTCCTTGTATTTCTGCAGAATCGCTTTGACCGCGCGCGCCACGTTGTAGTGTTCCTGGCCGACAACCCGTGGATCGAGGACGCGGGACGTCGAAGCCAGCGGGTCAACCGCCGGATAGATTCCGATTTCGACGAGCTGGCGGGAGAGCACAGTGGTCGCATCGAGGTGCGAGAAGGTCGTCGCCGGTGCGGGGTCGGTCAAGTCATCGGCGGGGACGTAAATCGCCTGCACCGAAGTGATCGAGCCTTTCTTTGTCGAGGTGATACGCTCCTGGAGTTCGCCCAATTCGGTCGAGAGATTGGGCTGGTAGCCGACCGCTGACGGCATACGTCCGAGCAGCGCCGAAACTTCCGAGCCCGCCTGGGTGAAGCGGAAGATGTTGTCGATGAAAAGCAGCACGTCCTGGCCTTCCACGTCGCGGAAGTATTCGGCGACGGTCAGTCCGGTCAGGCCCACGCGCAGGCGCGCGCCGGGCGGTTCAGTCATCTGGCCGTAGATCAAGGCTGCCTTGGATTTCGAGGAATCGCCGGGGACGATAACCTTCGACTCCGCAAACTCCAGCCAGAGATCGTTCCCCTCGCGCGTCCGCTCGCCCACCCCGGCGAACACGGAAACGCCGCCATGCTTCATGGCGACGTTGTTGATCAACTCCATGATGATGACGGTCTTGCCGACGCCCGCGCCGCCGAAGAGCCCTGTCTTGCCCCCTTTCAAGTAGGGCTCGACGAGGTCCACGACCTTCAGTCCCGTCTCAAAAAGTTCCAACGTAGTGTTCTGCTCCTCGAGCTCGGGGGCATGGCGATGAATGGGAAAGTGCACGTCGGAGACGATGGGCCCCAGCTTGTCAACCGGCTGGCCGATCACGTTCATCACGCGGCCGAGTGTCGGCTTGCCGACAGGCACCATGATGGGTTCGCCCTGATCGATGGCCTTCATGCCGCGCACCATGCCGTCCGTGGGCTCCATCGCCACGCATTTGACGCGGCCTTCGCCGATGTGCTGTTCAACTTCCGCGATCACATTGATCGGCTGGGGCGTATCAAAACCTTCGGAAGTGACGCGGATCGCGTTGTAGATCTGCGGGAGGTAGTCTCCTTCAAAGGCCACGACAATCACCGGACCGGTCACTTCCACCACTTTTCCTACGTGCGTTTCCGGCATGATGCTTTCCTTTCAACTGGCCGACGAAACTAGAAATTGGAAATTGGAAAGTGGAAACTAAGAACGAACGCCCGGAACAAGTTCGAGTTTCCAGTTTCTAGTTTCCAATTTCCAGTTTCCAATTTCTGCTCCGAACTTCCGACTGCCTTCCTCACACTCCTGCCGCGCCGCTCACAATCTCGATAATCTCCCTGGTGATCGCAGCCTGGCGCACGCGATTCATATGGAGCGTGAGCGAGTCGATCATTTCTCGGGCGTTGTTGGTGGCGGCGTCCATGGCCGTCATGCGCGCCGCAAACTCCGCCGCCGCCGATTCGAGCAGGGCGCGGTACACCTCAATTTCGACGTAGCGGGGGAGGAGCGAGCTAAAGATCTCGGCCGCCGGCTGTTCATAGATGTAATCAATCAGCGCCTCACCCTTCTTCGGCTCCATGGGCTTGATGGGGAGATAGCGTTCCCGCGTCAGGCGCTGGGTGAGGAGTGTCTTGGATTCGTTGTAAATGAAGTCCACCGCATCGATTTCCTGCTTCGAATAGAGATCGATGATCTGCGCGGCGATCTCCTGCGCGTGCGAAAAGTCCAGCCGTGTAAAGATCCCCGCGTACTCAGAAACCATCTCGACGGGCCTGCGCCGGAAGATGTCGCGGCCCTTGCGCCCCACGGCGATCATGGAGACCCGGCGCGCCCGATTTTCCTCCAAGTAGTCCTGCGCGGCGCGAATCAGATTGGTATTGAAGGCGCCGCAGAGGCCCTTATCGCCGGTGACGAGCACCAGCAGCAGTTTTTCGACGGGACGCTCGGCGAGCAGGGGGTGGGCGCGCTGTTCCGTACGCGCCGCGAGACTCGACAGCAATTCCAGCATCTGACGTGCGTACGGCCGGGCGTTGAAGACCCGTTCCTGAGCGCGGCGCAAGCGGGCGGCGGCCACCATCTTCATCGCCCGGGTGATCTGCTGGGTGTTCTTCACCGAGCGGATGCGGCGTCGGATGTCGAGAAGCGTCGGCATAAGAAAGAATCAGTGAATATCAGGCGGCCTTCTTGCGCTCCGCCACGAATTTGGCCTTGAACTCCTCGAGCATCTTGCGCACATCGGCACGCAGTGCGTCGTCAAGCTGTTTCTTCTCGGCGAGCTGCTTGGCCACCGAGGGGTACGAGTGGTCCATGAATTCGTAGAGAGCCTTTTCGAAGGGCAGGCAGTCGCTAATTTCGAGGTCATCCAGGTACCCGTTGGTTGCGGCAAAGATGGTGACGATCTGTTTCTCGACCGATAGCGGCACGAACTGGTCCTGCTTGAGGATTTCCGTCAACCGGCGGCCGCGATTGAGCTGTGCCTGCGTGGTCTTGTCGAGGTCGCTGCCGAATTGCGCGAAGGCCGCCAACTCGCGGAACTGCGCAAGCTCCAGCCGCAGGGTTCCCGCCACCTGCTTCATCGCCTTGATCTGGGCGTTGCCGCCCACGCGCGACACCGAAATACCGACGTTCATGGCCGGCCGGATGCCGGTGTTGAACATGTCGGTCTCCAGATAGATCTGGCCGTCGGTAATCGAGATGACGTTAGTCGGGATGTAGGCGGACACATCGCCCGCCTGCGTTTCAATAATGGGCAGCGCGGTGAGCGAGCCGCCACCCAATTCCTTGTTCAGCTTGGCCGCGCGTTCGAGCAGGCGGGAATGGAGATAAAACACATCGCCCGGATACGCCTCCCGGCCGGGCGGACGCCGCAGCAGCAGCGAGATCTCGCGATACGACACCGCGTGCTTGGAGAGGTCGTCATAAATGCAGAGCGCGTGCCGGCCGCGGTCGCGAAAATATTCGCCCATGGCGCAGCCCGCGTAGGGCGCGATGTATTGCATCGGCGCGGGATCGGAGGCGCCCGCCTCCACCACGATGCTGTACTTCATCGCGTCGTATTCTTCCAGCGTCTTGACCACCTGGGCGATCGTCGAGCGCTTCTGCCCGATGGCCACGTAGATGCAGATGACGTCGCCGCCGCGCTGGTTGAGAATTGTGTCCAGGGCGATGGCGGTCTTGCCGATCTGGCGGTCGCCGATGATGAGTTCGCGTTGGCCCCGGCCTATTGGAATCATCGAATCGATGCACTTGAGGCCGGTCTGCAGCGGCTCGCGCACCGGCATGCGGTCCACGACGCCGGGCGCCAGGCGCTCGACGGGGTTGAACGTCTCGGTGATGATCGCCCCCTTGCCGTCGGTGGGGCGGCCCAGAGCGTCCACGACGCGGCCGACCAGCGCCTCGCCCACTGGCACGGACATGATGCGCTTGGTGCGCTTGACCGTGTCGCCTTCCTTGATCAGGGTGTAATCGCCCAGCAGCACCGCGCTGACCTGGTCTTCTTCCAGGTTCAGCGCCAGGCCCGCCACGTCATGCGGGAGGTCGAGCAGTTCGCCGGCCATGGCGTTCTCCAGGCCGTGGATGCGCGCCACACCGTCGCCGACCGAGATGACCGTCCCGACTTCACTGATCGCAACGCTGCGGTCGTAGTTCTCGATCTGCTCGCGGATGATTTTGGTTATTTCGTCAGCTCGAATCTGTGCCATCGTTCCTGCCTCGGCCCGCAGGTTTTCGGCGGGCCCTCAAACCGTTACCCAGAATTATTGCTTTCCCAACTGACGAACCCAGCGAACAGGCGAATTACCGAGACATCAGCCGTTCCCGGATGCGCTGCAAGTGGCCGCGCACCGAGCCGTCGTAAATCGTGCTGCCCATCTGGGCCGTGATCCCGCCCAGCAACTTGGCATCAATATCGAACTCTACTTCCGCGCGCTTGCGGGTGATGGTTTCGAACCGCGCTACCAGCGTCCGCCGTTCGTCCTCGGAGAGTTCCGCCGCCGAAGCAATCCGCACTTGCGCGATCCCCATCCGCTCGTTGGCGATCTTCGCGAACGCCTCAATGATGCCCTTCAGGGCCGGCAAGCGGTAGTTCGCGAGCAGCACCCGCAAGAAATTCGCCACCGTCGCTGAGGGGCCGAGCCGCGCCAGAAGAGCTTCGAGGATTCGCCTCTTGTCCGCCAGGGCAATGGCGGGAGTTCGCAACACGTCGCGGAGCTCGGCGCTCTGGCGATAGACCGCGGCAAACGCCTGGAGGTCATCCAGCGTTCGGCGATATTCACCCGTGCGACTCACCATGTCGGCGAGGGCGCGGGCGTATCGGCTGGCGATGGCTGTAGCCATGTTCGTTGGGGCTGAATCTTAAACGTGCTGCTGCAACTACCTTGCTTCCCGGTCAGACCTTCAGTCGCTCGGCAAACTGGCTTACGAGGCGCGCTTGAGTCGGAGGGTCCATGCGCTGGGCAATCATCTGCTCGGCCATCTCGACGGCCAGGCGCGCCGCGTGAAGCCGCAGTTCAAGCCGGGCCTGCTTCCCGGCAACGTCCATCTGCACGCGGACGGAGTCGAGTATCTTTCCCGCCTCCCGTGCGGCCGTCTCGCGCAGGTGGGCGTGCTCCTCCTCCATCTCCTTGAGGGCCGAGGCGCGGAAGGCGGCCATCTCCGCCTCAAAGTTCTGCAACTTCAGTTCCACGGCACGAAGCTGCGCCTCCGCAGCTTCCAGCGCTTTTCGGCCTTCTGACAGACTCTTCTCAATCGCGGCGGAACGGTCCGAGAAGAATTGGGCAAGAGGCTTGCGCAAAACATAACCCAGGCCGGCCACCAGGATCACGAAGTTAATCCACTTGAAGATCGCGCTGTGGCCCTCGTGGCTTTCTCCGCCCTCTGCTTCCGCTGCCGCGGCCGGTTCCTCGCGTTCGGCCCGGAGAATCGGCGCCTGCAGGCACCCCAGAAGGAAGAGTCCGAGCAGAAGCGTCAGGAGCGAGCGGTGGCCGAGACGCCTCAATTGGCCCTCCTCGAACCCTCGGCGGGCGCGCCGCCGAGCAACGAGTTGGAAATTTCCGCTGCCAGCGCCTGGCAGGTTACCTGAAGCTCCATCTTGGTCTTTTCGACGTCCGCAGCCAGTTCGGCTCGAGCCTGAGCCAGGCGCGCCTCGCTCTCCTGGCGGGCCTGATGCAGTGCGGCTTCGCGCTCCGCGAGCACCTTCTTGCGCTCCGCTTCGCGCTGACGGTAGAACTCCTGCCGGACGGTCTGGAACGCCGCCTCGTATTCGCGCGCCCGGGTTTCCGCCAGCGCTGCCTGCTCCCGCGCTTTCTCCAATGCGCCGGTCGTCCGGGCCTCGCGCTCGCTGAGGACCTCCGCCAGCCGCCGGAAAAGTAGCCGCTCGAGTAGGATCAGCAGGAGGAATACGAAGATGATGGTGGGAACACTCTGGAGGAACAAGTTCCCCAGGCGAGTCGCGATCTCTGCCATTGCGAGCCGTCAGCCTTATCGACAGTAATTCTCTGAATTACAAAGAGAAAGAAGTTAGCACGCTCCTTCGTGGGGTGTCAAGAATCGGCGCCCTGGAATCGCCGCGCCGCAGGGCTGGGCGGAAGAACGTCACCTCGCGGCAACGCAGCGAATCCCGCTTGCTGAGTCCCCCATCACAGATCCGCGATGCGCAGCGTTGCATCGGAGTTCTTCCAGGCGGCTTCAAACCCGCGGCGGACCCATTCGGCGTCGGCCAGTTTCTTCTGGGCTTTGAGGCTCTCTGCGAGCCCGAAGAGCGACCGCGGGTTGCGCGGATTGCGGTCGAGGTCGGCGGCGCGCTGAAACGATCGAACGGACTCATCGTGGTTGAAGCCGAAGATCAGCGTCAGACCCTGATCGAAGAACTTCTGAGCCTCGGCGTTGCGAGTCGCGATGGGATGGTGATGGTCTCCCAAGCCCGCGAGCAGTTGGGCTGGCTTCGTCGCCTCGGCGGGGTGATCGTGCTGCCCCATGACGACCGGGCACAGCATCAGTAGGATGACGATAGATCTCAGAATTCTCACGAATCCCTCGATGGAATTGGGGTGAAAAATATTCTACTGACAAAATGTCGGAATCG
>JBEKUI010000012.1:0-34189 GCA_049515175.1 Terriglobia bacterium
GCGATCGATCGCTTCCTGGTGGCTTACAATGCGCAAGCCGCTCCCTTCGAATGGCGAAAACGTCGGGTGCATAGCGTTGGACTCAAACAATATTACTCTGATTTGAGTCACTAAGTACTAGTACCTTTGGCCAATTGCCAACCCGCACGGCTCCGGAGCATAATCGCATGTTCAATCGGGCACGGAGGGCAGGATCGTTGCTCTTCCGTGCTGCGAGACGAGTCCGTGGGTCAGGAGATATCACAATGTCCCGGGGCGAGCCACCCTCTGCTCATCGCAAGTCCGACAGGCGATTCAGGTGGGGCAGAACCTTGCTGGTCGTGGTTGCCATAGGAATCTGCCTCAATGCTTTCGCGGCCGGACAGTTCGCTAAGCGTCGGTCAAAGAAAGGCGCAGTGGATGAGGACACCGGCGAGATCACCAAGCCTCAGGTTTTGAATCCCGATTCATCAAATCCGATCTTGCGCTATCCGGCGGCCAGCTTGTCCGGTTGGTCGGTCATGAGCACCTCCTACGGTTGGTTCGACGTCACGCGCGATGGCATCCGGTACACCGTGGTGCAGCCCAAGGGGAAGCTGGACGAGGGTTTTGAATCCGGCAAGGCTGAACTCTCCGACATTGAAATCAAGTACGCCTACCTGTATTTCAAAGCCAGCGGCAAGAAGCACATGGTTTTCTATATGCCCGAGGAAAGCTGGGGCGCGATTCACTCCGGTCCGGGCGCGATGGCGGCCTCCGGCCGAGGCGGGATGGGGACTTCTTCCATCCTGCAGGCCATCCGGAATTTCGACCGGGTGCTGGCGCAAGTGAAACCGCCTCCGCCCCCGGGGCCGGAGATTAGCCTGACGGCTAATCCCGCCAGCGTTGAACACGGCCACGCGCTGACCCTGGTCTGGACGTCGCAGAACGCCACGAGCCTGCGCATCGATCCTGACGTAGGCACAGTCGAGGCTGCCGGCTCGCGCAGCGTGACGCCCCAACAGGCCACCACCTACACGCTCACGGCGCAGGGTCCGGGCGGCGCCAAGACGGCCGTCGCCCATGTCGAAGTCACGCAGGCGACGCCTCCCACGCTGGTGCTCGTCGAACCCTCGATAGGAACTTCTGGTCAGACGATCGAAGTCACGAGTGTCGCCTTCAAGATTCGCGGGGTGGCGATGGACAACGCCGGCATCCCGGTGGTGAGCATCAACGGAAATCCCGCCAGCCTGCGGCCGCAGAATGCCCAGGCTACGGAGTTCTTCTCCGACGCGCTGACCCTTCACGAGGGCGAAAACAGATTTGAAATCGTTGCCACCAACCGCGCCCAGGCGCAGGCGAAGCTGGCCTTCGTGGCCCGCTACACACCGCCCCCACCGCCCCCCGCGCCCGTTCCGGAGCCCAATCCCAAGGCGTTCAGCAAAGCGGGCATCCTCGACCTGCTCAACAATTTTGTGCCCAGCGCGCGGGTGGGGGACCTGGTAAAGCAGTACGGCCTCAAATTCAACCCCAGCGAAGAGGATCTCCAGGACATCCGCAACGCCGGCGGCAAGGACGACCTCGTCGCCGCCCTGCGCGAGACCGCCAAACCTCAGAAATAGGATTGCGTGCCGAGTCGCGGACCGGTTCGTCCGCACGGCTTTCCGCGGGGGAAGGGTCAGGGGCGTTTGAGGCCGAATTTTTCCAGCCGATATTGGAGGGTGCGGAAGGTCATGCCCAGCAACTGGGCGGCGCGGGTGATGTTCCAATTGGTGCGATGCAGCGCCTCGATGATTTTGGCCTTCTCGTGGTCTTCCCAGGTGGCTTCCGGGATCACGGGGCTTACCCCTGAAACAGCGGGCGCAGCAGGCGCGGAAGTTTCGCCCTGTGGGGCCGCCGCTGCGGAGGTTGCGGGCAATTGCAGGATCTCCGGTGGCAGGTCCGGCGCTTCCACCAGCGCCGTTTCCCCCAGCACCACGGCGCGCTCGATGGCCCACTCGAGCTGCCGGATATTTCCCGGCCAGGAATAAGTCCGCAGGATCTCCAGCGCGGCAGGACTGATTCCCTCCACCCTGCGCCCCGCCGCCAGCGCGGCGCGCTCGACAAAGTGCCCCGCCAGCAACTCGATGTCATCTCTCCGTTCGCGCAGCGGCGGGCAGACAATCGGGATCACTTTGAGGCGGTAGTAGAGGTCTTCGCGGAACTTCTTCTCCAGGAGAAGTTGCTCGAGATTGCGGTTGGTCGCCGCGATAATCCGCACGTCCACTTTGATCGATTCCGTGCCGCCCACCCGCATGATCTCGTGTTCCTGCAAGGCGCGCAGAATCTTGGCCTGCATGGCGAGGCTGGTGTCGCCGATCTCGTCGAGAAATAGGGTGGACTGATGGGCGCGCTCGAAGAGCCCTTTCTTCTGCTGGTGGGCGTCGGTGAAGGCGCCCTTCTCGTGGCCGAAGAGCTCGCTCTCGAGCAGCGTCTCGGTGAGCGCGGCGCAGTTGACGGCCAGAAAGGGCCGCTCGCGGCGCGGGCTGTGCTTGTGGATTTCGCGGGCCACGAGCTCCTTGCCCGTACCGCTCTCCCCCAGAATCAGCGCTGTGTGCGAGCTGGGCGCCACCTTCAGGATCATCCGGATCATCCCCCGCGTGGCAGGGGAATCGCCGATGATAGTTTGCTTCAAGGCGGCGAGGTGGTGGAAGACGTTGCCCACGACTTCCAGCAAATGGTCGCGGTCGACGGGTTTCTCAAGGTACTGATAAACGCCGCGCTTGGTGCCCTCGATCGCCGACTGGATGGAGGGATAGCCTGTGATCAGCACCACCGCCACGGTAGGATCGGCGGCCACAATTTCGGTGAGAAGCTGAATCCCCGTCATGCCGGTCAGGTTGAGGTCGGTGAGGACCAAGTCGAACCGCCGCTGCTCGAGCAACCGCAGCGCCACTTCGCCGCTGGGCGCGGTTTCGGCCTGATAGCCTTCGTCCTGGAGGATTTCGCGGTAAATCTCGCGCTGGCGTTCTTCGTCGTCAACGACCAGGATGGAACCGCTGGACATGGAGAGGAACCCTCAGACGATGGACGACGTCGCGTGGATGGCGGCTGGAACTTGCGGCACGGCGGGAACGGGCAATTCCACCACCATGACGGCGCCCGAGCCCTCGCCATCGGCAGCGTAGATGCGCCCACCGTGGTCTTCCACGACCTTGCGCGTGATGGCCAAGCCCAACCCGAAGCCCGTCGTGCGCGTGGAGTAGTAGGGGGTGAAAACCCGCTCGCGATCTTCCGCCGGAATGCCATATCCGGTATCAGCGAAGCGCAGGGTGAGCAGGCCCGGTCTCCCCGCCTCGGCTTGCTCCAACGACTCCACCCGCGCGGAGATGCGCACCTCGCCGCCTTCCGGCATGGCCTGGATGGCGTTCGTTAGGAGGTTGATAAAACAGGTCTTCAATTGGGCGCTGTCGGCGCGCAGGACCGGCAGGCCAGGCGGTAACTCCATCCGGATCGATACCCTCTGGCGCGAAGCCTGTTTCTCGGCCAACGCCACCGCTTCTTCAATGGCAACCCGCACATCGCACTCCGCCAGCTCTGGTGGCGACTGCCGGCCCGCCGCGAGGAAGTCGTTCACCAGGCGATTCATCCGGCTGACCTCATCCTTCATGTTGCGCAGGTTGCGCTGAAGCTCCTGCGCAGCCAAGTCGTCGCTGCTCCCGTGCTTGGCGCGAATCTGGTCGATGCTCAGGTTGATGAAGTTCAGCGAGTTGCGCACTTCATGAGCGACCGTGGCGGCAAACCGACCCACCAATGAGAGCTTTTCCGCCTGGTTCAGGCGGGTTTGAAGCTCCCGGTGACCGCGCAACCGTTCCACCATCTGGTTAAAAGTGTGAGCCAGCCGCCCCATCTCGTCGCGGTCGGTGGCGGCGGGCAGCGAGACCTCCAGGTTGCCCTGGGCGACCTGTTGGGCGCCCCGCACGAGCAGATCCACCGGCCGAGTGAAGCGCGTGGCGAGATAAACGACCGCAAACATTCCGGCCAGCAGGGTCACCAGAATCCAGGCTAGCCGCTGCTGATAATAGTGGCGCAGGAGGTCGCCCACCTTGTCGCCCTCGCCGCGCACCTCGGCGTACCCGATGACTTTGTCGCCCTGAATGATGGGGAAATCGACGACCAAGGTCTTCTGCTCAACGGCAGTGTCCACATCAATGTCACGAAACTCCGCGGAAATCTTGATGGGATACTGCTTCGACGCGACCTGGCGCTTCTTGATCTTTATAGTTTTGCCGACCTGGCTGGGGTTGGTACTTGCTACGACCTCACCCGTGGGAGAGGCCACGGTAATGGACTTCAGCCCGGCGTCTTCGAGCGCCTTCTTGTACTCGGCCAGCGCTGCGTTACGATCTGCTCCAGGACGGATTCGTTCCTGCGCGAGGTTGCTGATGGCGACCAGTTCGGAGGTCTGCGCCTCGACATACGCCTTAATCAGATTGCTGTGGTATACGTACGTAGCAGTAAGGATGGCGCTGATGCACCCCATGATGAGGCACATGACCAGCCCCAGACGCGTCCGAAACCGCAAATTGAAGACATCACGCTTCAACAGGTTCTTGTCCCCGGCAATGGGGGAACCCACGGGTTCCTTGCGTTGATTGTATCGGACGCCGCGGCCAGGGTCAACGAAGGGGCGCTGGGAATCCACGTTCAAAAGTCCAATCTAGTTGATAGGGTTGATCGATCACCGCCGCCTGAGCCAGGCATTCCGAATTGGCACCGGAGCCACAAAGCTAACCGGACTCTGCGATCTTTGCCCGTTCCGGAAACAAAAACCCCCGGCAAACGAGCCGGGGGGTCCGGTCCCGATCCAGTTCATGCAGTCCTGGTTTCAGACCGTAAGCATTGGAGAGAGGGTTACTTCTTCGTCTCTTCCGCCTTCTTCTCCTTCTTTTCCTTCTTCGTCTTCTTGGCCTTCTTCTCCTTCTTCTCCGCCTTCGGCGCAGCCGTCGTATCCTGCGCGAGAACCGGCATGGCGAGGGAGAAAGCCAGAGCAGCCGTAAACAGCAGTGTGAAGAGTTTCTTCATTGCGGAACGTTCCTCCTGTGAATTTGACTTGCAGGGTTTGTATGGGCATTCGAATGGCCAAAGCCCGTCGACGCCCTTCGCATCCGTATCTTATTGATTCTATGATTATTAATTACAGAACGGGTCAAAGATCAGAAGCGCCTCGAAGGCCAGCGCCCGACTCCAACGCACCAAATGGTGCATCGGGTACACCAAATCGTGTAATCGCCAAGTCGCCCAGGCATCCTTGCTGGCGTGAATTATTCTTTGGAAGTGATTTCGAAAATTCTGGCATCGAGGAAGAGCTGGAAGAGTACTGGGTCCAAGAGTTGCGACTTCACTTCCTGGCCGATGATATCCAGCGCTCGCTCGACGGGCACAGCGCGTTTGTAGGGGCGGTCGCGTGCGGTCAACGCGTCGAAAATGTCCGAGATGGTCATCATTTTGGCCTGGAAGGGAATCTCCTCGCCCTTCATGTGGTAGGGGTAGCCGCTGCCGTCGAGTTTCTCGTGGTGGAACTTGGCGATGATGGGGACGTTTTTCAGTTCCTTGGTCCATGGAATTTGGCTGAGGAACTTGAAGCTATGGATCACGTGCGACTCGATCTGAATTCGCTCCTCGGCGTCGAGGCTGCCCTTGGGGATGGTGAGGAAGCGCAACTCCTCCGGCGTCAGCAACGGCTCGGTGGGGCCGGAGGGATCCTGAAACGTCCAGCCGGCGATCTCCACGAGTCTTTCCGAAGTCTTTTCCGGCAGGACGGTCGGCTCATTGGCTTGCAGCACAAGCTGCAGGAACTCATCGAGCTGCCGCAATTCATTCGCTTGCAACGATTCAATCCCCGCGAATGACGGCTCGTAGTTCTGGTTGCCCTGTGCCAGAAGATAATCCACTTTCTTCCGGTAGGTATCCAGTTCCAGCACCTTGCGGATGTACTGGAAGCGTTTCTGAATGAGGTCGAGCTGGGAGGGGTAGAGCTTTTTGGCTTTGACCAGGACTTCCTCGCGCACCCCGACCTTCCCGAAGTCGTGCAATATGGAGGCATAACGGATCTCGCGAATATCCTGGCGGGTAAACTGGAAATCCTTATAAGGTCCCGCATCCACTCGATCGACGGCCTCGGCGAGCCCCACCGTCAGCTTCGCCACGCGCTCCGAGTGGCCGAAGGTCGTCGGGTCGCGAGACTCGATGGCGAGCACGGAGGCCTTGACGAAGCCCTCGAACAGATTCTCGATCTCGCGATAGAGCAGGTTGTTTTCGACCGCCACCGCCGCCTGGCTGGCCAGCGACGAGGCCAGTTCCTGGCTGCGCTCGGAAAAGGGCTCGACTTCGCGGTGCACCACCTGCCGCGAGCTCAGCTTGACGTCCTTATGGCGCTTGGCGTTGATGAGCTGAAGGACGCCGATCACCTCGTCCTTCTGGTTCTTCATCGGCACGACCAGCATCGACTTGGTGCGGTACTTGAACCTCTCGTCGAAGTCGCGGTTCAGCCGGAAGGGGAGGTTGCGAATGCGGTAGGCGTCTTTGATGTTGAGCACGTTGCCGGTTGAGGCCGCGTAGCCGGCGACGCTGCGTGTGTCGATGGGCAGTGTGAACTGGCGGAACGGAACCGAGTGGCTGTCGCTCTGGGTCAGTTTGAAAACCAGATGCTTGGCGCCGTCCGGCTTCTCTTCCACGATATAGAGCGAGCCCGCGTCGCAGCCCGTAATCTCCCGGCTCTTGGTCAGAATGAGATCGAGTAGCGCATCGGGATTGCGCTCGGTGGAAAGCGCGATGCCAATGCGGTTGAGGGTCTCGAGCTCGGTCGCCACAAAGCGCAGTTGCCGGCTGACGTTGCGGCGGTCCTCTTCGATGTGCAGAGTCGCGAAAGCGCTGGTGACGGCCCGGGCGAGGACGCCACGGGGCGCCTGGCGGGGCAGCACGGCAAACACGCGGTCGTCGCTCTGGGCTCGCGCCGGCAGGGGGCGGTCCAGCAGATAGATCACGCGCCAGAGCTCACCCGGCGGTGCGTGCCGCTCGATGCTCGCCAGGTCATCCTCGCTGGCGTCAGCAATGACGACGCCCGAGCCCTCCCAGGCGGGGCCCTTCTTCCCGTCGCGCTCCAGCGAAACCAGCCGATAGGCGGTCGGTAGTTGGCGCAGAACTTTGGTTAGAGCGGATGGCCGGAAGTAGTAGACGTGTTTCGCCATGGGCCCTTCGCACTCAAGTCAGAATGAAATGGATAACTGCGCGGCGCCGTTTCTTCTTGTCCCAGCGCCTGGCAAGGGCGAAACGGGTGATCAGAATTTACTCTTCCTGTTCCCGTCCCCTGGGACTGCCTGCGGCGTACACTCTCTCCCTACTGACTGCGGCCGCTGCCGCCTCGCTCCGCCGCATTGCGGAAACTCCCTGCCTTGCGGAGCCGGGCGCCGCCGCCCCAGTCCGGCGGGTGATTAAGACCCAAAGCTGCCGATCGCCTTGGCCTCGTCGTCGTACACGTCGAACACCGTGTAGAGCTTGGTGATCTGCAGAAGGTCCTTGACCTTCTTGGTCAGGTTGAGCAGCTTCAACTGTCCGCCCTGGTTGGAAACGGAAGTGAAACCGCTGACCAGTTCTCCGATCCCCGAGCTGTCGATGTAGGTGATATCCGCGAGGTTGAGCAGCAGGTGCTTGTTGCCCTTGCCCACCTGGGCGCGGATCAGCTCGCGCAACTGTGTGCATCCCTCACCCAACGTAATCCGCCCGCTCATGTCCACGACGATGGCGGTATCCACCTGGCGCAACGTTGCCTTCATGCTCACGGTTCTTTCCTCCTTGACTCTCCAGAATTATCCGAGTTCAACCGCTTCACGAGGGTCACTTCCGTTCCCTCGCCTGCCCTGCTTTCGACTCGAAACTCGTCCATAAAAGTGCGGATCAAGAAAATCCCGCGCCCGGAAACGCTCAGAATGTTTTCGTTGGCCAGGGGGTCGGCAAGTCTGTTCGGATCGTAGCCGTTCCCCTGGTCGCGGACGCGAATTTCCAGGCGGTCACTGAAAATCTCGAAGCGCATCCAGACCCGCTTGCTGGGGTCGTTCTTGTTGCCGTGCCAGATGGCGTTGATCAGCGTCTCGTGCACGGCCATGTCGATCTTGTGCTGGTCGTCTTCCTCGAAACCCGCCGTCCCCGAGACGCGCCGGGTAATCTCTTCTGCGACCTCCACGTTCTTGAGGTCGCTCTCCAGAACTACTTCAACCACACTGCCTTCGGCCATATGGAGTGCAGGGAATCCAGCGCGAATCCCTATGAAAACTACAATAGCCGCCCCGGATTGTCAACGAAAGCCTGCGCCCGGCGGCGGGGCAGTTTGAATCTGTAGCGGCGAGTTTACCTCGTCCGTCGGCTGACGGACGGAGTAAAGCCGCCTCGACATCAAAATGACCCACTACCCCGCGCCCGGCGGCGGCTTGCTGCCGCTTGGGTCGTCGCAAACACACGATCCGTCCGGTCAAGGAACGAAGCCAGGACGCCGCACTCCATAGCGCTTCGCGCCTGCCGCCGGAAATCTTCAAGATCCTCTCCGCCCGGAGCGGGTAGCGCCCCAATCAGATTTCAATGATCATCTCTGCCAGCCGCGTGGGATAGCGGTTCAAGCTCTCGCCGCGGTCTTTCCGCACCACGACGGTGTCAGAATCATCGGTTGGAAAGGCGGCAGTTTTGGGCTGCGGAAGCATCAGGAGAGGTAGAACAGGTGGCTTCTGTGCTCGATGAGGGGCTTACCGGCCAACACCCGACCGGGCGATTGCATTCAGAGGCGCTCGGGTGTATGTCATCTGACGCTCGAAAATTGAGAATGGAAATTCCGGCCAGAAATTACATCACCGCCTGCTGAAAGTGTAGGCATAGCAGCTCAAGAACAGGGACAAACTGTCCAGAGTATGAAACTATTTGACAGATAGCTTAAGAGTGGAGTACAAATAGTCCCTTCGCTTTCAGGGAGGTGAAAAATGACCAAACGAATCCGTAATTACGTCTTTACGGCCAAATCATCGCGATGCGTCTGCTGGTTCGCGGCCCTGCTTGCCGCCACGGTGGTCCAGGCCCAGGACCTGCACATCAAGAAGAACATCTCCGTCGGAGGGAACTTTGTCTCCACGACTGAAACTTCCATAAAAGGCGCTCGCGAGCGCAGTGTGAATCAAGGGCCCAACGGAAGCTCCATCACCGTCAGGCAATGCGACCTCAAGCGCACTCTGACTCTGAACGAGCAGGCCCAGACCTACCTGGCGTCCAACGATCCCCAGGACGAGAACGCCGCCAAGGCGGCGGCAAAGGCGACCGGTGCACCAGCAACTGAGGTCGCGGGGGGAAAGATCACCGTGACCACCACCGTCACCGACACCGGCGAGCGCAAGCCGATGTACGGCTATCAGGCGCGGCACTTGAAGGCCAAAGTCGTCCAGGAGCCTTCGCCGGAGGCCTGCACGCAGGTCCGCCAGTCGTTTGACATCGACGGCTGGTTCGCCGACATCTCCAAAGAGCACGCTGTCTGCTCGCTGCTAGCTCCTCCGGTTGAACTGGGTACGGGCTGCCATGACACGGTGATCTCCCGCCGCGTCGGCAGCGGCAAGCTCGGTTACCCACTGCAGGAGAACATCAGCATGCCTACTCCGGACGGCGGCACGACCACGGTGACCATCCAGGTTTCGGAATTGACGAAACAGGAACTCCCCGCCGAGTTGTTCGACGTGCCTTCGGGATACCGGCAGGTCAGCTCGCTCGCCGAACTGAACGGCGCATCCCTGGCGCCGCAGCAGGCGGCAGGCAACGTCCCAGACCAGCGGGCAGCGGCTCAGCAGATCATGAACAGCCCGAATCCGGGGGCGCGTGCCGCCGCCGGACAGCAAGCGGTGTGGCAGACGGTGAATCAGTATGGTATCCCGCATGGCAATACGCCGATGAACGCACCGATGGGAGGGATGTCTCCGATGACGGGGATGCCTGGTATGGGTGCTCCCCGAGCGGCCGGCACAGCGGTGGCCGCGCCCCAGGCGCTCGGGCCGAAAGCGCCGGGAAAGATCCGTATTGGTGTGGCGTCGCCGGAGGCGCAACTAGGCCAGGGCAACAACGCGGGAGTGGACTACAGCACGCCCATCCGCAACGCCGTAGTCGCGCTGATGAGCGGACCAGCGGTCGAGATCGCCGCCCTCGACTCGCGCATTGCGATGCAGCTCCAGGCCGAGGCGCAGCAGAAGCAGTGTGATTACATTCTGTACTCCAGTGTGGCGGTGCAACATAGCTCCGGGGGCGGCTTCGGCAAGTTCAGGAAGTTCGCTGCGCAAGGGGCCAGTGTGGTTCCGATGGTTGGAATGGCCAAGGGAATGGGTGGGGCTATGGCCGCGCAGGCAGCCGGCGCGGCGGCCTCGACAGCCGCCATGTCGGCGCAGCAGCAGGCCATGAGCCAACTCACCGGCTTCAACGGCCAGATCAAGTCAAAGGACGACGTCACCGTGCAGTACCAGCTCGTTCCCACTGGGGGATCTTCGCCGCGGCTGGAGAACACTCTGAAAGCGAAGGCGAAGTCGGATGGTGAAGACGTGCTGACACCGCTCCTGCTGCAAGCCGCGACCACCGTGCTGACTGAGGTCAGCAAGAAGTAGCAGAAACGCAGAGAGGGGTGGGAGGGTCTAGACAGGTCATGCCCTCCCCCCCAATTTTTCCCGCGTAGCTAGTGGAGCCGGGCGCCAAGCGGTCGGACGACCGGCAATCTGACTCCCAGCGATGCTTCGCACCTCAACACACCAAATCCCACCCGGGGCTGGCGCGCGCAGGAAGCCTGAGGAGATCGGGTCAGACCTCCCCGCGACGCTCGAGATGCTTGTAATAGACCAGTGAATGGATGGCGGGCGCGAGCACTCCGGCCATAAGCGTGGCGAAGAGTACCCAGAAAGGCGCTCCGGCGAAACTAACCACCAGAGAGGTTAGCGCGCCCAGCACCATGGTCTTGGCAGCGAAGCGGTGCGTGGCGTACCAAACTCGCTCGTTCGCCAAAGCCCACGGAGTCCGTATCCCGATCCAGAAATTGCGCCGCACTTTCCCCATGACGTTTCCGAGGAGCGCAACGAGCAGGCAGGCTCCGCCCCACATGGCTTTGGTAATGTCGACGTGGCCTCCCTGCGCGGCCCAAAGCACCAAGGCATGAAAGTAGGCAACGACCGCCAGGGTGACCACCACAATGTACAGGTAAGTCGAGCGGAACGTATCCACAGTGAATTGCCGGGGCGAGAGCCAGGGAAGCGCCGCGAACATGCCCAGCAGGGCGGCCAGGATGCCAGGACCGAAAACGAACAGCGTCCATTTCGCGCTGTACCCATCGATTTGCCCCTAGAGGTCCCAGTGTGTGGGGACGCGGCCGGGCAGCGATGGATAAAGCACTGCCGTCGCCGCTAATGAAGCCGAGAGAATCAAAAGGCCTACAATGAAACATTTCTTGCTCATATCTTCCTCCTCCCATTGCGAGGCGCGCGCTCGATGAGATCCAGCGCCCAGGTCAATACGTCCTGGAGGACGGTGGTGTCGAGGGAGTACCAGATCTGTTGCCCCTCGCGCCGGCTGCGAATGAGGTCGGCTTCCTTCAGGACGGCGAAGTGGTGCGACATCGAAGGCTTGGTCATATCAAAGCGTTCGGCCAATTCTCCAGCCGTCATCTCGCCTCGCCCCAGCAGCCGCAGGATCTGTCGTCGCGTAGGATCCGCGAGCGCTCGAAAGACTTCATTCCTCGCCATAGAACTTAGCCAATCCTCTAATTAGACATTCTTCTAATTATCTCTGACATGAATCGCCTTGTCAAGGGGAGTCGCCTCTTGGGCTTGTCGGTGGGCCTGAAGGTCGGCGCTACGAGGATTTCTTCTTCAGCGGCACTTGGATGAGGCAGTAGGCAAGGATAGCGAAGGCGGCGAGCGAGATCCATCCGCCCCAGTTGGCGAGAAACGGCAGTTCGTCGAGGCCGGTGAAGGATTTGGTGAGTGACTGAATTCCGGCGAGGAAAAGGGCAGCGAGCAGGATGCCGGTGATGGCTTCCCCAGCGATGAAGCCGGAGGCGAGCAGTGTCCCGCGCTCTTCAAATTTGATCTTCTCTTCCGGCGAGAGGCTCTGGCGGGCGGCCCAGCGGTCGGCGGCCCACTTCATCAGGCCTCCGACGAAGATCGCGCCCGTGGTCTCGAGCGGCAAGTACATCCCGGTGGCAAAGAGCATGGGCGCGGGCGCCTGAATCATGATGAGAGCAATCCCCAGCACGCAACCCATCAGGACCAGACCCCACGACA
The DNA here is from genome assembly GCA_049515175.1 of Terriglobia bacterium. Taxonomy (GTDB): domain Bacteria; phylum Acidobacteriota; class Terriglobia; order UBA7540; family UBA7540; genus JACQNR01. The sequence continues at coordinate 12,282 of JBEKUI010000012.1, forward strand.
TCTGCCCGCCCACGATACCTTGCGCGAGCGACGCCATCAGGCCCGCCTGCGGCGCGGGCAGAAGGCGCCCGCCGATTCCGCCGGTGGCGAGGTTCGCTTCGTGTAGCGCGATGATGGGGAAGAACAGGAAGAACGAAAGAACTGTGACGCTCAGTATTTCGACCACTTCCATCTTCCAGGGCGTTCCCCCGAGCAGATGTCCTGCTTTCAAATCCTGAATCAGGCTGCCGGAGACGCTGCACGCGACGCCCACCACCGACGCCACACCCAGCACCGCCGCCACTCCACCCAGGCCTTTTTCGCCGATGCCCACCATCACCAACGCCGATACGACCAGCGCTGACAGGATCAGGCCGGAAACGGGCTGGTTCGACGTGCCCATCAGGCCCACCAAGTATCCGCCCACTGCGCCGAGCAGGAATCCGCTCAACGCCATGACCACCGCGGCCAGAATCGCCGCTCCCCAGCTCTGAGCGAAATGGTAATAGATGATCGTAATGGGCACGAGCAGCCCCGCAATCGAGAAGATGATCCACTTGATGGGGATGTCGGTATCAAGTCGCGTGCGCGCCGGCCCGCCGTGCGCGGCCGCCGCCGTGGATTCGAACGCGCCCTTGAGCGAGCGCAGGATCGGTCCGCGCATTCCGTAGATCGTGTAAACCGCAGAGACCAGCATCGCGCCCACGGCCATCGGCCTCACCACGTTGTACCAGACCGTGTAGCTGAGCAGGTCCCAGGGCGCCGTGCCGCCCGTCGTCGCGCCCAGGCGGTGCGGCAGATCGGGATCGATGAAGAGGATGAGCGGAATCAGAATCAGCCACGCCAGCAGCCCGCCGGCAAAATTGATCGAGGCCAGCGCCGGTCCGATGATGTATCCGATGCCAATCAGCGCCGGAGACGCTGAAGGCGTCGAGTAAGCAACTCCACCCGTATAGGCCACGTTGCCAATCGGTTCTTTCTGGTAGCCGAAGTAGCCGATCACGGATTTCGGAAAGTGGATGAACCCGGTGACCGTGTCCTGGAAGACCTGGAAGCCTTTGCCATCCTTTAGCACCTGGAGTAGCGCTCCCAGACCGAGCGCGCCGAAAACGTATTTGGGCGCGTCGGTGGCGCCCGCCTGGCCCGCCTTGACGACTTCCGCGCTCGCAGTGCTCTCCGGGAATGGCAAGTCGGATTCAACACACAGCGGACGGCGCAGAATGATGATGAAGAAGATCCCCAGCAACCCGCCGGCGAGGAGAATTACCGTCGCCACCCAGTAATGACCGCGCAGGCCCGTCCAAAGTCTCACGCCGCCCACGTTCACCATCATGAAGGCAGGAATGGTGAAGATGGCGCCGGCCACCAGCGCTTCGCCCACCGAGGCCGCGGTGCGCGTCAAGTTTTGTTCCAACACGCCGCCGCGAAAAAAGGGCAAGCGGAAGAGGGCAATGGCAATCACCGCAGCAGGAATCGTCGCCGCCACGGTCTGCCCCGCCTTCATGCCCAGATAGGCGTTGGCCGCGCCGAAAATCGCGGCCATCACCAGGCCAGCCAAAACGGCCTTGAGCGTGAACTCAGGCTCCTTCGAATCATGTGGGACGAACGGTTTGAACTCGGCCACAGTCCTCCTCCGGAGGCGGTCAACCCCCGCCCTCCCGTGAATCAGGGGCGTGACAGAATACCAGAAAATGTGCGGCGAAATTGAGTGTGCCGGTGCGGAATGTTCGAACGTCAGTCTTCCGGGCAGCGCCAGCGTCGGCGGGTGGCGCAGACATCGTTTCGTGATGTCTGCGATTCGAGCAGACCGTTCGCCGATCCCGTGCGGTTGCACCGCGCTAACATCTCAAGAAATTTACGCTTCGCGGATCGCAGACATTGAACCGCAATGTCTGCGCCACCCGCGACCCTGTGAGCAGGAATAGCTGGGAGTCCCCAAGGCGAGTTTAGTTCGGGTAGTCGCCATGACCTGCGACTCTTTCGAGGATTAGCAAGATCAGAGCGACCTCCGCGAGGCTGGTTGGCACAAACCACAGCAGCGGCCACTCCGGAATCTTCGTAAGAAGGATAGCGAAGATAACCCCGTGGGCAACCAGCAGAGCCCCGACCTCTAGCCAGAATGACAGGCGCCGCCAGTAACGCCGAAAAGGCTTGACGGCAAGCCAGAAAACGAGCGCCGTCGTCGGGAAAAAACTCACCCACCGCAGAGGCAGCCGCCCGCTTCCGCCTGTGCGCGCAGAATATACGCCGTAGAACACGGCAAACCCCACGACGGCGAGCCCCACTGCAACGTAGAGCATCAAATCCCGAATGCTTGTCTCCTTCAAATCGATTCCCTTCACTCACACTCTCCTTCGCGGGTGGCGCAGACATCGTTTTGTGATGTCTGCGATTCGAGCAGACCGTTCGCCGACCCCGTGCGGTTGCACTGCGCCAACATCTCAAGAAATTCACGCTTCGCGGATCGTAGACATTAAACCGCAATGTCTGCGCCACCCAGCGGGCCTCGGTAGCCGGGTGGTAATTATATCTCCTTATGGAACGAGTGGTCGTGGCACCGTCGCCGGCCTGCCGCTCGGCCGGGAGGCGAGCGGAAATCTCCTTGACTTTGTTAGGCAAGTGTGCTAGTCTAGTGTGGTGAGGGATGGCGGGGCGGGGAGTGGGCGGAGGGTGTGTGACGGGACCCAGGGATCGCAATTCAGCCTGCGAAGCCAGTTGGCCATGGAAGCGTGGAACAAAGACACGGGCACTCGCTGCCTCAGGGCGAGCCAGCACCTGTCGGACAGCCTCGCGCAGGCCTCCAGCGCCCCTTATATATATAGGAAAACAAAGCTGCGATATCATTTGGAATGAGCGAATTACAATTTTCGGGACAGAACGAAGCTGCGATGTTATTGAAAACAAAGGCACCATGCAAAAGTTACTCAAAGCTGCGATGTCATGGTTTTTCAATGATTTAGCAAAACGCCGCCGCGCCAACGCTAAATTTGTGGCACTAAAACAGCCCCTTCTGGTCTGAGGTGTGAGCCAGGATGAGCGGGCGGTTATCTCTGGTAGGACACTCCGTAGAAGCGGCCCACGGTGCTATCGGCCGACCAGACGATCTTGCCGGGAGTTTCGACAGGTGTCTGGTTATCGGCAAACGGCAGGGTGATGTAAACGACGTCGCCGATGCCGTAAGAAAGCGAGCTCACAAAGCACATGCCGGCTTTGGAGACGTCGCGCGTCTGCGCGATATCCGCCTGCCCCCAGGCGTTGCGCACCCGGATGCGCATGGCGAGCGCGATCCGGCGCGCCTTGCGTTTCTCATCATGCTTGCCGACGCCCCGCACACTCTTGATGATCGCGGCGGCGGTTAGGGGCTGTTCGCTGGGCTTCCAGCGCGTGTGCTCGCCGCAGCGGTCGCAGTGGCGGGAGATCAGCCCGGTGGCAAGCAGCACTTCATACTCGATGGAAGAGAGGGCGCTCTGGGCGGCGGTCTTACAGGCAGCACACTCGATGAGCACCTTGGGCTGGATGCCCTCGGCGGGCTTGCTGAAAGCCACGCCCCAAATCTTGCCGTCGGGATTGAGCGCCTCCACGCCCCACTCGCGCCGTTCCCCGAACACCTGGTCGAAGCCGCCCACAACGCGGAACTCTTCCTCGATGCGGTTCTCAAGGTTCATGATCAGAATGATGTCTTCGACGAGCAGTGAATGGGTGAGACTGATGCGCGAGCCCTGCTGGTTGAAGCTGACCGTCACGGTCTCCTCGGAGAACGACACACCGTTCATGTCGTTGCCGATGACCCGAATGCGCACCGGCGCGAGGATTCGGTCGCTACGGCGCCGGCCCATTTCCGTGCCCAGCTTGGCGTGGGCGTTTGCCGCGGGTTGTTGAACCGGTTCCATATTTTGTGGCGCTTCTCTGCTGCCGACGATCTGCCGTCCTCGATCCTGGGCATGGCCTCAGCTCGAGAGCGGCAAGCACACTTACGTTTCCTGCCCGCTCTGCGGGTTGGTACTGGAAGTACGCTTTCGGGTCTTCGTCGCCTTCCCGGCAGGGGAAGTCGGCTCGGCAGCGGCGGCCTTGAGCATCGCGATCGCCGCGGCTTCGTCCGACGCCATCGCGAAGAACTGCGTGAGCTGGACGCTGTCCAGCACCTTTTTGACGTGGGGGTTGATACTGGCCAACACGATGGACGCGCCCGCCGCCTGTGCGGCTTTCTGGCTTCCGGCCAGGAACCCCAAGCCCGTCGAGTCAATGTAGGGCACGTCTTCGAAATTCAACACGAACTTGCGACTGCCTGCATCAATGAGATCCACCACCTTCTGACGAAGGAAAGGCCCGTCGCTTCCCGCCAGGAATTTTCCGCTGAGGCGCACCAGCGCAATGTCATCTGAAAATGCCAACTCGATTCTCACGTCGCACCCTCGTTCGGACGATTCCCTCGGCAATCTCCGCTTTCAATGCACCGCGAAGGTGGAGCCACCCATTGTCAGTGTTAATCGAAGCGCGACATGCCGAAACTGCCATGCTATGAGACGGAAAGAACGCTGTCAAGACACAACTTCCCAGTGCAGTCGCGACAACTTGGACATCGGCATTTTTCAGCAGTTTCCTTAACGGGTGGGGGGACACGAAAGACTGGACCCACGGGGCCTTGCATTCACTGGCATCGGATGGGGACGCACGGGGGGCAAATCAGGCCGCATCCCGCAGGGCTTCTCCCGGAGCGAGAACTGAGATTTTCATCTCGCATTCGTCGCCGTCGACGCTGGTGATTCGGAACCCCAGCTTGCGGTAGAGGGACATCGCAGGATGATTTGTTACTTCCGTGCACAGAAGCACGTCGGTGAAGCCCATTTTCGCTGCGAAGCCCAGCGCCAAGCGAGTCATCTCCTCGCCCAAACCCTGGCATCGATAGGCCTGGTGGACAAAGATTGTGTACTCCACGGCGATGGTGGAAATCGGGCAAAGGATGACATGACCGACAATCCGTCGGTCGTCCAGCGCCAAAAGGGCGCGCGATTTGTGCTGGAGGCGATCCAGCCAGTTGGCAATCCGGGGGGTGTCCGGCGGAGGAAGACCTTGTGCAATGCGCTTAGGCTCGAAATCTTTATACATTTCCACCAGCGCGGCAAAGTCCTCGAACGTGTACTCCCGCACCGAAATCTCGCTCCCATTGCGCAGGGCGAATACTGCCGCTTGGAATGCAACTTCGTGGTCCAGTGGCATACCCACTGGGGATACGGCAAGGCTCGTACCAATCTTGCGGAACGTATTCTGACCGGGAACAAGAAGTGCGGGGACGAATTGCCCGAGATTCCGAAAGTTAGGGCGAATAACGTGGCGGGCCAGCCCTAACCTCTTGCCACGCGTCAACGGATTGCGCGAAAACTCACAGGCGCGTCGATGGGTGCGCGCGAAGGGGCTAAACGGGAAGGCACTATGTGTCTGCCAAGCCCTCGAATCCCGGACTCTGAACGTGACGGACGAGGGCTTCGGCGAACGTGCAGCCACATTCTAATCCCCGGAATCGATTCATCTGGTCGTGGTGAGGGTACCATTCGTCAGGATTCCGGCTGACGTGTGCGAAGCAGGCCGCGCGCTTCCGACACTCGGTCGCCGCAATATCCACATAAAGAGAAGGCGGGAATTGCTGTGTCTGCTCGCCGGTCATTACTTCGAAGTAGTAGAGGGCGAATCGAGGCTTCAAATGCAGCCAGGCGTCGTAAACCAGCAGCGACGCCGCCCGATGGTCGCGGTGAGTATCCACCGGCCAGTGGGTCAGTACAATGTCCGGCTTCTCGGCCTCCAGGACCTTGCGGAACTCCGCGTACCGGGCCGGGCTGATTTCCGTGCTGCCGTCGATCTGGCCCGCAAAGACCGGCCGTGCCTTCAGGATCTCGCACGCCTTCAGAACCTCGGCGGAACGAATCGCCGCCGCTTCCGCGTGCGTTTTTCCGTCGATTCCCGCTTCTCCACGGGTCAGATAGATAATCGCAACCTCATGGCCGAGATCGGTGTAGCGTGCGATCGTACCTCCGCAGCCACTCTCGGGGTCGTCCGGGTGTCCGCCGACGACAACCACTTTCAGCTTGCGCGTGGGAGCAGACCCGTTTGCTCCCAAGCCCGTGCCCACGAGGGGCAACCCAGCCGCCGTAGCACCCGCCAGGGTGAGCGTCTGACTCAACAGCTTCCGCCTTGAAATGGTTCTCATGTCGCTTCCTCTTCTCATGGATGTGATTCGCCGGCTAGGCGGAGTAATTCGGTCAGCGGCCGCCGGTCTCGTCCCCCGCCGTGACAGACAAACGCCTCCGCCCCTTTGCACCCGGCTTCAAAGCCTCGGAATTTCTGCATCTCGTCGTGAAGGGGAAGCCAGCCGTCCACGGTACTGGCGTGCGCAAGACAAGCGGTGCGCTTCCGTACCTCCACGCTGGAGATATCCACATAGTCCGTGGGCCAGAAGTCCTGCGTCTGGGCCCCCGACTCAACCTCGTAATAAATGAAGGGTACTCTTCTGCCGCCAGCGAGCCAAAAATCATAGCTAAGCAAGGAAGCCGCGCGATGGTCGGGGTGCGTGTCGATCGGCCAGTGGGTGAAGATCACATCGGGGCGCTGGGTTTCCAGAAGGTCACCGAACTGCCGGTACTGAACCTCATTCAGCTCAGTGTGCCCATCCACTTGGTCGGCAAACACGAACTGGGCTCGCAGAATCCCACAGGACCTTTGCGCTTCCGCGCTACGGATGGCTGCTGTTTCAGCCGGGGGCTTACCAGGGATACCAAACTCGCCGCGGGTCAAGAACAGAGCCACGACTTCGTGACCAAAATCCGCGCAGCGGGCCATCGTCCCGCCACAACCCGACTGCGGGTCATCCGGGTGCCCACCAACGCATACGATTCGCAGATTTTGACGAGGCGCGTCCAACCGTTTTCCTTGATTCCGCCCGGGTTGACAATTCGGGTGGGAACCGGTTATTGCTGCTCGATCAGTCTGACTAGTGCGCGCGTCACTGTGCCGGCGATCTCCGGCCCCACCGAATTGATTTCTCCGTACCAGCGTTCGGGTTTGTTTTGCAGCCAGGGCGGCTCGTCGTCCCATTCGGCCTTGGGGATAATGTAACCCAGTTCATCGTTGCCGAGTCCAAACACGAATTGGTACTTGCTCTTCATGTGCGTGCGCAGTGTGGGTTCGAACGGTGCGTCGGGGAAATCCGCGCCGGGATAGCGCGTGATTCCGCCATTGACCAGCTCCGGATAGATCTCGCCGGGAACGGTGGCGACTTCCGCCACCACTTTGCCGCCGTTCAGAAGTTGGAGGTAGTTCACTTCCGTCTGCATGTCGTGACCTGTCCGGTACTTCAGCCGGCCGTAACCCGGGAAGTCCTTTTCAGCCACCGCGGCATCGGGCTTGCCATCAGTGAAAAGGGATTTCCTCCCTTTGAAGATTCCCGCCGCGCCCGCGACCCGGAAGTGATCGTTGGCAAGGGGCGCGAAAACGACAGCCTTGCGGACCAGAATGGCATCAATTTCGACTCGCTCGCCAGCCGCTGCCGCTCGCGTGCTGATCGCCCCCAGCGTGCTTCCCAACAATTCGGCTTTCCGCCACGTATCGTCTTTGGCAATCCGGCCATTCTCGGGATCCTGCAGGGCCACGTCTTCTCCCAGGCTGGAGATGAGGCCGCCAATCGAGCCGTCAAAATAGACAGCCGTGCCGCCGCCGTGTTCCTCGACGTACTGGCACAGCCAATGCGGGTAGTCGGCGGTGATTTCCATATTCTTCCCGCCCAGCGTCTCGGGATGGTCGCTCCAGTTCACCAGGGTGGCGATAGGTTTCTCTTCAAGGGAAGTGAGGCGCATCACAAAGAGAAACGGATCCTTCACATAGGGAGGCCGGGAGTCCGATTGCAGTTGCGCCAGAAGGGGATGGTCGTCGCGGCCAATCGTGAGGTGGGCCGGCTGCATGGAACGAGTCGCCTCCACGGCGGTGGAGGCAATCCGCTCCTCCAGCGAATTGAGGTACGTCTCATCGATCCCGGACTGGAATGGCGTCGGCCCCCAAAGCCCCATCGTGTCCGGGCCTTCATGGTCGTGAGTCGAGGCCACGATGATGTGGGTAACTTGCGGGGCTTGCGTCTGCACCTTCTCGCGGATACGGAGAACGTCGTCATAGAAAAGCCCGATCAAGTCCACCGAACACAAGACTATGTTTGTCTCCCCTGCCCCGAGAGCCAGGCAGCGAGCGTAAAGATCATCGTGGACACCGGTGGCAACGCGATTGTTCCCAAAGCCGGCCATGTAGACCTTGGCCGCGCTGACATTCGGAGTAACCACCGCTTTGGCGGCGCCGGCACGGAGATCCGCCCCGCTCAGGCTTGCCGCCGATACGGCCAGCAGGAGCGCGACGGCCGCAAGAACGCTTCCCTTCAACCGCATGATCTGCCTCCCTCTCGTCGCCAGTCGCGACGCTCTAACGCAAAACTGCCAATTGTGTTGTGGCCCCCAGGTGATTGACATCCTTCTCGACTACTTTCTGGAATTCCGCCTTCGCTTCGGCGCGCTTGCCCAGCCCAAAGTACGCAAGGCCCAACAGATACCGCGCGTGCGCGACCCGGAAGGCCTCCGTCCGTTTTTCCCCGAACTTCGCGAAGTAGTCCAAGTCAGCAGAGGCTTCCAATTCTTTCTTCCCTTCGGCGAGAATCGCCGCGAAGATTTCCATGGCCCGCGCCCCCTGGCCGAGGGCGCGCCAAGCCTGGGCCTGGAAGTAGCTCGACTCCGGCAAGTCCGGCTTTTCATTCACCGCCTTTTCATAAAACGTGCGTGCCTGCCCCTGGTCGCCCAGCGCTGCGTGGGCCAGAGCAAGCCAGTAGTCAATCTCGGCGTTCCTTTCCTCATGCAAGGGCCGGCCGACCTCCAAATTCTCTGGATATTCCGTAGCCGCCTCAAAATCTGCCAATGCCTCGCGGTACCGCTTGTTCTTCAAGGTCTCCTGGCCGCGCAGAAGATGGGCGTCGACATACACGTTATGGATATCCCCGCCACCTTCCCAGACATGGAAATGGCGGCGGGCAAGCACATCGAGGGCTTTGTCGTATTGCCCCAGTTGAACGTAAAGGGCAAGCTGCTGCTGAACCGCGTCGTCCCTCTCCAACACAGCCGGTTGGTGACTTTTCAGCCTCGCCAGCCTTTTTCCCGGGGCCAGGCCAGCTTGCTGGGAAAGCATGTCGAGCTCATAGAGGACTCGCGCATCCGCAGGATCGATGGCCACTGCCTTCTCCAGGCTTGCGATTCCTTTGGCCAAGTCCTTTTCATGGCGTGCGTAGGCAAGGCCCAGATTGCGGTGCACGGTCGCGAAGTGGTCGTCGAGATTCCGCGAGGCCTCCCAGGCGCGAATCGCCTGCACCGGCTGGTCATCGTAGAGCAGGTTGCCCAGGTAATAGTAAGCATGGGAATCGCGCGGATTGGCTTTCAACGCGTGTTCAAGAACTTCCCGCGCCTCTGTGCGGAACGGGAAGCAGTAAGCGGGGTCCGCCTGACTGCCTAGGCGATAGAATTTCGCTGCCCCCAAATCGTTTCCGCGCCGTTCATTGAAGTACCCCAGAAAGTAGTAAACCATGGGCGAGGTCCGGCCCTTCTCCGGACTGGCATCGTCCAGGCGCGAAAGCACTTCGTTGGCCTCGTCCCAGCGGCCACAGTTGGAGTAGTCAACCGCCAGCTCCAGGTAGTTCTGCAGGTCGCCGCGCATGTGAGCGGTCAAGTCCTGGAGCGGATCGTGTGCCTCGTCCGGCTGGTGGACCCGCGACTTCGCCAGATAAAGTTCATTGCCCGCCCAGAAGTCCAGGGGATCAATCGCCAGAACGATCGAGGCAAGCTGCGCGGCATCCTCGTCACGGCCCATCTGACGGAGCACCGTCACCTTCAGGTCCAGAGCCTTCAGATTGTTCCCGTTCGCGGCAATCGAACGGTCGAGGTGTTCGAGCGCCGCCTGATAGTCCGCTTTCCTTGCGTCCATTTGGGCAAGGGCGAAGTAGGATGCCGCCGACCACGCCGCGCTCCACGTCGCCTTGTAGAACACCGAGTAGGCTTCTTCTTTTCCCTGGGCGGCCAGGGCAACCGCCAAGTAGTAAAAGACCTCCCCATCTTTAGGACTGGAATGGTCCTTCGTGATGCGCGCCACGGCGGTGCGAAACTTCGTTTCCGCCTCCTTGAACATGCGCCGCTGCAGATAAAGAGTTCCCAGCGCCGTGTTGACCTGGGAGTTGCCGGGATCTCTTCGGAGGGCTTCCTCGAAGTAGGGATACGGCTCCAGCGCCGGATTGTAGAACTGAACCAGGCGCAGGCCGGTCAGGTAAAGCTCCTCGACGGTCTGGATCTGGCCAGGCGGTGGTGGCGGCTTGACCGCTTCGGGCATGGGGTCGCCCTTCGGCTTAGTGGGGCTGTAGGCAATCAGTTCCCTGCCCGTGCGATCCAAAACCGACAGCCGCAGGTCGTACTCCGAAAGGCCCTGCGGCATCTGTGCTTCCCTGGTGAGGGGCCGTGCTGGGCCGATGTCAGTCTTTTCGTCGAGCAGATTCCGCCCGCCGCCCTGGAGCAGCACCCTGGCCCCAGGCTGTTCAGCGGACGCATTCACCCCTATGCTGACGACGCCGGACTTTATCTCCAGATTGACAGCCACCTCCCGATTGGCGCTCGTGAGCCCGTCGATTTCCCGGAGGGGATACCAATACTGCTTCCACGTCTTGACCTCATAGGGCTGAATCCAGCTGTAGTCCGGCTGGTTGTCCGAGTAGGCCCCGGCCATGAGTTCGATATAGGGCCCGTCAGTTTCGGTCAGGATCTTGTCCCACATTCGGCCCACGTCGCCATTGGCGAATTCCCAGAGCTTCTTGCCGGGCACAATATGATGGTCAGCGAAGTGCACCACGCCCGCCTTCCGGCCGTGATCATATCCGCCGAAGAAATCATCTTCGTAGTTCCATGCAAAAAACGAGGTGGGGGAAGGATGATTTTTCCACCAACTCAGGTCCACGCCGCGCGTGTAATCCACCCCGTTGAACACACTTGTGGAAATCGGCCAGCGAGTGAAATGCGTCTTGCCATGAAAGGTGGCGTATTCGGTACTGGGCGGAAAGAAGACTTGATAGTTTTCATTGGCATGCACGGCCACATTGGCAAAGTAAAGGAAGGAATGCACCAGGGGAGTGCGATTCATGAGCCTTACCGTGGCTTCAATGTAGGAACGATCCGGGTAGAGGGTCAGGCCGACCATCCACTTCATGCGGTGCCGCCACTCGATCTCCCCCACCCATACGGTCTTGCTGCCATCTGGGTTCTCGACGGTTACGTAGTCAACCGGCATGAAGGATGTGGCCCGGTGATGGTGCGGGATGTTCCACTCCACCCCGCCGGAAATCCAGGCGCCGAGCATGCCAATTAACGCCGGTTTGATGACGTGCTGGTGATAGAAGAAGTCGTAACCGTTCGTCTTGTCCGTGGCCGCGAAGATACGCCCTCCGAGTTCCGGCAGAACACAGATTTTGATATAGCGGTTCTCCAGATACACAGCTCGGTATGTTTTGTCTTCTCGAACATCCGTCAGCCTGTCGAGCATGGGATAGGGATACACCCGCCCCCGGGCGCCCTGGTAAGCCCGATCACCATAGAAAAGCGGGTTGCGGTCGGGGGCGCCCACCTGATACGTGGGGATCACCAGGGGCTCCTCCCAAAGCCGTACGGGGACGTCCTCACTGGCGGCGAATGCTCCCCCAGCGAGCAGGATGATCGCTACACCTGCACCCGCCCAGGCGATGGATCTCTTCGGCTTCATACCATGTTCCTCCAGAGGGATTGGAGACTGCGGCGAGGGCCTCAGGTAACGGACAAAGGATGTTCGCTTCCATCCTGGGCGCCCCACCAGGCGATGTCGCCCGGAGCCGGGCTGTCGGCTGATGGGGGACGAAGGTAACGGACGGAGATCAGAGGGTGCCCACCTGCGTTGGCTTCCGCTCCGGAGATCACAACGCTTTTTCGATGGTGTTGACGACTGTTTTCAGGGCCTTAATCCGCGCCCACCATTTCCAGTTGCCCTCGATGATGGTCCAGGGGGCGCACTCCGTACTGGTCTTCTCGAACATATCTTCCAGCGCGGCGATGTAAGCGTCCCACTTCTCCCGGTTCCGCCAGTCTTCCTCGGTCAGCTTCCAGTTTTTCCAAGGATCTTTCTCGCGCTTCTTGAAGCGGTCGAGTTGCTCCTTCTTGGAGATGTGGATCCAGAACTTGACCAGCACCAGACCATCGTCAGTAATGGTGCGCTCGAATTCGTTAATCTCCCGGTAGGCACGCTGCCACTCTTCCTTCTTGGCGAATTTCTCGACGCGCTCTACGAGCACACGCCCATACCAGGTCCGGTCAAAGATCCCGATGCGGCCGCGAGGTGGCAGGCGCAGCCAGAAGCGCCGCAGCCAGTGCTGAGCCTTGTCACCCGCCGACGGTGCGCCGATGGGATGAACCTCGTAGCCGCGGGGGTCGAGGGCCTCAGTCAGGCGCTTGATATTGCCGCCCTTCCCCGACGCGTCGCAGCCTTCGTAGGCCACACAGACGGCGACACCCTTCTCGATGATCTTGCGCTGAAGCTTCAGCAGCTTGAACTGGTACTCTTCCAACAGCTCTTCGTATTCTTCCTTGGACTCCAGCTTCTTATCCAGATCGAGCTTGTCGAGATATCCCATGGCCTCTCCTCTCCCGATGAGCACCTCTCAGGAAATGGCTGCGGCCGTGACGCGGCGCTCACAGCCTGTCCTGCTGCAAAGGGAATCTACCATTTCTGGGCGCGGATTCTACCAAATGGTTTGCGGGGCCGCAAAAGGTTTCTGGTCAAGGAGAGGGGTTGGGCAGGACGGCCCACCGGCTCTTGTGGAGGAAATCCTGAACCAGGGAAATATCTGCAGCGTCACAGAGGATTTCCTGGCAGAAAAACTCACTTTTAAGGACTTGCGGCTGCGCCTTGTAGGCTTGGGCCAGAGCCCGCTGCGCGTCTTTCCTGCGGTCAAGCTTCCACAGGCAGGCGGCTTGCAACGCCATCATGGGGAGCGAATCCGGGTCCGCTGCGAGCGCCCCCGCGACTTCCGCCAGCGCCGACTCCGCGTCGCGCTGCCGCCAAAGGATCAGAGCCATCAACCGGTGACCCTCCGCTGCGCGCGGACTCTCGGCCAGCATCAAGCTTGCATGGCGCGCAGCTTCCTCTAAATCCCCCTTGCGCAAGAAGCTGATGCCGAGCAGTTCGCGCGCCGCCAATTGCGTTGGGGAACGCTTCAAAATGTCTTCCAGAAGCCCGACCGCCCGGGGCAGATCACCCACATCCATCAGCAGCGAGGCGAGCTGGACGCGGCTCTGCAAGTCCTGGGGATCAAGGGCCACGGCTTTCTCGAGGAGAGGTCGCGCCTCACTCGACTTCGCGGTTCTTAGCAGCAGGTTGGCCAGTGCAACATGAGCCGGCGCGGAATTGGGTGACCAGCGGACCGCTTCGCGCAATTCCTGCTCCGCCTCCGGAAGATGCTGCTGCGCGAGGCGAACCTGGCCGAGGCCCAGGTGTGCGTCACCCAGATGCGGATTCATCTGCAGGGCGTCCTGGAAGGCCTTCTCGGCGGCCACGGCATCGCCGCGCTCAAGCGAGTTGAAACCCTCCGCCACAAGCGCGCGAGCTTGCGTCGAGGACTGGCCGGCGTTGTCGGATTGCCACGGAGACGCCGTGCAACGAGGTGGCGCGGCCAGAAGAAGCATCCCCGCCGCCAGCCAGCCGAAAGTCCTCCGCGGACCTTTCACGGCCCTGGGCAAGAACTCAAGGCGCCAAACGGATTTGCTTTGGATCATGAACAATGATTTCCGCCCGATGGTTATAGTAAGTGACCAGGCCGCGAACTTCCACTTGACGCCCCTGAAGCTGGCTGAGGTCGCCGAACTTGGCGCGATCTTCTGAGAAAATTACGCTCGCGAAGGGGCAGCTTCGATAGTCGGCGCAGAAGTCGAGAAAGGAGTTCCCAGACCGCGAGGTGAAGACGCGCAGGATTCGCCCCGAGACGCACGCCGACTTCCCCACCAGCGGCTCGGCTGCCGAGAATTCGACGCACGGTCCTTCCACCACCTCTATCGAGACCGAGGGCGTGGACCCAACTCTTGCTCGCCGCGCGCCGTGCCGGTAAGCGACGAGCGCGCTGAACGCCGAGGCCAGCAGGATGATAATGGCCACCAGCAAAACTTGCTTGCGCGTCACTCTACCAACTCTCCCGGTGCGGAGTATATCAGGCCTACGCGAACGCTTGTCCCGAGATTCCCGACGCCAAGACAGGAAATGGAGGGGGGCGATCGATCGCGCCCGGTCTCCCGACACAAAGGTCACAAAAGTGCAGCCAATTGGGCGGGTGAGCCCGAATCGGGACGAAATGCCCGAATAGAGTGGGCGATAATCCCTTCTAACAGGTGAAAATGACCGAATTTGCCACCGCGCCGCCAAAGAGTCGCAAGTTCCGTGGCGTGGTACACATCGACTGGGACCGCTGCAAGGGCTGTGGTTTTTGCGTCGAATTTTGCCCACCCAAAGTCCTGGTTCTTTCCGAAAAGTACAACACTCACGGATACCATCCCCCCGAGCTGATCAACGAAAGCGGATGCACGGGCTGCGATCTCTGCGGCCTCTATTGCCCGGACTTCGCGATTTTCGGGTTGCGCGTGCCGGTCGAGGCCCCCATCGCGGAGGTGACGAGCTCTTGAAAGCGAACCCTGCTGGAGTTCTCACCGGAGCCCATTTCCTGGACGGCGACCAGGCCTGCTGTGAAGGTGCGTTGGCTGCGGGCGCCAATTTCGCCGCCGGATATCCAATCACTCCTTCCACGGAAGTGGTGGAGCGTTTTGCCGCACGCATTCCGACCGTCGGTGGTGTCTTCATTCAATTGGAAGATGAGCTGGCTTCCTCGATCGCCATTCTCGGGGCGGCGTGGGGGGGCGCGAAGACCTTCACCGTGACCTCGGGACCCGGATTTTCACTGATGATGGAGCACATCGGCCTCGCCGCTATGACTGAGACGCCCTGCGTCATCGTCGATGTTCAGCGCGGCGGCCCGTCCACCGGCCTGCCGACGCTTCCCGGCCAAGCCGACATGATGCAGGCCCGGTGGGGATCCCACGGCGACTACGAGATCATCGCCCTGTGCCCCAACTCCCCGCAGGAATGTTTCGATCTGATGATCCACGCCTTCAATTTCTCCGAGCAGTACCGCGTGCCAGTCCTGTTCCTGATGGATGAGTGCGTGGGTCACATGACGGAGAAAGTGATCATCCCGCCGGCGGACGAGCTCGATATTTTCCCGCGACGCTATACCTCTCGGCCGCCCTCCGAATACAAACCCTACCAGCCCGCCGCGGATGGAATCCCGGAAATAGTAAAGGCCGGGGACGGCTACCGCTTCCATATCACCGGCCTCACTCACGACGAGCAGGGCTATCCGGCAATGAACTGGCGCGCCCAGGAGAAACTCGTGCGGCGCTTGGTGGATAAGATCCGCGCCCACGCCGAGGAAATCGCCATCTACGATGAGCTCGAGATCGAGGACGCCGAAATCGTCATCTTCGCCTACGGCATCACCAGCCGCGTCGCTCAGCGGGCGATGCAGATGGCGCGCGACGAAGGTATTAAGGCCGGGCTGCACCGCCCCATCGTCGTCTGGCCATTCCCGGAGAAGCGCATCCGAGAGCTGGCGGACAAGGTCAAGGCGTTTGTGGTGGTCGAGATGAACTACGGCCAGATGGTTTACGAGGTTGAGCGCTGCGCCGCCGGCAAGGCCAGGACCGAATTCGTCGGGCACGGCGGCGGCACTGTCCACGAACCGGAGGAAATACTGAAGGTGATCCGCGAGGTGGCACGATGAGCATTCTGTCGGTGGTAGAGCCCGCCGTCAATCCCGTCGAGCCGTTCTTGCGCACCGACCGCATGCCCCATATCTGGTGCCCGAGTTGCGGCATCGGCACCACGGTGAATTGCTTCGCGCGAGCGCTGGTCGAGGCCAAGCTCAATCTCGACAAAGTAGCGATTGTGTCCGGCATCGGGTGCACGGGGCGCGTGGCGGGTTACATGAAACTCGATTCGTTCCACACCACGCACGGCCGCGCTATTCCGTTCGCCACGGGACTCAAACTGGCCAATCCCGATCTGACCGTCGTGGTCTACAGTGGTGACGGCGACCTGATCGCCATCGGAGGGAATCATTTCATTCACGCCGCACGGCGCAATGTTGATTTGAAAATCATCTGCGTCAACAATTTCACTTACGGCATGACGGGCGGCCAGGTCGCGCCCACAACGCCGCTGACCGCCACCGCGACCACCACACCCTATGGCTCCTTCGAGCGGCCATTCAATCTTCCCTATCTGGCGGAATCCTCGGGTGCGGTCTATGTGGCGCGCTGGACGTCGTTTCACGTCCGCCACATCACGCGCGCCATGGTCGAGGCCTTTAACAAGAAAGGGTTCTCTTTCATCGAGATCATTACCCCATGTCCCACGCTTTACCTGCGCCGCAACAAGCTGGGCGATAGTCTCGATACCATGCGCTACTACAAGCAGAAGAGCGTAATTAAGAATGGGGCCAACACCAAGGATGTGGATATCGGCTTGGGTGGGGAAATCGTCTGCGGGAAGTTCGTGGATATCGAGCGTCCCACTCTCGACCAGGCGATGCGCGCGCAACTGAGTCAGTCCCTGGGAGCGCGTTACGCCCCGCCGGGAGGACGCTGATGTCTTCAACCGAGCTTCGCATCGCGGGATTCGGCGGGCAGGGCGTGATTCTCGCCGGCATGGTCATCGGCAAGGCCGCCACGCTCTTCGACAACAAATTCGTCACGCTCACTCAGAGCTTTGGCCCGGAAGCGCGCGGCAGCGCGTGCAGCGTGCAACTGATCGTTTCCCCCCAGCCTGTCCTCTATCCTTACATCACCAACCCCGATATCCTCGTCGTCATGTCGCAGGAGGCCTGCACGCGTTTCTGCACGGAGGTCACACCCGGCGGGCTGCTCCTTTACGAGCAGGACCTAATCAAGCTCAGCAAGAAGTGTGCCCGGGACATCAAGGCCTTCGGGATCCCGGCGACTCGACTCGCCGAAGAGCTGGGCCGCAAGCTCGTCCTCAACATGGTGATGGTCGGATTCGTCATCGCCATGACTCCTCTCACCACTGCCGACGCCGTCCGCAAAGCCGTAGAAGACTCCGTCCCCAAAGGCACTGAGAAACTTAATCTCGCCGCGTTTGAGAAAGGCTACGAGTACGGCCGGAGCCTGCTCGCCTCCGCCGCAAGCGCTGCCTGAGCGTTCCTCCTTGTCGTGTAGCACCGGGATCCAGGGGGATTGGCGCGCCGAAGCGCCCAGGGGGGCCACCTTGCCTCTGCCTCAAATCCTACCGGAGGAGCCAAACGAGCCTTGTAAGATTCTGTCCAGCCATGTAAGATTTCGTCGTTTCATCAGGGCAACACCGCACATTGCGCAGTCGGTTTAACTCCGGAGAGTGAGAGCATGCCAAGCGAGCGCGCCTCGCGCCGTACATTTCTCGCCCGCTCCCTCACGGGGATCGGGTCCACATGGGTCACCGCCTCCTGGTCAGAGATATTCGCCGCGCACCAGCACGCGCAGCATGCGGCGGCCGCCGACCCGCCGGCCAAATTCGAATTCCTTACTTCCGGGCAAGCTGCCGTCGTCGAGGCGATGGCTGCGCAAATCATCCCCGCCGACGACACGCCGGGCGCGCGTGAGGCACGAGTCATCTACTTCGTCGACCGCGCGCTTTCGACATTCGACCGCGAAAAGCAATCGATCTACGTCAAGGGGCTCGATGCGCTACAGGAGCAGTGCGCGCTGAAATTTGGCCCGGTTGGGAAATTCTCCGAGTTGAGTCCAGCCCAACAGGTCGAAGTGCTCCAAGCCATAGAAAAGACCGAGTTCTTCGAAGTGGTCCGCACCCATACTACCGTCGGCTTCTTCGCGAATCCCGAATACGGCGGCAATCACGGCCAAATCGGCTGGAAGCTGATCGGGTTTGAAGATCAATTCAGGTACGAACCGCCCTTCGGCTACTACGACGCGCAAGAAAACGCCGGCCAGGCCAAAGCTCAGGAAACAACACCAAGTGCTCATAATGGGGAAGAAGTTTAGGACGGACCAACGCGTTGACTTTGTCATCATCGGCGCGGGCGCGGCGGGCGGCATTCTCGCCAAGGAATTGTCCTCCGCCGGATTTGATGTGGTCGTCCTCGAGCAGGGCCCCTACCTCAAAGAGAGCGACTTCCGCCACGATGAGTTCGCGAACCTCTTCCAGGCGGCTTTGAGCAATGACCCCAAGCGTCAGCCGCAAATGTTTCGCCCCAACGAGAATGAAAAAGCCAAGTCCCGGTTTGTGATGATCTACGGCCGCTGCGTGGGCGGGGGCACGGTTCATTTTACGTGCAATTACTGGCGCTTCCACGAAATCGACTTCAACGAACGCAGCGTGCTGGGACCGATCTCGGGGACGGGCTTTGCCGATTGGCCGGTCAGCTACGCCGAACTCGAACCCTATTACACGAAAGCCGAGTGGGAATTGGGTATCTCCGGTCTGGCGGGCGCGAGTCCATATGATCCGCCACGTTCCAGGCCGCACCCTGTTCCGCCACTGCCGGTCAAGTCCTCCGGCGTGCTGTTTGAAAGAGCAGCGCGCAAGCTCGGCTGGCACCCCTTCCCCGCCCCAATGGCGATTATTTCGCAGCCTTATCGCGGAAGGGCTGGCTGCACACACTGCGGATTTTGCGAACTTTTCGGCTGCGAGATGGGCGCGAAGTCGAGCACCCTCTCGACGGTCGTACCCTTGGCCGAAGCCACCGGCCACTGCGAAATCCGTCCCAACAGCTACGTCCGTCAGGTTGAACTGGATGCCTCGGGCCGGGCCCAAGGAGTCGTCTATCTTGATTCCGACCGGCGCGAGCACCATCAGCGCGCCAAGGCTGTGGTGCTTTCCGCCAACGGGGCTGAAACCGCGCGCCTGCTGCTAATTTCCCAATCCAACCTTTTTCCCCGCGGCCTCGCCAACTCCAGCGGCTTGGTCGGCAAGCACCTGATGTTCACCGGCTTCACCCAAGCAACCGGCCTGTTCGAGCATCCTTTGAACGAATACAAGAGCGTGCAAGTGACGCGGATTCTCCACGATTTCTATATGAGCGATCCGAAGCGCGGCTTTTACGGCGGCGGGGGACTCGATGCGCGTTTCGAGTCTTACCCCATCAGCTTCGGGCTGGCGGGCTTGCCACCGGACGCGCCCCGTTGGGGAGGAAACTACAAGGCCGCGCTCAAGGAGTACTTCAACCGCACGATGTCCGTATGCGGCCACTGCACCTCTTTACCGGTGGAAAGCAATTCCATCTCGCTCGACCCCGAGGTCAAGGACGCTTGGGGTTTGCCGGCTGTCCGCGTGACCTATTCTTTCCATCCCGACGACGTCAAGATGATGCGCTTCCTCAAGGAGCGCAGCCTGGAAATCCTGGACACCGCCGGCGCGCGGAAACAATGGACCTTCGACTACGAGGATCCGGCCGCCGGCCCCACCGCCCACTTGCTCGGCACCTGCCGCATGGGGAACGACCCGAAGACTTCCGTCGTCAACCCGGACCACCGCGCGCATGATGTTCCGAACTTGTTCATTTGCGATGGCAGTAGCTTTGTGACCTCGGGGCGCGGCCAGCCGACCTGTACCATTCAGGCTCTTGCCTACCGCGCAGCCGACCGCATCGTCGATATGGTCCGGCGCGGCGAAATTGCGTCGGCAGCCTGATGGGAAGATCAAGAAACCCGCAACCTTCCGATGGTTGACCCGCTCCGACCGCCGGAGTAAACTTCCCTTAGCGCGCCTGTAGCTCAGATGGATAGAGCGTTTGCCTCCGAAGCAAAAGGTCGCAGGTTCGAGTCCTGCCAGGCGTACCAAAGTCTTGCCAAAGCTCCTCTGGCCTTACCAAAATTCCCTGCATTTGGATACAATTGAGTCTGCCTCGCGGCCCTCGTATTGAATCAGGAAGAGAGCATAAACATTAGGAGAACTCATGAGCGTACTCGCGCAGTTTGAATTGAACGGGCAGGTAGCACTGGTGACAGGTGCGGCGCGAGGGTTGGGACGCGCAATTTCGCTGGCGCTGTCGCAGGCGGGCGCCGACGTGGCGCTGGGACTTCGCGACGCAAGCACCGGGGCGGACGTAGCGCGGGAGATCGAGGCCCTCGGTCGCCGCGCCCTGCGGCTGCAGATGGACATGAGCAAGCAGGATCAGATCTTCCGCGCCGTCGACGCCGCCGCGGCGCATTTCGGAAAGCTGGATATTCTGGTTAACAACGCTGGCGTGGCGCCAGAGAATCCCGCCGAAAAAGTGCGCGAAGAGGACTTCGACCTGACCGTTGCCGTCAATCTCAAAGGGACGTTCTTCGCCAGCCAAGCCGCCGGGCGGGTGATGATTCGCCAGCAGCGCGGCTGCATCATCAACATGAGCTCGCAGGCGGGCTTCGCTGCGCTTCCCACCGAATCCGTCTATTGCATGACCAAGGCCGGCATCGCGCACCTGACCAAATGCCTTGCCGTCGAATGGGGGAAATACAACATTCGGGTCAACGCCGTGGCGCCCACTTTCATTTTCACGCCCGGCACGGAAGCAGCCCTCGCCGACCCGGCCTTCCGCGCCGACACGATCGAGCGGATCGCCGCGCTGCACCGTATCGGTGAGCCCAACGAGGTCGCCGCCGCCGTAGTCTTCCTCGCTTCCCCCGCTGCCTCGCTCATCACCGGCCACACACTGCTCATCGACGGCGGATGGACGGCCCGGTAAAGTCCTGCCGCAAGGCCTTCCCCACGGTTGGTGGGTAGCGCGCGGGTGGGCAGACATCACCAAACGATGTCTCTGCCAGCCACAGTCAGCCCTCAGTCCTCTGCGGACTAGAAGCGCCTCAGGTGAGCCAGACTCTGTCGCCTTGCAGTGTCAACTTATCGGGGTGGAGGTTCCGGCGCGTGACGATTTTCCTCGGTTAGCACTCTGGTTTGCACTCTAAAAAGTCTGAAATCCGAATAGCGGTGCTGATTCCGAAGAACCGTGCCTCTCCAAGCTAGGGTGACAACCACTTCGCGAGGCAACTGCAAGGCGGTAGGAACATCCTTCAAGCGGACCGCGGCAAAGTGAATTTCTGTGGTTTCCCTCTCTAGATCCTTTGGCAGAGGAGGCAAGAGGTCCGTTCGCATGCGGACGATATGGTAATCAGCAGCGGTTATCCATGCAACACCCTGGAAAAGCACCCGATGGGCAGTTCCTCCGATTTCGATTCCTCCCACCAGTCGGGCCTTGTCGGGCCGTTGCGCGAAGGCGATCACAAAGGCCTGGCGCCCGCCCACGATCTGCCGTCCAAGATATCGAAATGTCGATTCAGATTGATAGAGAGGATGAAAGAAGAGCGGCTGGGAAACAAAGCCTTTGGTGATGACCAACGTGCCCCGACCCGTTCCGCCGGGCTCGATACGCCGACCCTTGGAGTCCGTCCGATACTCCTCGAGAGTTACTCCCCCGTTAAAGGGATGGGCGAGAGCCAAGTAACGGAACTCCTCACTAACGCTCTCCATGACACTCATTTCCCGGCTCAGGCGCTCCTGCCGAGTGTCCTCGATAGAAGTGATGTCGGGAAAACTCGCGAAGAGGACCTTCACTCCTTCTCCCAACTTTTGCAGATGCGGAGCAAGCTCCTCTTGGGTCTCCGCAGCCTCAAGACCTTTGAGTTCCGGTACAGCTTTAGTCAATTCCTTGAGGGGCATGTCAGCGAAAGATTTGCTTTCTCGGCAGGACTGGCGCTCCGCGGGCTCGGTAAGCGACGCTGACGTCATCGCGTAGCCAAGGGGTATCAAACTGGGGG
>JBEKUI010000013.1:0-34158 GCA_049515175.1 Terriglobia bacterium
CGAGAAGCCTTTGTTTGCGACGGCTCGCTACCCGGCTGGTTTTCAAACGAGATAGGCGCAACACCAATCGACGGTCAGGATGGTGGAAAGGAGAGCTAAGTTACTGAAACCAAAGGGTCGCAGTAGCGGGCAAGGTGCAACAGATTTGTTCCCCCAACCGGGAGATTTTCCTCTTGGTTCACCAGCGTCAGGGACCCTCGACGTGGCCTCGCGGATGGCGGGGAGGGCGAGGAGTCGACGCCGGAGGAGACCTCGATGGTGATTCACCGCCTTGTCCATCCGCTGCGTGGGAGTATCAGGCGCGTCTTCCGCGACTGACTCGCGTGCGCGGGCCGCGGCGCTTTGGGGGCAGCCTGACCCAAAAACCTTGTGAGAATTCAAATCTGGCGGGTATGTTGTGGGTAGGGGACAAGGATGAGGAGCGGCGCAGGAGGGTGGGATACAAGAGCCTTGAAGCTTACCTGGAGGAGAAGTTCCCGGACTCCCGGAGGAAGGCATATTACCTCATGTCGATCCGTGACCAACTGGCGCAAATCCCGGCGCCCGAGATCGAAGAACTGGGCTGGTCCAAGGCGTTGGAACTGGCGAAAGTGGCGCGGAGTGAAGGACGACGATTTGACTGTGCAACCTGGTTGCACAGGGCGCAGGAGTCGACGTAGCAGGAGTTGAAGGAGGCGGTGCACAAGACCTTCATGGGCGAAGACTACGAGCCCTACGAGATGGTTTACTTCAAGCTGTTCGAGAGTCAGTTGCCGGTGGTGAGGGCCCTGTACGTGGTCTCGCGGATGGTGGGGACGGAGCGCTCGCGGGGGTACTGCCTGGAACTGGTGTGCGCGGATTTCCTGGCGGGGACAGCTCTACATTCGGTATGAAGATACGATTGTAGGGACGGATAGCGGTTACGAATATTTCACTGACTTCCTGCCGTCCAAGCTCGATGACCTCGAAAAACTTGTCAAGGAAGGCGGCATCGTTCAGAATGTTCCGCCGATGCCTGCGTCCCAGAGGTAAACTGAACGTTCTTAAGGTCTGAGAGCAATCTCTCAGCCCAATTCATGAAACCCACGCGCCACGAGAACCCGCATGAATAAAGGACCAAAGCCACGGTTGAGGATCACAACGGCCAGGATTCTCATTGTCATTTTGCTTGCTCTATCGGCAATCGCCGCATCTATCGCCCGCCAATCGCAGGAGAGCGCTCCGCCTCCCGCAGTGAAGGCAGCGCTCTCACCCACGGCGGTTTACTGGAACCAGTCCCCGCTCTATCCCAACACGTTCGCGCCGCTGCCGCTCGGTTCGATCAAGCCGCGTGGCTGGCTGAAGCGCCAGCTGGAAATTCAGGCCAGCGGCCTGAGCGGCCATCTCGACGAATTCTGGCCCGACCTGCGCGACAGCGGCTGGATTGGCGGGTCCGGCGAAAGCTGGGAGCGCGGTCCATACTTTCTGGACGGCCTGGTGCCACTCGCTTACACGCTCGACGATCCGCGCCTCATCGCCAAAGTGAAGAAGTGGGTCGAATGGACCATCCAGCATCAGCGCGCCGATGGCCGCATTGGGGCGGAACTTGGGCGCGGCCAGTATCGGACCGTTCGCCAGGAGAGCGATACCTGGTGGCCCAACATGATCATGCTGAAGGTCCTCACGCAATACCAGGAGGCCACCGGCGATCCGCGCGTCATTCCCCTCATGGAAAAGTATTTCGATTACCAGATGAAACTGCTCGATCAGGCGCCATTGCGGGAGTGGGCGGAGCACCGCTGGGCGGATGAGGTTCTCAGTCTCATCTGGCTTTACAACCGCACCGGAAATGCCAAGGCTCTGGAATTGGCTCGCGCGCTGCACAAACAGGCGTTCGACTGGAAGGCGAATTTCGCCGACTTCAAAAATACACAGAAAACCGTCAAGGGGACTGAGACCCTGCACTCGCACGGCGTCAACAACGCCATGGCGATCAAGACCTCGGCGGTGTGGTGGCAAATCTCAGGTGATTCGACCGACCGGGAGGCGATTCATCAACTCTACGACCGGCTCGACCACTATCATGGCCAGGTGACGGGCGTTCACAGTTGTGATGAGCACTTGGCAGGTCTGGATCCGACCCAGGGGACCGAGCTCTGCACGGTCGTTGAGGCAATGTACTCGCTGGAAGAATCCCTAGCGATTCTGGGCGAACCGGCGTTGGGCGACCGCCTGGAGCGAATTTCTTTCAACGCCCTCCCCGCACCTTTCAAGAAAGATATGTGGGCACACCAGTACGACCAGCAGGCGAATCAGGTATTGTGCAGCGTGCTGGAACGGAATTGGACAGACAACGGGCCGGACTCAAACATTTTTGGCCTCGAGCCCAACTTCGGCTGTTGCACCTCCAACATGCACCAGGGCTGGCCAAAGTTTGCCTCGCACCTCTGGATGGCCACGCGCGAGGGCGGCCTGGTAGCGATCGCCTACGCGCCAAGTCAGGTGAGTGCCAAGGTGGCGAAAGGAACCGAAGTCACCATCGTGGAAGATACTGATTATCCGTTTCGCAATCGCATTCGCCTGACCGTCTATCCGGCCTCTGCCGCGAAATTCCCTCTCAGGTTGCGCGTGCCGGGCTGGGCCGAGGGTGCGACGATCACGGTGCAGGGCCAGAAGGAGCCCGCCGTGAAAGCCGGGTCGTTCCACAGCGTCGAGCGGGAGTGGCAATCCGGCGACGTGATCGAGCTGACGTTCCCCATGAATTTGCAGGTGACGCGCTGGTATCACGACGGCGTGGCCATTGGTCGCGGGCCACTGATCTTTTCTCTGGCGCTCGGGGAAGACTGGAGGCAGGTGCGCGGCGAGGCTCCGCATGCGGATTGGGAAGTCCATCCCACCACGCCGTGGAACTACGCGCTGGTCATCAATCCCGAGAAACCAGAGCAATCGTTGGCAGTAGAAGAGAGCGCTGTCGGCGATCCACCGTTCTCGCCCGAGAGTGCACCGCTGCGGATCAGAGCGAAGGGGCGGCGCGTCCCCGAGTGGACGTTGGTGAAGGGTTCGGCGGGGCCGCTTCCGGTAAGCCCCGTCGTGACAAGTGAGCCGGAAGAAGATTTGACACTGATCCCGTACGGCTGCACCAGCCTGCGCGTGACGATCTTTCCGCAGGCCGCGCCGGTCGGCGCCAAACCCTGATCGCTAGCCGGGGCGCCTGAGCCGCCGGCAATGCGCGTGGGTGTTTCGAAAGTGTGGAGGAGATTCTCGACCATGACATCGAAATCGCGCCGAAGGTTCTTGCAGCAAGCCTCGACCGCCGGAGCCGCACTGGCGACTGGGCGGTGGCTGGGCGGGGCAGCACAAGCCCGACCCGAGTTGTCGCCCACGCGAATCTATGTCGATCCGGCGCGCAAAATCGCGCCACTCGACCGCAACCTGCTGGGCTCGTTCCTCGAGCATTTGGGCCGCGCTATTTACGGTGGGGTCTACGAGCCTGGCTCGAAACTCGCCGACTCCAGCGGCTTCCGTAAGGACGTGTTGGAGGAAATCCGCCAACTCGGTGTTCCCATCATCCGCTATCCAGGGGGGAATTTCGTCTCCGGCTACAACTGGCTCGACGGTGTCGGCCCCAGAGACAAGCGGCCGAGGGTGCTCGAGAAGGCCTGGAACTCGATCGAGACAAATCAGTTCGGAGTCAACGATTTCGTCACTTGGTGCCGAGCGGTGGGCGCCGAACCTCTACTCGGCCTCAATTTCGGAACCGGCACGGCGGAAATGGCCGCGACGCTGGTGGAGTACTGTAACCAGGAAAAAGGCACAAAATGGAGTGACCTGCGGCGCCAACACGGGTTTGAAAAACCGCACCATATCAAACACTGGTGCCTGGGCAACGAAATGGACGGTCCCTGGCAGATCGGCCACCTCCCGGCGCGCGAATACGGCCTCAAGGTCCGCGACGCCGCGCTCCAAATGCGAGCCGTGGACCCCTCCATTCAACTCGTCGCCTGCGGGTCAAGCGGCCCAGGAATGCCAACCTATCTCGAGTGGGACCGCCAGACGCTGGAAGAATGCTATGACCAGGTGGATGCTCTCTCCCTGCATTGCTACTACGGCAACGATAAGAACGACTCGAGGACCGGAGGCGATTCGAGGAAGTTCGTGGCGATGAATCTCGCCATGGATAAACAGATCGAAGAGATCGCCGCGGTCTGCGATTACGTCCGCGGCCGCAAGCGTTCAGCCAAAAGACTCTGGTTATCCTTTGACGAATGGAACGTCTGGTATCGGGCGCGCAGCGGTGACGGTGGCCGCCAGGAAGCGCCCCACCTGCTGGAAGAAATCTATAACCTCGAAGACGCACTGCTCGTCGGGGGGCTGCTCAATTCGCTGCTGCGCCACGCCGATCGTGTCCATATCGCCTGCCTCGCGCAGCTCGTGAACGTCATCGCCCCCATCATGACCGATCCCGATGGCCTCTTCCGGCAGACTATCTACTACCCATACGCCTGGGCGCTGCAGTGCGCGCGCGGAGACGTGCTCAACCTGATGACGGAGTCGGCTACCTATGGCGGGCAGGACCTCGGCCCAGTGCCGTACCTGGATGTGGCCGGCACAACGGACCCCGCGGGAAAAACGCTGAGCCTTTTCATTCTGAATCGCGATCTGGACAAATCGCGGGAAGTGGAAGTGGTCTGGCGCGAGGCTCCGCCGCCCCGCGTCGTCGTGTCGCAGGTTCTGACTGGACAGGACCTCAAAGCCTCCAACAGCTTCGAAAACCCACGGCGAGTCGCGCCGCAGTCGCTTGACGCACCGAAGGCAGCGACCCGGACAACTTTCCAATTGCCAGCTCGCTCTTATTCGGTGATTCAGTGGGGACCTTGACGGTCATTCCCGAGCACCGGATTCGCAGCAGGAACAGGCAACCCGGACTGAATAGCTGAGGCGGCATCCTCAGAAGCGCGCGGACGGGAGATGAATTGGCAGAAGATTACGAGAGGTGAGGATTGGACCTCGGTCTCAAAAACAGAGTAGCGATGGTGGCGGGCGCAAGCCGCGGGCTGGGATTTGCGATTGCTCGCGAGCTGGCTCGAGAAGGCGTGCGCGTTTCGATCTCATCACGCGATGCGGCAGCCATTTCCAGCGCCGCCGCGAAGATTCGCGCTGAGTCCGGCGCCGAGGTTCTCGGTGTTGCCGCCGATGTTCGCGTGTCCGAAGCCCTCGCTGCCTGGCACCGCGCCACCCTCGAGAAGTTCGGAGGCATCGATTTGCTGGTCACCAACTCCGGCGGCCCTCCGGCGGGAACGTTCGAAAGCTTTGACGACGCCGCCTGGCAAAACGCCTTCGAGTTGCTCGTCCTGAGCGCGATCCGGATGGTCCGGCTGGCCGCACCTTCCATGTCGGCGCGAGGCGGCGGGAGCATCCTGATACTGACCTCGTCTTCTGTGAAGGAGCCGGTGACGAACCTGACGCTCTCCAATGTGATTCGCCCTTCCGTGACGGCCCTGGCCAAATCGCTGGCCAACGAACTTGCCGGACGGAACATCCGCGTCAATCACCTCCTCCCGGGACGCATCGCCACCGACCGCCTCAAAGAACTGGACACGATCAACAGCCAGAAGGCAGGTATTTCCGTCGAGGACCACCAGCGACGCATCTTCGCGACCATCCCCCTGGGTCGGTACGGGCAGCCGGAAGAGTTCGCGCGGGCAGCCGCCTTCCTGCTCTCCGACGCCGCCTCCTATATCACCGGAGCAAGCTTGCAGGTGGATGGCGGGTTGATTCGCAGCGTCATGTAAAGCCCCATTTTGTCGGGGGAGACTCGCCCCAGCGGGCGGTCAGTTAGCCGTGGGCAAGTGTTCCAAAATGGAACACTAATAGGTATGCAATGAGCGCCTTGGGTGCCAGAATGTCCGACGGACGCAACGATAGATAATTTGTCTGTGAAGGCGAGGCCAAAAAAGAGATGAGTGTCATGCGCAGCGTGCTTCTGGCTGGTTCGCAGAGCGCGTGGCTGCGTCGGCAGGCGCCGCGGCTGTGGTTTGTGCGCAAGAGCGTCTCGCGCTTCATGCCCGGCGAAACCGTCGATGCCGCGCTGGAAGCCGCTGTCGGCCTGTGCGACCAGCGCCTCGGAACGGTCTTCACCTGCCTGGGCGAAAACGTCACCGACGCGGCGGAAGCCACCCAGGTCGCCCACCACTACCTGATGGTCCTCGATCGCATTCGCGAGAAGGGATTGCCCACGGAAATTTCCGTCAAGCTCACGCACTTGGGCCTGGATCTCGATCTCGAGCTCTGCTCTTCACTCCTCGCCCAGCTCATCGAGCGTGCCGGCCGGGCGAGCGTGGTCTGGGTTGACATGGAGGCGAGCAACTACGTGGACGCGACGCTGGAGATTTTCCGCCGCGCCCGCCACACATACTCCAATGTCGGCATCTGCCTGCAGGCTTATCTCCGCCGCACGGGAAAGGACCTGGAATCGCTGATCCCCATGGGAGCCGCCGTTCGTCTGGTGAAGGGCGCCTATCGCGAACCGCCGGAGATTGCTTTTCCGCAGCAGGAGCAGATCGATGACAGCTTCTTCGCGCTGAGCCAGCGGATGCTGAGCGACGAGGCGCGACGGGCCGGCGTGCGCGCGGCGATTGGCACGCACGACCCGCGGCTGATTCGCCGCATTCAGGAATGGGTGCAGGCGAAGAACCTCAGCAGGAGTGATTCCTGCGAGTTTCAAATGCTTTTCGGGATTCAGCGAGCCCTCCAGCTCCGGCTCGTCGAGGAAGGCTGGAAGTCCATCGTGCTGATTGCCTACGGAAGCTACTGGTTTCCGTGGTTCATGCGGCGGCTGGCCGAGCGGCCGGCCAATACGTTACTGATGGTGAGAAACCTTTTCTGATGGGTGGCGCCCGCGACGGGCGCAAGCAATAAACACAGGGCGGTCCGCATAACTGCGTTGCGCAGTCTCACGGAGGTCTGATGACCGATTCCGATGCTCCCGTCCAGGCACCGGTGGCCGCCCCGCGCGGGGACGGATTCGTCCGCGGCCTGGGACTCTTCGATTCGGTGATGACGGTGGCTGGAGCGATGATCGGCTCCGCCATCTTCATCGTCGCCGCTGACATGGCGCGGGAGACGGGCAGCCCCGGGGGCGTGCTGACGGGCTGGGTGATCACCGGAGTGCTGACGGTGGCGGCGGCGCTCTCCTACGGCGAACTCGCTTCCATGATGCCGCACGCCGGGGGCATGTACATCTATCTGCGCGAAGCCTATTCGCCCGTCATGGGATTCCTCTACGGCTGGACGCTCTTCGCGGTGATCCAGGCCGGGACCATCGCCGCCGTAGCGGTGGGATTTGCACGCTTCACGGGAGTCCTCTGGCCGCTGATTTCGGAAGACCGCTATCTAATCTCACCCTTCCATATTTCGCCGGGGTATGCGATTTCGCTTTCCACCGCGCAGTTGCTCGCCGTCCTGAGCATCCTGCTCCTCACCTGGACGAACGCCCGCGGGCTCGTTTACGGCAAGATCGTTCAGAACGTTTTCACCACGGCCAAGACCGGCGCACTGGTGGCGATTATTGTGGCAGGAATTTTTGTGGGCCGTAGCGCCAGCGCGGTGGCCGCCAACTTCAGCGATCTCTGGACTCCGCGCGGTTACAGCCCGATCGTTCCGGGGCTCGACGCCGGCACGCTCTTTGGAGTGATCGTCGCAATCGCCGTCACCCAGACCGGCTCGCTCTTCGCCGCCGATTCCTGGCACGACGTCACCTTCGCCGCCGATGAGGTGAAGAACCCCCAGCGGACGCTTCCCCTCGCACTCGGCATCGGCTGCGCCGTGGTCACCTTGCTCTACGTCCTGGTCAATCTCGCCTACTTGATGGCGCTGCCTCTTGCCGGCATCCAGCAGGCGCCCTCCGACCGCGTCGCCACCGCCGCCCTTCAGGCGATTTTCCCCGGCACGGGCACAGTGTTGATGGCGCTGGCCATCATGGTCTCGACCTTCGGCTGCAACAACACGTTGATTCTGGCGGGAGCGCGTGCCTACTATGCCATGGCGCGCGACGGCCTGTTCTTCAAGTCCGCCGGCCGGCTGAACAAGGCCCACGTTCCTGGGCGGTCGCTCCTCGCGCAGGGAATCTGGTCCTGCCTGCTCGTCCTGCCCAGAACCTTCAATCCCGCCACCGGAAAGTACGGCAGTCTCTACAGCAACCTGCTCGATTACGTTATCTCGGCGGCACTGATCTTCTACATTCTCACCATCGCGGGCCTCTTCCGGCTGCGCAAGAAGCGGCCCGACGCGGAGCGCCCCTACCGCGCCTTCGGGTATCCCGTGGTCCCCGCCGTCTATATTCTTGGCGCGCTGGCCATCGTCGCGGCGCTCGTCGCCTACCGGCCTTCGACGACCTGGCCCGGATTCATCATCGTGCTGTGCGGACTGCCCGTGTACTTGCTGCTGCGGCGCTCGCGCGCCATGTAGCAGTGGTTTCCGACCGGCGGTGCTACCGTAGGGGCGATTCACGAATCGCCCCATTTCACGGGGCACTTCGTGAATTACTCCTCCACTTTAGCTCTGCTTTCCTAACGCCAAGGCTGGAGCCGGCTGGAAATCGGCGCTACGGCGCTAATAGGCTACTGTAAGTTCGCGGCGGGATGATTGCTCAGACCCGCACTTTCCAGTAGGTCCCGTAGCGCTCGCCCCAAAGCTTGTAGAACGGCACCAGCGTGATGGGCTGGGACTGGCCGAGGGCGTGAAAGGTCAAGGGTTCTCCGGTCCCGCGCTCCAGCCAGGCGACTGGGTTTCTGGCATCGCCGACGATCGTGGGTGCAGGAACCGCTTCCCCTGGCGGCACCGGACCCGAGCCACCGTACATCATCTCCTTCGTCAGCCCTTGCGCACCGAGCCGCCCCACCAGAAGCAGCGGCCCATACATCATCGCCTGCAGCGTCGCGTCGTCCGGCATGGCATGAACGTGCAGCGACATCGGCAGGGTGACTTCCACCTTGTCACCGTTCATCCATTTGCGGCGCAGGACGATGTAACTCGATGGACGCGCCGCGACCGCTTGCGGCTTGCCATTCACTTTGATGGTCACGCCCTTGGCCGCCCAGTAGGGCACGCGGATGTTGACCACCAAAACGACAGGTTTCTCGCACTGCAACGTCAATGACGTAGCCTCCTCTTCCGGGAATTGCGTCTCCTGCCTGAGGCGGATTCCCCTCTCCGGCCAGTGCAGTTCCGAGGCCATGAACAGATTGACGAAGAGGGCGTTCGCATCGTGCCAATAGATGCTGTCGGCGAGCCGGGCGTATTCCTCGACGCCCGTGCCGGTGCAGCACCAGAAGGAATCGAGCGGCGAGTTGAAGAACTTCCAGAAGCCCGAAGCGACCGGAACGTAGTACATCGTGCTGCCGTCCTCGGGATTGATCGTGCCCAGCCGGTGGTTGAAGAGCGTCCGCTCGTAATAGTCGAAATGCCTGGGATCAGCCGTCCAGCCGTAGAGGTGGCGCGTGAGCTTCATCATGTTGTAGGCGCAGCAGCACTCGCAGGTGCCGCGAGTCAGCTCCGAGGCGAGTTTGCTGGGATCGGTGCGCCAGTGCTCGTCACAGCTCGTGCCGCCATTGGCGTACATCCGCTGCGTGGTGATCTCGCGCCAGAAATAGCTGGCGATGTCGTGGTCGCGCCGCGCGCCCGTCAGCTCGTAGCGGCGCGCCACGCCGGTAATCTTGGGGATGTTGGTGTTGGCGTGCAGACCCTTCAGCTCGTCGCGTCCCGCCGCCAGAGGATTGAAAACCTTCTGGTGGTCAAAGCGATTGGCAGTATCCAGATATTCCTGCTTGCCGGTCACGGCGTAAAGCTCCGAGAGCACATCGAGCATGCCGCCGTGTTCAACTTCCAGGACGCGCTGCATGTGGTCCGCGCTGAGCGGTTTCGTCCATTCCCCCGCCCAGCGGGCCATGTTCTCCGCCACCTCGAGCGCCTGCCCGTTCGCGCAGTGCAGGTACATGTCGAGATGCCCGGCCATAATCTTGTGATAGGTATAGAAGGGCGCCCAGACCTCACGGCGATCGCGCAGACGGTCGTAAAGCTCAGTGGGATAAGCGCCCAGGTACTTGCCCCCCAGCGCCTCCTGAACTTTCGCCAACTCGGCCACCATGTAATTGCCTTTGGTTTTGAGCGTCTCATCTCCGGTGCTGGCGTAAGCCAGGGCGAAGGCCGTCAGGATGTGCCCACCCGCGAAGTGGCCGCGCAACTCGCCATCGGGCTTTTCCCAGCCGCCCACCGGCTCCGCGGAAGAAGGCCGTCCGGCGGTCACGCGGAAGTTGTGCAATAGCCGGTCGGCGGGCAGAAAGTGGAGATACTTCTGATTCGCCTCCATGGCCTGGCGGAAAGGTCCTTCGCCGAGACGAACCTGCCGGAGCGGAAACGGTCGGGCACGCCAGGCGATCTGATCCGGCCGACCGGCCGGGGTGGTTGCATCCTGCACCCCCGCCGAATCCCCGGCTGCGGGCAGGAACGCCGCGCCTGCCGCCGCCGTCGCCGTGGAAATGAATTCTCTTCGAGTTATTTGTCGAACCTTTTTCATGGTGAAATCTCCCATCTGCCCTGAGCAGAAAAGGCCGCAGAAATAGGCGCAGGATTTTCGTAATCTACTTCCGCCCCACTGTCAAGGCAAGGTTGCCGCTGCATTGAATAGTCCTGCCACCTATTCAACTGTTGAGTTGTACGCGCACTCGATGGAGAATAGAAGACCGACAGTTTCGGCATGTGTGATCGGAGGCAGGTCCCAGGAGGAGTCGATGCGAATGAAGTTGATTTTGGGTGCAGGGCTTCTGTTGTTAACACTGCCCATCCAGGCGCAGCAGAAGGAGAAGGCGCGGCTGGAGGAGTGCGCGACGGTGATCGAGGAAATTCTAAACGTCCCCGAGAATATTCCCAGCAGCCTGCTCGATCGCGCGGAATGCGTGATCGTCTTCCCCTCGGTGAAAAAGCTGGCGATGGGTGTGGGCGGCAGCTACGGACGCGGCGCCATCACCTGCCGGACGGGAAAAGAGTTCAACGGACCGTGGAGCGCGCCGGCGATGTTCGCCCTCGAGGGCGCGAACATCGGCTTCCAACTCGGCGGCCAGGAGACCGATTTCGTCCTCCTGGTGATGAACTATAAGGGCGCGGAATCGGTCATGGAGAGCAAGGTGAAGCTCGGCGTGGACGCGGCGGCCGCCGCCGGCCCCAAAGGACGCACGGCCTCGGCCGACACCGACGTGGTGATGAAGGCGGAAATCCTCTCTTACTCCCGCACCCGCGGCGCCTTTGCCGGTGTTTCGCTGGAAGGGTCCACGCTGCGGTCCGATGGCGGAGCCATTCGGAATCTCTACGGCAAGGATCTCTCCGCGCGGCAGATTGTTCGCGACGGCGCGGTCCCCGTCCCGGCGGCCGGGCAAAAACTCATCGACTTGCTCAACAAGAAGTCGCCACGCAACCGGTCGGAAAACTGAGCGAGCAGATTCGCCTCGAGCCGGCCACTTCCCTACCCGTTGCCACAGAGGGACACGCCCGGCCAGGAATGCAGGCGCGCGTCGGACAAGAACCGTTTGTCAGAAATGAGTGATCGTCGCGTTGGGAATATATATCGAACAAACACACCTGCGGCAAATTGCGTTGGTCGCGACATCAAGGCCCTGGCGGAATTGCATGGCCTGTTCGGAGTTTATGACCTCCGAAAGTGCGCCATCTTGAATGTTCCCAATTGCCGGGTGAAAAAAGCACGGGCGCACGGCTCCGTCGGCGTGCTCGTCACGACCGGCTACAGCCGTAGCAAGTTCTAAAAGCGCCCAGTTTTCGGATCTTGAGTTCTTGCCTCGGGCCCCGAAAGACCGCGTCGCCCTCACACACGAGTTCGGGTCGATGACTCTATGAATTCTTGAGGTTCACGGCGGGAGAGTTTCATTCCTCTGCCCGGCCTGAACATCTGCGCGACAAAACCTCAATAAGGTTCGCGGGTCGGAATCTTGTCTGGTAGCCATGGGGAGGAGCATGAGCTTCGTACGGGAATTCGCGGGCGGGACGAAACGCCATCGGTAATCAGCCGAAAGCCCAACAAGGCTTGGTTGCCGACGTCGATTCCGACAACATGTTGAAAGGAAATGGTAGCGGGGGGGGAGGATCGAACTCCCGACCTAGGGATTATGAGACCTTCCCCCGACGAAGCAGGACAAGAAGATAAAGCACATACCTCGGCAGATCCCGGAAAAGTCCGGCAGAATCCGCAACCCTCGCGCAACCAATACCCTCCGAATCGTAATGACGATGACGAGCCGAACGGCGGTGAAGCATGAAACTCACCGCTGCCGAACTTGCCTACGTACGTTCGCAGGGTTTGTACACAACCGAGAAGTGCGGCGGGTTCGGTGTGGCTGCACGCCCCGGACGAAAATGGAGTGCCGCACGTTCGAATGCAGGCCCAGCATGCATTACCGAGGGACTTGCCTGAGTCGTATCAGCAAGGAAATGAAAAACAAACAGTCGTTTTCGGCCCTCTAACCCACCTCCACGACAGTAAGTTTAGGTCGGACTGCTTTCTTGCTAGGCCGTTCGGGCCTATAATTCAGAATGCTTCATTAATGTCCCAAGGAAACCAGAGACACACTAGATGGAGCCTCGGTCCTCTCCTATAACCTCCTGCCTAAGAAGCGTGAGCCTTTTGGCAATTCTCGTTTGGTTTGCGGGGGCGCTCGTCGCTTGGCCTTGGCAAGAGTCCCCCCGTGGCTCGACCGACTCCACCGAAGCTCACCTTGGGAGAGGTTACGATCTCGTCAAAGACCAAAGGTATCGCGAGGCCGCAGCCGAATTCCAAGCCGCGCTTGCGTTACAGCCAAGCCATATTCGAGCCCGCTACCAACTGGCCGTATGTTGGTTTGCGCTCGGCCAACTCGAAGAGGCCCAGAAGGAATTTCGGCGTCTCCGCGAAGAGACCCATGATGATTCGAACGTTATCTATTACATGGGAAGAATTGATTTGCTACAGGGAAACACCGATTCCGCCATCAGGGAACTTGAAAGCGTCGCCGCGAATCCTCCTTTTGCGGACACAGCCTATTACCTTGGCTCAGCATACTTGAAGAAAGGCGAGCTCAGTGAAGCCCAGAAGTGGCTGCGAGAAGCGACGAAGGCGACGCCGCGCGATTTCCGCGTGCACGACCACCTGGCGCGCGTCTTCCAGAGGCAAGGCAATCGCTCGGAAGCAGAAAGGGAGTACACACTCTCTGCCCAGTTGCACGAACGTGTCGATGAGGCTTCCCGCCTGGCGGTGGCTTGCAGTCGCGAACTTGAGACCGGACGCCGTGCAGAGGCCCGCACGACCTGCCAACAATTGCTCGACTCGCGGGACCCCGACAAGCTCGCGACTCTGGGATTGCTCTATGGCCAGCATGGATATTACGAAGAGTCCGTTGAACCACTGGAGCAAGCAGCGCGCCTTGACCCGGAATCCTCGGAGATCCAACACGATCTCGGCCTCAGTTACTTCCGGCTCCGGCGCTACAAGGAGGCTCGGGCCCCGCTGGAGAAAGCGGTGGTGTTACGTCCCGATTTCTTCGGGTCGACCGCCTTGTTGGGTGCAACTCTTTTTGCTTTGAATGAGGATGAGCGTTCGTATCCTCTCCTCTACCATGCACATCAACTAAATCCTCAAGAGAAAGATACCTCAAACCTGCTCTTCAAGGTGGCGGTCGTCCTTGCCCAGAAGGAGTTCAAGCAAAAGAAATACGAGCGGTGTGTGCCCTATCTCAAGGCTGCAGCTGAACTGCACCCTGCCGACGCGGAAGTTCATCAGAGACTGGCGGAGGCATATATGATGCTCGGCCGGCACGCGGAGGCAGACCGTGAAAAGGCGGAGGCCAAGAGGCTGGTCCAGGAACGCCCCCAATAGTGGTCAGCAAGCGCAACCCTGGCTTTTCGAAACTCGGATAGGCTTCAGAGGGGACAAGATCTCAATGCGCGAGGGCCTTTCCCTCCGATTTGTCGGTCGTTTCCCTTAGGAGATTCGATATTTCTTCACAGTCGATTCGTTGATTTCAATCCCCAACCCGGGCTTCTGGGGCACGGCCACTCTACCTCCCACGACGCGAAAAGGTTCCATCAGTATCTCGCGACGAAGAGCAGATTCGGTCACGGAGAATTCCAAGAATAAGGAGTTGGGGATGGCGGCAATGAGCTGAAGGCAGGCTGCCACAAGGACGCCCGTTCGAAACGCGTGCGGCACGCAGGGCCGGTTCGCCTCGTGTGCCATGTAAGCGATCCTCTTGACTTCCGTGAGTCCCCCCGCTCGCGAGATGTCGGGCTGGATTACATCCAGCCGGCAGTACCAGATGAGACGACGGAAGACCCAACGTCCAACGTCCTGCTCACCCGCAGCAATGCGCAGCGAAGTCGAGTCGCAAAGACGGCGGTAGTCCTCGAAATCATCCGGGGGCAGCGGTTCTTCCATCCAGTAAATGCCCAATTGCTCAAATTCCCGTGCTGCCTGCATGGCCATCTTCAAAGTGTATCCGTGCCCGATGTCGATCATGACTTCTACGTCCTTACCTGCTGCCTCCGTTGCTGCAGCGGCCAAGGCCACGTCGTTCTTCACACTGGAGCCGAGCGGCCCGTAACCCAGCTTCACCGCCGTAAAGCCCTGTTCCACGTAACGTCGGACACTCTCTTGGACTTCCTGAGCCGTCGATGGCATCAACATGCTTGCGTATGCCCGAATATCCTCACAGAAGCTTCCGCCCAGCAGCTTGTGGACCGGCTGCCGTGACGCTTTGCCCAGAATGTCCCAGAGGGCCATATCGACCCCGCTCATGGCATGTAAGACGGCTCCGTGACGCCCGTAATACAACGTCTTCCTGTACATCGACTCCCAGATCTGTTCGATATCAAAAGGGTCTTGGCCTACCAGGATCTCCCGGAGCCCGTAGCAGGTGCCGTGCGACATCTCTGCGTTAACAACCGCCTTCCCCACCTCCGGTGACGTATCGACCTCACCGTAGCCGGTGATGCCTTCGTCGGTTTCGATGCGGATGAGCAGGTCGTCTTGCGTGCCATCGGCAACCGCCTGTCTCACCGGAAGACGCAAAATAATCGCTTCGACGTTGGTGATTCTCATCTTCAGTATTCCCTCCCGACACTCTTCACTTCATCAGGATCCGATGCTTGCGGAGAGTGGCTGTAACGCGCCTCCCGAGCGTGCTCGAGATTTGCCAGTTCGCGACGCACTTCTCTGTCTAAAGCCTCCAAGGTCTTCCACTCCGCCAACGCTGTCTGCGCCAGGTCGTTTTGCTTTGTCCGAGCATAGATCATGTAGAGCTCGTACTGGGCTTTCAGATGGTCCGGTCTGAGGCGCAATACGCGGCGCAGCACCTCAACCGCGCGCTCATACTCACCACGTCTGGAGTACATCAACCCCAGGGCAAAGTTCGCTTCTGCATGATCGGGTGCTTCTCGAAGAACCTTCTGGAGATCATTCTCCGCTTCGTTCCAGCGCTGTCTTTCGACCTCGATAGCCCCCAGGTTGGCCAAGGATTCCAAGTGTTGAGGTGTTAGAGTCAATTGCCGGCGGAAGTACTCATAAGCCTTGTCGGTCTCGCCTTGGGTTCGGTACGCATAGCCGATGAGGTAGTTGATCTCAGGCAAGTTCGGATCCAGCTGCGCTGCCCGCTCGAAGGCTTCGGTTGCGGCCTTCACCTGATTGGCCCGGAACAGGGCATCTCCCAAATTCAGATAGTGGCCCGCACCTCTTACCTCCAGCTGGATGGCATGTTCGTAGGCTTCCGCCGCCCCTTGCCAGAATGCCGCCTGTGAGTACGCCTGACCGAGTAGCACGTACCAGTCAGCACGACTGGGCGCCCGCTCCAGCGCGTGCCGGAATTCCAGAATAGCGTTTTCCTGGTCTCCGGTCTCGGAGGCAATTAGCCCCAGGGCGAAATGCGTATCAGCTGGCCCGGGGTCCAAGTCTGCAGATTCTGCCAGCGCGTGCGCAGCATCCTTGAGACGCTTGAGGTGGTATTCCGCTACACCCAGGTTGTATAACACCTTTGGGGAATGCGGGTGCAGCAGATCTACACGCGCAAAAAGTTCCGCAGCACGTTCGTCCTGTGAGTGTTCAGCCATCACCGTAGCCAGGCGGGTCAACACTTGCGAGTCATCCGGAAACCGCCGTGCCAGATCGTTAGCTGCGGCGACAGCCGCTTCAGTTCTATGGGTTTTGAAGGCGGAGTCGATAAAAGCCAGCAAGGTGGCGGGATCGCTGGCAGTGGCCTGCGGAGCGTCCGTCCGCTGGTGGCACAGTGGCGGATATCCCCGCATGGAGGTGGCTTCTAGAATCGAAAAAAGGAGAACCATTCTACCCAAGACCACAATATTGTTCGGGATGGAGTTCACTGGTCTTTTTTTCTCACTTCGTCCCTGTTGCCGGAGTCGAGATCGCGCGCCCGCTGATGAGCATCTCTTGCTTCCGCTTGTCGTCCTTCTTGAGCCAGAATGTCCCCTAACAGCGCATAAGCATCGGAAGACCCGGGGCCGAGATTTACAGCGCGGCGAGCTTCAGCCTCCGCTTCGCGTGTGGCCTTCACTTGATAGAGTGTTAGTGCATAAAGGTACGCAGCCAGGAAGGATTGAGGATTGTCCTTCGTCAATGGACCGAGCACGGCAAGGGCTTCGTCCCAGCGCCTGTTCTCAACGAGCGCCTTGGCGAGGGCATCTCTTGCCTCGCTCAGACCCGGATCCGTAGCCGCCGCTTGACGAAAATGTTCGATGGCGAAGTCCGAGCGCCCCTGATCCTGGGCGAGCAGACCCTCCACGTAGAGGACTCGTGCATTATCGGAGGGATAGGTCGCATGCAACAAGCGCAATTGTGCCCACGCGCGGGGTGCGTCTCCATCGGAACGGTAAGCCATCAGCAAGTCAAAGTGGACATCCGCTTCCTCGGGTTTCAGAAGGGCGGCCCGCTGGAGGTATTGGATCGCGGTCCGACGGTCGCCTCCGGTAAGTAACAGAAGCCTGCCCGCATAACGAAGCGCGGAGGGGTTATCCGGATCGCGCGCCAGAGCTTCACGCACTGCGGCCAAAGCGGGTTGGAGACTGCCCGCCATCCACAGCGCGAAA
Organism: Terriglobia bacterium; assembly: GCA_049515175.1. Taxonomy (GTDB): domain Bacteria; phylum Acidobacteriota; class Terriglobia; order UBA7540; family UBA7540; genus JACQNR01. Next base: position 17,092 of record JBEKUI010000013.1, read on the forward strand.
CAGAGGTGGGCCTGCGCATCGGCTGACGAAGGGTTCAGCGACACAGCGCTCCGAAAGTCGTCAAGAGCCGCGCCAAGTTGACCCAGGCGGAGGCGTGTGGATCCCCGGTCAAGGTGTGCCTGCACGTTCTGCGGATCCGCTTGCAGGCGCGAGGTAGCTTCTTGCAAGGCGACTTGGAGCTTCGTCTCCGAATTCTCGAATCGCTTCACATGCGATTGCTGTTCATCGCCTGCGGTGAGCATGCCACCCCCCGCCATCAAAAGAAGAATGCCGGCGGCACTCCCTCGCAGGTATTTCCACTCGATCGATCGCATGGGGCTATTCTTTTATCACCGCCGGGCAACAACGCAAAGGGCAATTCATTGCTGGCATGCACCAGACATGTTCCGTCGCGAGATGGCAGCCGAGCGGGTGCATTGCCGGCGTCTCTTCGGCACGCAAGGCTAGTGGGTTAGCTTAGGAAATACGAACGAAAAACGAAATCCTTGCCTTTCTCTACTTATGACCACAGTGTGGGAAAAGAATCTCGAGAAATAAAGTCGGGACACAAATTGCGGCCGATGTCGCGTGGGCTCGTCTCAATCGCATTTCGACTTCAACGATTCCGTTTAGGATACGAGGGCTTGCCACACTCGGAGAGCCCATTGCGAAATTTGGTCTAATCTCTTCAATTCGAACCCTATTCCGGCGGGACGCTCTCAACATACGCCAAGTGGGATGAAATGTTCGCGGCGACCTTCTTCACCATTCCTGCCAGAGTCGGAACCCTCTCGATTGGAATTTCTGACGTGGTTCCTGCAACGCTGATCGCAGCCACGACACGTTCCTTCTTGCCAAATATCGGCGCGCCGATACACCTAACACCAATTTCGTCTTCTTCGTCATCCAAGGCGTAACCCGACTCCCGGACCTTTGCCAGTTCGCGCTTCAGGGCCCGGATGGAGACGATAGTATTCTCGTTATGCTTTGCCCAAGCCTTAGCGCTTATCTGCTGGTTGAACTCGTTTTCTGGAAGGAAAGCGATCAGAGCTTTGCCCACACCGCTGCAATTCACATCCAACCCCCGGCCAATCCAATCCGCCATCTTGGTTGTCCCCGAAGGCTCGACTCGATCGATGATGACGGCCTCGTTTCTCTCCAGGACCGCCAGATGGACAGTTAGCGCGGTCTCCTTCATCAGTGAAATCAAGAGTTGTTTGGCTTCCTCGCGCAAGTCCAAATTCTCCAGGATGCTCCGACTCAAGCTGACCAACTTCAAGCCGAAGTAGTACTTGCCGGTTTGAGGGTTCTTCTGCAAGTATCCTCGATGCGCTAAAGTGGACAAGGTCAAATAAGTGGAGCTTTTAGGGAGGGAAAGGCTACGGCTGATTTCTGAGATTGAAAACCCCCGCCTGGACCTTGCAAGAAGCTCCAGGACGGCAAGTACCCGGTCGACGGAAGGTACTAAGTAAGGCTTTTCGCCAATCAATGTCCATTCTCCGGGAACGTTCAACCTATTGAACAGAGTGGGACGATTTTGCCAGAAACCGCTTGACATGTCAACGCGACTTGGTACGCTCCGGAAACTGCCTAGAGAAGGAAGGTCCAGCTTTTAGAGTGAAAGCGTGATCGCCCGCACACACGTGCCTCTTGGCGCTGGACCCGACTGGACAAAGCAGACTTGGTTCGAAGTGAATCCAGTCTCGGAAAGAGTCATGAACGCAATCCCCTGAACGTAATTCAAAAGATGGGGGGCGCTCGGAAATTCAACTTGATACGGTGTTGGTAGGAAACCGAAGCTTCGTGCACAACGAGCCGAAGGAGGGCCGACGCGTTTTCCGTGGTCGGCTCGAAGGACCAGTCGATAGCCAAGTATGGAGAGTTCCTTATGTCTCATAACGATGATGAAGTCTTTGCATTTGTTCGGCAGAACCTTTACGTAGCGGCCGTATGCGACATCTTGGATGAGTTGGGTTGTCGCCATCAAGCCATGCACCAACGATTGCGTCCCTTGTTGCCGGACAGGAAGGATTGCGGTTTCGTGGGTCGTGCGAGGACTATCCGTTGGATGGAAACCGATCATGTTCATGAAGACGACCCATACGGACTCGAGATCGAAGCAATGGATTCTCTGGAGGCTGGGGACGTTGTAGTGCATTCAACGGACTACAGTGGGACCAATGCGCCTTGGGGAGAGTTGATGACTACAGTCGCAAGAAGAAACGGGGCGGCGGGATGTGTCTGTGACAGCCAAATTCGGGACTGCGTCAAGATCATCGAAATGGGATTTCCTGTCTATTACACCGGCATTCGGCCTCTCGACTCGAAAGGGCGCGGAATCGTGGCGGAGTACGACGTCCCCGTTCGTTGCGGTGAAGTACTCGTGCAGCCAGGTAGCCTGATCTTCGCCGACTTTGATGGCATCGTCGTTGTGCCCAGGGAAGTTGAAGAAGCTGTTTTGCTTAGTGCTCAGGAGAAGGTACAGAAAGAAAACCTTTCGCGGAAAGAACTCCAGGAAGGTAAGACGCTGCGTGAAGTCTACGACAAATACGCTGTCTTGTAGCTCCACCCATGGCTTGGACTTCTAGGTGTCGCTCACTACGGCGACTTCGCCCATACCCCATTTGACATCGCGATGTGTCTTAGCTTGAGCTTCTTGCCCGGCGACAGTGGTCATGCACCCCTGGGGAGTCAATGTGAGTCTGCGACGGATAGAGAATCCTCCGTCCACTCCGCCCTGCCTCCTTGCTGGCACCCGGCACCAGCGTCCATAGTCGCCGAGGTGTCCATCTATGCCCGGACCGTCGATTTCAACCCTCGTCTTGAGGAAGTGATCAATTCTTCAATTAAAACCCGAGTCGCCGGCAACGAACTGGCCTCTCCGACTCGGGAAAGCGTTGGGGTATTGAGCCTGTGTCGTTCAGGACCGTGTGAACGAATCCTGGACGGGTGTCCAGGGACCACCTGTATACGTCCGAAAAGGTTCCTAGGCCGGTCCTGAGCGATTGCGTGGACTTTGGGAGCATCCGGCGGATGAAAAGTGCCAGGTAGCTTGACCGCACCCTGGGTTTTGGCTCCGAACAAACCGTTCAACCTGTTGAACATTCTGCGCTCAGTCTCCCGGATACCGCTTGACATGCCAGCCGCACCTTGTATGCTGGCATCGAAATCGAATGAGGTAGTGCAAGTGTTTGGGTTCTCCCTGGCTGCTCGTATGGGCCGACAGGAGAATCAACCTTCCAGACGGACCTGGGCCTAACAACAGAAGGGTCGGAATCCCTTGGGAATGGACAAGGTGATGCTCTCGGTAAGCCGAAGTTTCCAGCACAGGGATGCCGGGCGAAAGCGATCAGTTTTCCGAGATCCAAGGAGGTTAAAATGCGCGGGCGACGAGCAATCTTCTGGGCTTTCCAGTTACTCCTCCTACTGGCCTTGTCATCGACTCTCTATGGTCAGTTGAATCGTGGGGTGGTCGAGGGGATCGTCACTGACCCCCAAGGTGCGGTGATCCCGGGAGTGGAGGTCAACGTCACCAACACCGAAACCGGCGTCACGACCCCCGCGACGACAAATAACTCGGGATACTACAGGGCAGTGGACTTAGTCCCGGGCAAGTACCTCGTGCATTTTGTCAGCCCTGGGTTTGCGCCTGTCGACCTTACGGGAGTTGAGGTCCCGGCCGGACAGGTCATCAAAGTCGATGCTCAGCTGACGCTCGGGGCCACTCATCAAACGATTGAGGTCAGAGCTGAAACACCGCTTCTTGAGACGGCAGCGTCCAATTTCAGCAGCACTGTCGATACCCGGACCGTCGAAAATGTCCCCTTGCAGGGCCGTGATATCCAGCAGCTCATTTTTCTTTTTCCTGGAGTCACCAATGTGGCGGGTCCGCCAGGAAGCAACTTTGGTTTCAGCAGTGAATTCGGGTCCTTTCCCGACCCGACGCATGCCTACGGGTCTGAGATTTCCGTGAACGGTGGGCAGGGTGGAGACAACGCCTGGTATTTGGACGGCAACTTGAACCTTTCGGGTTTCGCGGAAAACGTCGCCGTGAACCCCTCCCCCGACGCCGTGCAGGAATTTCAGGCAATTACTAGCGCTTTTGCTGCCGAATACGGGAGGACGGGCGGGGCGGTATTCAATGTAGTTCTCAAGTCAGGGACGAACAAGCTGCACGGGAACATTTACGAATACGTTCGCAATGAAGCCACCAACGCCCGAAACCCCTTCACGTCGATCGATGCCCAGGGGAAGAAAATCAAGGACCGCCAACTCCGCTTCAACAACTTCGGAGGAACACTGGGCGGGCCCGTCGTTATTCCTCATCTTTACAACGGCAAGAACAGAACCTTCTTCTTCTTCTCTGCGGATTACAGCATTCTTCACTTGCTGGGAAACAAGGTCTTTACGGTTCCCACCGCATTGGAGCGGACGGGTGACTTCAGCGAAGATCCCTACGTTGTAGCAAACGGCCTTTGGAATCCGTACAGCACGGTGGGACCCGACGCACAGGGCCTGTTCCAACGGACGGCCTTCGGCACCCCAGTTCCCGGCAATCCCTCTGGCGCCGACGGGTGCTTGAACTCCTCGGTGGAAGCCGGCGCCGCGCAAGGTATTTCCACATGCAATTTCTCCCCCCAAGTCCCGACCAACATGCAAGACAAAACGGCAATGTTCTTCATCCAGTCATTCCCCTTGCCGAACTATTTGGATCCCTTGAGCGGCTGCCCGATGGCGAGCGGAGGAGCTTCCAGAATCTGCGATAACTTTCTGGGCGCGGTCGGGAGCAGCCTCGATCAGCAGAACTATTCGCTTAAGATTGATCACCAATGGAGCGACAAGAGCAAGTATTTTGGTGAATTGCTCTTCAGTCCGGGCAAGTACAACAACTACCGCGTGCCATGGACCGGAGCCACATTTCCCAACGACGCTACGGGATGGAGATCGAACTTTCCGGTGGATATTGGCAACACTGACATCGGGCTCGGGAATACTTATACCGCCACTCCGACGCTCGTCAACGAGTTTCGGGCCAGCTTTACACGCCAGTTCCTTAACTCCCATCCGAATCAGGGTTACCCGGACAGCATCACCGACCAGTCAGAGGTCAAGAAAGTTCTGGCCCCGATTCGCATCCCGCAGGACCCACAAATGCCCGTTCCTAACTGGGGCATGTCGATGCCGGGCGGCGCGTGGATCAATTTTGGCCCCACCCAGTGGGTCAATATGATCACGGCGGCCGAATCGTACAATATCCTCGACAACATCACCAAGGTGTCCGGAAAACACACTTTCAAGGCGGGGGTTGTATACCGCCTAGAGCACACCGTCTATGAGGGACCTTACCCCACCTATTTCAATTTCGGCGGAGAGCTGGCTCAGGATCCCACATCAGGACTCGGTGGGGGCGGTTTCGAGCAATTCATGATGGGTGCTGTCGCGACTGCCGGACGCAACTCGGCAACGGGACTCCAGAATAAGCCCTATAATCGCTTCCGCTATTGGGGGTTCTACGCGCAAGACGACTTCAGAATTACGCCCCGATTCACTCTCAACCTGGGTCTCCGCTATGACCTCAATGGGTTGTTCAAAATCCGCAACCACCCCATGGCTAATTTCTGCTTGGGTTGCCCCAATGACGTCACAGGATTAAAGGGGAAGCTCATTTATGAAGGCGATCCACAACTCCCGAACGGCCACGATATTGCCCCCGCCAACAAGACCAGTTTTGCTCCCCGGATTAACTTCTCGTGGACGCCGTTTGCGGATCGGAAGACCATCATTCGGGGTGGCTTCGACATTTTCTATACGAACGCATTTGCCGCCATCAATGCTCCCGGCCAGTCCTCGAACAATATGTCTGGTTGGGCCATATCCCAATCATGGAATAGCAGTTTTTATCCCCAGTGCGGTGGAGTTGCCGGCGAATGTGTGGCTTGGCCGCTTAGTGACACCAGCGACAAAGCACCGTTGACCAACCCTCCCTACACCGGCCAGTTCCCGGCTGCTTCACGCGATCCGCTACTTGGCGCCAGCCACATCGAATTCTTCACGCCACCTCCTCGCGACCCCATGGTTCAGAGTTGGGGGCTGGAGGTTCAACGTGAACTGCCGGGCAATATGATGATCAGCATTGGTTATGCCGGTACGCACGGAACTCACTTGATGGGTGAGGCCTTCCGCCAGTTCAACTACATTCACACGAAGGACCTGATCAAGTACGGCACGGCGATCGATGGGAATGCTCCGATTAGCCAATTCTTTTCGGGAAAGACGGCCGACATGCTGGCTCAGGTCTATGCCCCCTTGGGTTTCACGGGGACGGACGGAGAAGGCAATGTAACTCTTCCTTTGAGTATCATGCTGAAGGATTATCCCTTCTACGGCGCCATCAATCAGCTGCAGAACCAGACCGCTTTCGAGGGAACCAGCATCTATCACGGGATGAATCTACGGCTCCAGAAGCGCTATTCGCACGGGCTTAACTTTATAGTCGCGTACACTTGGAGCAAGAAGATCACCAACGGCGCAACCTCCCTGCCGACTATTCTGGTAACGGACCCGCTTCATTGGGCGACCGGACAAATAGGCGGACGCGGGGGCGAGTTGAGCGGAGCACTCTTCGGGGCCTTCCAAGACCCGGACAATCGAAAGGCTGACCGGGCGATCGCCGCGGACGATATCCCTCAAATGCTCAACATTGCAGCAACCTACGAGCTGCCTTTTGGGCATGGAAAGCCTCTCCTAAACCAAAAGGGTATCGTGAACAGCGTTTTTGGAGGCTGGAGCTTGACCGGGAACTTCAATGCTGAGAGTGGCGTGCCGTTGCCCGTCACGTGCCCCGGTAATCAGATAACGAACCGGTGCAACCTGATTGGCAATCCCAGTTTCTCGGGCGGCCGGTCAAAAGAACAACGCATTGCTGACTGGATCAATCCCGCTGCCTATGAGCCCGCGTTTGGCAATGACCAAACCTTCTGGGCGAACTACGATCCCAACGATCCGCGTGCCTACCTCTTTGGGAGCATGGGACCTCGCATGTCCAACCTTCGTTCACCGGGTTTCTGGAATGTTGACACATCGCTGGCCAAGGATTTCCATCTCACCGAGAGCAGGTACTTTCAGTTCCGCTGGGAGGTTTTCAACGCTCTGAACCACCAGAATTTGGGCCTCCCGAATACAAGCTTCTGCTTACCAGTTCCGGAAGGTGGCTCGCCCGATGCCGTACATCAGGAAGGCTGCACATTCGGACGGATCACAAACGTCCAGACCGACCCAAGGTCAATGCAGTTCGCGTTGAAGTTTTTCTGGTGAGCCGTTTCACACCCGCTTACCATTTACCCGGGCGGGAGGGTGAGCCTCCCGCCCACCTTGATCGAAGTTGATTCGGCTCAGTCCAAAAACCACGTGTAATGAGGAGGCGGACACGCGCGCTTCCTTGGACTCCATAACTCGGAAGGAATGTTCCTATAGATTGGGTTCGCGGGAAGGAGATCTCTTTGTCCCAGGCATCTGAGAGGACGGGCGTTTCACACTCGATCTCGCGACGGGCTTTTACTTTCCGCTGTCTGGCCGGCTCGGCACTCTGCTGTCTGGCTTCGCAGACCGGGATTGCGGCGCTAGACGCCGCCTTACCCAGGGCCAAGAAGGCGAAAGCCACCATGGTCCCCACGATGACTGGTCCTATCGGGTGTGATTCGTTAGGGACCACTTTGATGCACGAACATATCCTTTGGTTCGCAGGCCCGCGACTCGAGGATCCCGGCTACACACCGATCCCGGATGCCCTGCGTGCGGAGTCGGTCGACTTCGCTGTCTCACTACTAAATGACGCGGCTCGGGTTGGGATTGACACGCTTGTCGATTTGACTCCCCATAGACCTATCGACCTCTATACGCAGATTGCGACACGGACGTCCGTCAAGATTGTGCCGTCGACTGGTTTTTACCGGCGTGCCAAGATCCCCAAGCCGTTGGCGGAGATGGACGATGAAAAACAGATGGAAGAAAGGATGCGGAAGGAGGTAACCGAAGGCATCGAGGAAACAAGGATTCGAGCTGGAATCATAAAGATAGCTTCGGAAAGGAGTCCCCTTTCCGATTGGGAGAAAAAAGTCTTTCGCGCCGCTGCCCGAGTTCAAAAAGCGACCGGCGTTCCGATCGCCACCCACGATGGCTCCAACTCACGCGAACAATTCGATTTGCTCGTCCAAACCGGCGCGAATCCTCGTCGCCTTATGTTGGGTCATGTGGATACAATGCTTCACGGCACCCGAACCCGCGAGCAGGTGCGGGACGTGTTAATTTCCATTGCCCGAGAGGGCGGCTACCTGGAGGTCGATACCTTTGGCCAGGAGTTCTACACCAAGTGGCCCGACTTGGTTTATTTCTTACGCTCTTTGTGCGACGCGGGTTTTGCCAATCGGATTATCATCTCCATCGACTGCAACTGGCATTGGGAAAGCGGGAGGAAAGTATTCGAAGGTGCGGGGCCGCCCAATTTCGATCCCAACGCCGACAAGCGGACTTACGCCTATATGATGACCGATGCGGTCCCCATGCTACTCAAATCCGGATTCAGCAAGAAGGAGATTGACACCTTCCTTGTGGATAATCCGCGTAGGTTCTTCTGCGGTGTTTGATCTGGTTATTCACTGGCCCGGCGAGGATCGCACTTCCCCCGGGGGATCTGTTTTCAGTCCTTTGTTTCTGATTCCATCCCGCAGATTTCATCGCGTTAGCCATTCCAGACCCAGGCTGGAACGGCATCGATACCCTATGCCTGGATAGTCCCATGATTAAGAAACGCTAAGTGGGGAGGTCTGTCATGTCTGGCAGAAGATGGTTCAGGTTGGGTTTCCTAAGCGGGGCTCTTACGATCGGCATCGCATTTGGCGCGATCTTTACAGTGGGTTTGTCCCCGGTTTTCGCAGAAGACGTCTTTAACGGTCACAAGGTGGTCTTGGACAGTCAGAACAAGATCATCCCGTGGTCTGTGCCCATTGAAAATGCGTACGACCAATTCCTTCGCCTGCGTTGGAACTTCATCAAGACCAGAGTTCCCCAATGCCCAGGCCCGCCTCCGAGATCATCCTATCCGAAGTATTACTTCTATTGCGCGTTCCGGGATAAGAATGGAGTCTTGGAACCCGACACCTGGATGAATGACGTGGGGGAGAAAATCCCCAATTGGTTTGAATCGGCGCGTTTGTATTACGCCTACACCGGGGATCCCTCGGTGATGGCCATCGTGACGAAGTTCGTGGAATACACGATTGATCATGGAACAAGCCCATCGACATTCTCATGGCCGAATTTTCCCTACACGACGACCAACGCTGGCGACATGGAATTTCGCGGTTTCACTAACAGCAAGAAGCTCGTTCTCCATGAGGTGCAGGTAGACCACGCGGGTGACATAGGATTGACGTATTACCGGCTGTACCTCTACACCGGCGACAGGAAATTTCTGACCGCCGCCACGAATGTTGCCGATACGCTGGCCAGCAAAGCCCGGGCGGGCGACGCCGCGCATTCTGTCTGGCCGTATCGAGTCGTGATGGATTCGGGCAAGATTACCGCGGAATACGCCGCGAATTGGACCGGCGCTTACAGGCTCCTCGACCATTTGATCAAAGCGAATCTTGGTAATGTGAAGGCCTATGAGGATGCGCGTGCGAAAGCCAGGGATTTCATCCTGCAGTATCCCATGCAGACCGGCTACTGGACCGACGGTCACACGGATACGGACGTCAACAGCAACACGTACAAGAGCAACATGAGTGCTAGCAATGCTGCTCTATGGCTGCTCGATCATCCCGAGTTGGACCCCCAGTGGAAGACGGACGTGCCGAAACTCATCAAGTGGACGGAAGACAATTTTGTTTTTCGTTCCGCTCCCGGTGAGCCTGCGACCCAATGGGGAGCCAATATCGTCGGTGAGCAGGACGGGTTTCTCGTCAAGATGGACTATCAGACTGCGCGCTATGCCGCAGAGTGTGCCCGCTGGTACGCCGTTTCGGGTGATGAAGTCTATAAAGAGAAAGCTTACCGTTCTTTGAACTGGGTGACGTACTGCAATAATCCTGTGGGCCAGGCGTTTGAAAGTCCGGTGAGCAAAGACGTATCGAACTGGTGGTCGGATTGCTACGGTGAGTGCCCCAGGATGTTCTACCATGCCTTTGCGGCAGTTCCCGAATGGGCTCCACCTCGGGAGAACCATATCCTCTATTCCGAGGCAGTGCTCAAGGACGTTTCCTATGCCCCGAGAAAAATACAATACACTCCGACCGATGGGGCAGGAACGGAGTATCTTCGGCTGGCTTTCCGCCCAACCCGTATCACTGTGAACGGCGCCAAACTCCCTCTGCGTTCTGACCTGAATGCGGAGGGCTACACGGTGAGGGAACTCGTCGGGAAGGGAGATTTTGCGGTGACTATCCGAAACACGCGGACGGGTCGGGTCATCATACATTGACACTTCGGGGCCGGAATGCACTCCGACAACTTTGAAGAGAAAAACGAAGGACGTCACTAAAGGTGGTTCGCCTATGAGACCCAGACATCTGCATTTTGCAGCCATATTTCTACTGTTGTTGCCGAGCCCCAGACTCTTGGCGCAAGGAAAGGAACCCGCAGCGCGCATCGTTGTGGATCCTCACAAACGCTACCAAACGATCGAAGGTTTTGGGGTCAATTATACCGGCCCCTATTTTCGGGACGATCAGAAGGCGATGTTCGACATGCTGATCGACGACCTGGGGGCGAAGTTTTTCCGGGTGGTCGCGTACCTTGTTTACAGCGACTGGGAAGTCGTCAACGACAATGCCGATCCGAATGTCATGAACTGGGAGTACTACAACGACCGCTACTCCACGCCGATATTCGAGGCGACCTGGAACGGGCTGCGTTACCTGAACTCCAAGGGCATCCGCCCGATGATTGCGCTCATGGGGCCGGTTCCGGGTTGGATGACGGATGACAAAGTGCCTCCGCCCCGGCACAAAGTGTGTCAAGGGAATGTTCCGCCCAGCTTGCAAGGGCACTTGAGTCCCGCCATGTACGATGAGTTCGCCGAAGAAGTTGTCTCCATGGCGGAGTACGCGCGCATCCAGGCGCACATCGATTTCGAATTCTTCAGCCCGTTCAACGAGACGGATTGCTACCCGCCGGAGGGCCCGCGAATCGATCCCGATGAAACTCCCAAGGTTCTGGATGCCGTGGCGCGGCTGCTGAAGAAAGAAGGGCTGGGAGATGTCCGGCTGGCCGTCGCCGACAACGCCGTCATCACCAATAACTACACCGACCCGATCCTGAAAGACGATGATTTGATGAAGCAGGTGGGAGCCTTCGTCTTCCACACCTACGGCGAGGATTCCGTAGGACCGCAGGTCGAGCGCGTGAAAGCCAGCAAGTATTCCCAAGTCCCCGTATGGCTCACGGAATACGGCGACCTCAACGACCAGGACAAGACCTTTGAGAACCAGTGGAAGAAGTTTTCACTGGCCGCCAACCGGCGCGCCCTGACGGCCCTCAATCAAGGCGCCAGTGCCCTCTTCTATTTCGACGCGTTCGATGATTATGAGGAGTGCGCCAAGCGGCTGTGCTACTATGGGTTGTTCCGCAGCGCCAGCCATGTCTATTCGCCCAAGAAGAGTTATTTCGCTACCCGGCAGCTGTACCACTTTGTGCCCCCCGGCTCGCAGAGAGTTGCCGCGCAAACCGATGTGGCCGGCATCACGGTCTCCGCATTCCGCGACTTGACCACAAATTCGCTCGTTATCGTCGGAGTCAAAGAGGGAGGTCCGAACCGCGTCGAGGTTGTTCTGCCTGAGGGCGAAGGGGTACCCACGTCGTGGGATTTATACACCACGACGCGAACTGTGAATTGCGTGAAGACAAACATCGTGAAGGTTCAAGGTGGCGTCGCCCAAATCGACTTGCCCGACGAGGTCGTATTCACTCTGGTGGGTGCCAGGAACAAAAGCGACTGAAGTCGCCGGGTGTTGGCAGGCGATCCTTGACGAGCCCAAGGGGCATCGATCTATCCTTCACGCCGGTAAGCCTGATGCCCAGGACCGACGTTTCCAAACACGGATTGGTTTTCCCCGGCTACAAAGCTGGACGACTGGGGTCGGTTCTCATCGTCTTTTGCCTTCTCCCCGGCCCCAGCGTGCCGGCGGCAGTTCCCACCGACAACCAAGCTGAGGCTCGGCGGCTATTTGAAGAAGCCCAGGCCGCGAAGACGCGTGGTGACCTCCAGCTCGCTGAGCAGAAGTATCTTGAGGTGATCCGTCTCGCTCCGGACCTTCCGAATGCTTACCACAATTTGGGAATTACTTACTTCTCGGAGCGTAAGTATGGGGATGCGGTCGGTGTGCTCGAAAAGACGGTGAAGCTTTCCCCCCACTTGGCACCCGCGTATTTCATGCTGGGGCTGTCCTACTACGAACTCTACGAATCGCAAAAGGCCATAGAAAGCTTCCGGACAGCGATCCGCCTGAGTTCCAGCGATACCAATGCGCTTTTCTACCTGGGGAAATCACAGATTCAAGCTCACGACTACGTCGGCGCAGCAGAGACCCTGGAAAAGCTCGCCAAGCTGAAGCCGGATGATCCCGATGTGCTCTACAACCTCAGCATGGCCCATTTGAAGCTCATGCTGGGCGATGTAAGCCGTCTCAGCAGAGCTGCGCCGGACTCTTACCAGCTCTGGTTGTTGCTGGCCCAGGAGGCGGAAGCCCGCGGCGACAATCAATCCGCCATTCGGGACTATCAGCATGCCCTGCGATTGAATCCCAAGGGGGTGGGGATGCATTACGCCCTGGGAAGCGCTCTGACGAAGGAGGGTAAGTTCGCGGAAGCCGCCCAGGAGTTCAAGGCGGAATTGGACATCAGTCCGAACGATGCCCTGGCGCTCTGGAAACTGGGAGAAATCGCTCTTCGCACTGACCCTCGCAAAGCGGCGGAATACTTGGAGCGTTCGGTGACTCTGCGTCCCGACCTCCCGCAGGCTTCGCTTGCCTATGGGCGCGCCCTGGCTCGCCTTGGAGAGAGCGAAGAAGCCGTCGAGCAATTCCGACGCGTCGTGAAGCTCGCTCCTGAAGAAGACTCGGTGCACTACCATCTCTCTCGTGCGTACCGCCTGCTCGGGCGCAACGATGAGGCCAAGCTTGAAATGGCGGAGTTCGAAGAGTTGGCGAAGAAGAAATCCGAACGCACTTATGAGAAAGCACGGCGGCTCATTGAATTGACCGGTGAAGAGCAAAAGACCGCGGAAAGCCCTGAACCGGGGTTCGATCCATCCCGGGATCCCACGCATCATTGAGGGCCTTTTTAACGGAGGGGATCGCGTTTTCCGAACGCGACCAGGTCAAGGGTTTCACGCGGTGGTGATTGGTCGATCTTGCTGAAGAGACCAAAACCCGGCGGAGAAAACGAAATCGAGGTTACATTGCCGATCCAGACGGTTGGGGTTTTTCGGGTGTGTCTTTTCCCCTGCCGGACCAGACTTCTCCAGGCCTATGGCCAGCCTTAGGCTCTGAGCAGGTGGCAACTGTTATGTCAGCTCGGGTGAGCAGGAGGGCCAGAATCCACGGCCTGCCTGCTATTCAACTTGAGAACAAATGGCTCAAGGTAAGCATCCTTCCCGGGGTGGGAGCCAAGATCTACGACTTGGTCTGGAAACCAACCGGCAAGAATATCCTGTGGCATAACCCCAGGATTCTTCCTCAGACCTATCCGATCGAAAGTGGATTCGACAACTACTGGTGTGGAGGTTGGGATGACGCTTTCCCCACCTGCGATGAGTGCGTGTTTCGGGGACAGCGTTACCCCAGCCTGGGGGAGTTACGGTCGTTGCGATGGAAGGTAGATTCAACGGGCCGCCAGGGTGGCAGCGCCGTTGCGCGACTTTCGACCTTTGGGCCTATCAGCCCGGTCAGCGCAGTTAAGACGGTGACGATCGAGGGGCAGGCTCCCGTCGTTCGGATGCACTACAAGATTGTAAACCTGGGGCCTATGAATGTGGACTTCCTCTGGGGGACACACCCTGCGGTCTCGATCACCGACCACACGATTTTGCATATCCCCGCAAGGCACGGTATTGCAGCGCAGTGCAACGACCTTGCCCTGGGTCATGTTGGACAGCGCTACGATTGGCCAATTTTGGAGACAAAGTCGGCCCGGATTGCGATGGACAAGGTCCAGGGAATCGACGCGAATCTCTGCTTTGGCCACTACGCCATTGATCTTGAGGATGGGTGGTACGCCATTGAGGACGCCGAATCAGGCGAGGGGTTTCTGGTGAGATTCCCGCTCGACCAATGTCCCTGCCTGTGGCTCTGGCTGAACTATGGCGGATGGCGCGGTCTTCATCATGTTATCGTCGAGCCTTGGACGAGCGTTCCCGTGAATCTTGCGCAAGCCCACGAGCAGAAGACCAGCCGGTGCCTGAGGCCGGGTGAGGAGTTTTCGGTGGAAGTGAGAGCCACCCTATATCACAAACCGGAAACATTGGAGGACGCCTTGGGACGGCTGTGACGGTCAGCACTTCAAGGGCTCACCTGTTTCATTAGCACATCATACGAACAGGAGATATGGCATGAAACTTAAGGATCGAGTTGCCGTTATTACGGGATCTGCCTCCGGAATCGGCCGTGCGAGTGCCAAGGAGTTTGCCAAGGAAGGCGCCCGAGTGGTTGTTGCTGACATTAACTTGGCCGGCGCGCAGGAGACGGTGAAGCAGATTGAAACCGCGGGGGGCGTCGCACTCGCGGTCAAGACGGACGTATCAGCATCCGAATCGGTGCAAGCCCTCGTTGACCAAAGCCTGAACTCCTTCGGACGAATCAATGTGCTCTTTAACAATGCAGCCATTCAGGTCAACAAGACAGTACCAGACACCACGGTCGAGGAGTGGAACCGCGAAATAGCTATCAACCTTGGAGGAGTATTTCTCTGTTCGAAGTTTTTCATGCCCCATCTCAGAAAGTCAAAGGGTTGTATTGTAAACATGGCGTCGGTCAATGGCTTTTTCGTTGAACCGATGTGTGCGGGATACTGCGCAACCAAAGGCGCGATCATTGCGCTGACCAAAGCCATGGCAATTGATCACGGCAAGGAAGGAATTCGGGTCAATTGCATTTGTCCCGGATACATCGACGCGGGGCTGGCCTGGGAATACTTTGAGGTCCAACCGAATCCTGCGGAAGCCCGAGCGACAGCCGGCAAGCTCCATGCGCTCTGGCGGATTGGGCAACCCGAGGAGGTCGGCCGCCTTGCGGTCTTCCTCGCCAGCGATGACGCTTCGTTCATGACAGGTTCAGCCGTGGTCGTGAGTGGTGGTTTCGGGATTGGACTGCCTCCTACAACATAATGAGGGATGTTTACGCACCGGCGGATTAATCCTGGACGGAATGCGACTCCGCAGACGCTTGTGTGCTGCAGGAGTGCGCGTCCAAGACGACCGTCATAGACCTTGGGTGGCGAGTCTTGTAGGATCCGAACCGCTTTGACGTTCAAACTCGGGAGACTCTTGTGGCAGAGCCTTCGATTCAAGCTCAAACGAATTCAGCCAGTGCGGTACCGCGCCTGCGTCGGGTCCTCACGCTGTGGGATTTGATCTTCTATGGCATCGTGCTGATCATGCCCATCGCGCCGGTGCCGATGTTCGGCGTGGCACAGCAACTTTCCCACGGCCACTTTGTCACCACGATTCTCATCGCCATGATCGCCATGATGCTCACGGCCGTGAGCTACGGACGGATGGCGACACTCTACCCCTCTGCGGGTTCCGCCTACACTTACGTCGGGCGTGGACTCAACCCCCACCTCGGCTTCCTCACCGGCTGGGCCATGTTTCTTGACTACCTGATCCAACCGCTCCTGAACGGTGTTTATGGAGCACTGACCATCCAGAGGTTCTTCCCGTACATTCCTTACGCACTCCTGGCGGCGTTCTGCATCGGACTCATGACCCTGTTAAATCTACGTGGCATCCGGGCCACCGCGCGCGCCAACGTCATTCTCCTGACTGTCATGTGTACGGTGATCGGAATCTTCATCCTGCTGGCAATTCGATACCTTTTTCATTTGCAGGGATGGCATGGGGTTTTCTCCACGCAGCCTTTTTACAACCCCAAGACTTTTGATCCTCGGGTGATCTGGACGGCCACTTCTTATGCCGCGCTGACGTATATCGGATTCGACGGCGTCACCACCCTGGCTGAGGATGTGGAGAATCCCAAGCGCAACGTCATGCTGGCCACCGTCTCGGTTTGTCTCTTTACGGGCGTTGCGGGAGGACTGCAGATTTACCTTGGCCAGAGAGTCTGGCCCGACTACACAACGTTCACAAACACTGAAACAGCTTTCATGGATGTAACCCGGCGTGTGGGCGGACCAATGCTTTTCCAAGCCTTGGGAATTGTCCTAATCCTTGCCTGCCTCGGAGCCGGCCTGACCGGGCAGGTGGGGGCGGCTCGGCTACTCTTTGGCATGGGCCGCGATAACGTGGTCCCGCGGAAGCTCTTTGCTTATCTCGACCCAAAAAGCAACACCCCAACGCGAAACATTTGGCTGATCGCAATCGTGGCGTATATCGGCACGCTGTTCATCAGCTACGAACAGGCTGGTGAGATTCTGAATTTCGGCGCCTTCCTGGCCTTTATGGGGGTAAACCTGGCCACCTTCTGGCAATTCACCATTGTGCAGCAATCGGGCCGCAAGCGCCGTTGGCTTGCCGACGTTGTGATGCCCTTGGTCGGCTTCTTGTTTTGTCTTTGGATCTGGTTGGGCCTTAAAGTGCCCGCAAAAGTCGTGGGGGGAGTCTGGTTCATGGCGGGATTCGTGTATTGCGCCATCAAGACTCGCGGCTTCCGGACTCGACCCATCATGATCGATTTCAGTGAATCGTAAGCGGACTTGGCTGAGGGCACAGATTCAAAACTTCCCGTTGGTGATTAATGGTTTAGCTGAAAATTGGACGGTAATCTCGTGATTTGATGCTGACGTGGGCCCGTTATAGGAGTAGAACCGCCCCTCGTAATGAGCGTCGATATCTTAACCGCCCTGAGTGGCACCCTGTTT
>JBEKUI010000014.1:0-31646 GCA_049515175.1 Terriglobia bacterium
CCGCGGCTTCCGTAACCGAGCCCGGGGGGAATCGTCAACTTGCGTTTCCCGCCCACGCGCATCGATGCGACACCTTCGTCCCAGCCCTTGATGACCTCGCCGCGGCCGAGCGTGAAGGCGAACGGCTGATTGCGGTCCAACGAGCTGTCAAACTTCGTGCCGTTGGTCAGCCAGCCGGTGTAATGCACCATCACGTGGCTGCCGGGTTTGGGCGAGGGCCCCTTGCCCTCCAGTAGGTCCTGGTACTTAAGTCCTGAGGCCGTGGTGATGGGTTTGGCGGCGGGGGCGGTTTTGGTTGGAGCAGGCTCGGCGGGTTTTGCCGCTTCAGCCGGCGCCGGAGTGGCCGGCGCGGGCGCTGCTGCCTCGGGCTGAGTCGCTGGCTGACTCTGCTCCGGCTGTTCCTTCCGCGTGCAGGCGCCCATCAGAATCAGGGCGCAGACGATCCAAAGCATTTTTCGCATGAGAGTTCCTTTCTGAACCGATCGAGCGGCTAACCCTACCAATTCAGGCCGGCGAATTCAACTGCGCGCTTTCAATTCGATGCAAAAAAGGGAAAGAGCTTCTTGATCTCGACATCATCCGGCCGGCGGCCGTATTCGGCGATTTCGAACGCCTCGGCGTGCTGAATGCCGGCGGCTTTCGCCCCGTACCATTTCTCTGCCGCCGCCTTCCACTCCTGCGCGACGCGGCTCGGCCGCTCTCGCGCGAGCCACTCCTTGCGCGCCAGCGTCGACTTGGGCACCTCCGCGAGCTTGCCGTCGTGCCAGGGCAGCCATTCGTACATTTGGGAAACGTGGGCATCCAGCATGTCGATTTTCTTCTCGAACACGTCGTCGATGCTCACCACGATGTCTGCCCGGAACGGCTGCGGACGGGTGAAGCTGTCGGAGAAGTAAAGGAAGACGGGGTTCTTGCGCAGCGCCGGCACCTCCGGAAGGATATTGGGCACGGTGACCATGAAGGCGGCGTCTTGGACCAGCACCCCGGTATAACGGTGGTCAGGGTGATAGTCGTTGGGGCGTGGGCCGAGGACGATATCCGCCTGCCATTCGCGGATCTTGCGGATGATCTGGCGACGCACTTCCAGCGTGGGCAGCAGTTCGCCGTCGTGATTGTCGAGGACGTCGTACTCGACCCCGATGCGGCGTCCGGCCTCCTGCGCTTCCGCGCGCCGGCGCTTGGCTAGAATCCCGCCGCCCTGCTCGTGATGGCCGGCGTCGCCGTTGGTGACGGCGACGAACTTCACCTTATGCCCGGCGGCGGCGTATTTGGCGGCGAGCCCGCCTGCCTTGCCATCACAATCGTCGGGGTGAGCTCCAAACGCGATGACGCGCAGTTGGGAATAGTCCTGGGCAAGAACGGATGAAACGGAAAACAGCAGGGCAACCAAAATCCTGATCATGGTGGGGCTCCCTTCGTGTGCTCGGGGCAGTCTGACGCTCCCCGAGGGCAATAGTCAAGAAGGGAGAGGGGAGGAAAGTTCACCCGCATGGGAATGGGCATTTGTTATAATCTCCCTTCCAGTCACGAGGAGGGAGTTTCCCACCGCGGGGCAGAGGGGTGATGGAAGCGGGGGAACGCAGCTTGAGGGATGGGCGCCCATGACTTACTTTGCCGCGAATCGCGACACACTGGTCTGTCTGCTGGCGGGGGGCGCAGGCGAGCGCCTGATGCCTCTCACGCGCGATCGCGCCAAGCCCGCCGTCCCATTTGGCGGCATCTACCGCATCGTGGACATCCCGCTGTCGAACTGCATTAATTCCGACCTGCGGCGCATCTTCGTCATCACCCAGTACAAGGCGCTCTCGCTCAATCGCCATATCCGCGAAGGGTGGTCGGTGTTGCCCGGCGAACTGGGCGAATTCGTCCAGGTTCTGCCCCCCCAGATGCGCGTGGGGGAGTACTGGTATCGCGGCACCGCCGACGCCATTTTTCAAAACCTCTATTCCATCGGCAGCGAGCCCTGCAAGTATGTGCTGATTCTTGCCGGCGACCACGTTTACAAGATGAACTATCAGTTGATGCTTCAGCAGCACATCGATGCCGGCGCGGACGTCACGATCGGAACACTGGAGTTTGACATCTCGGAAGCTTCGCGCTTCGGGGTGTGCGAGGTGGATAGAAACCACCGCTTCGTCGGCTGGGAGGAGAAACCCCAGAATCCCAAACCCTCGCCCGACAATCCCCAGAAAGTTCTCGCGTCGATGGGGATCTACTGCTTCAATCGCGAACTGCTCATCCAGGCGCTGATCGAGGACGCCGAGGATGCCAACTCCAACCACGATTTTGGCAAGAACATCATCCCCAAACTCATCGATAAGGCGCGGGTTTTCTCCTACAAGTTTCATGACGAAAACGAGAAGGACGCGCAGTACTGGCGCGATATCGGGACCATCGAGGCTTATTACGAGGCCAACATGGAGCTGGTCTCCGTGTCGCCGGTCTTCAACCTCTATGATTTCCACTGGCCCATCCGCACTTACCAGCGACAATATCCGCCCGCGAAGTTCGTCTTCGCCCAGCAAGGCCGGCGCATGGGAATTGCCGTGGATTCCATCGTCTCCTCCGGCTGCATCATTTCCGGCGGGCGCGTCACCAATTCCGTGCTCTCCCCCGACGTCCGCGTCAACAGCTACACCGAAATCGAGAGCTCCATCCTTTTCTCCCACGTCAGCATCGGCCGCTATTCGCGCATCCGCCGCGCTATCATCGACCGCCACATGGATATCCCTGAGAGCACCGAAATCGGGTACGACCTGGAAGCCGACCGCAAGAAATACCACGTCACGGAAACCGGCATTGTGGTGGTTGTCCCCGAGCAGCGAATGTTTGAAGAGCCGGAGTAGTGAACGGGACTCGGGAGTCCCGTAACCCGACTCTCGTCACTGTATTTCCGGCACCGCCGGCAGCACCGTCCAGGCGGGGATGCGGGCCAGGGCTTCTATCCTCTCCATCCAGCGCAGGGCGGCAACGCTCGGGGTCATGACGCTCGCACCGTCCACAAGGTCGCGGATTTTCTCCACCAATCCCCTCGGCGGGGGGAGATAGACGAGAGCGACTTGCTCGCCCGCAGGAATCTTGGCGAGGTTCTTGGCTGCGGCGATGGCCGTGTCCATACCGCCGAGTTCATCGACGAGGCCGAGTTGCTTGGCGCGTGCGCCGCTCCAGACGCGGCCCTGGGCGATCTTGTCGACGGCCGCCACGTTCATCTTGCGCCCCTCCGCGACCCCCTGGAGAAAGTTGCCGTAGATTTCATGCATGTATTTCAGAATCGATTCGCGCTGCCCGGGCGTGAAATTCTGAAAGGGATAATCGATCGTGGAGTTGTCCGTGGTGGCGATCTGGTCCTTGCTCAGGCCGAGCTTCTCGTAAAGCCCCAGGAGGTTGAGCTTTCCTGTGAGCACGCCGATGGAGCCGGTAATCGTTCCCGGCTCGGCGACAATCTTGTTGGCGGACATGGCAATCCAATAGCCGCCGGACGCGGCGACGTCCGACATGGAAACCACGACGGGCTTCTCGCGCTTGGTGAGCAGGAGTTCCCGGCGCATCGCCTCGGAAGCGAAAGCCACGCCGCCGGGTGAATCGACACGCAGGACGACCGCCTTCACGGAAGAGTCTTCCCGCGCGCGCTTGAATTGCTCGGCGATCGTGTCGGAGCCCATCATCGTTCCGCCCCAGGGGCTGCGGCTGCTGCGGCCGGGCAGGATATCGCCCGTGGCGTAGATGACCGCCAGCTTCGAGCGCCCCTTCCGCTCGGTACGGCGGAAGTATTCGGCCACGCTCAGGCGGCTGTCGCTCCCGTGATTCTTCTGCTTGACCAGCTCGCGCACCTCGTCGGCGTAGGAGACGCGGTCCACGAGCTTGGAGGAAAGCGCTTCGGGAGCCGTAAAGGGCCCTTTGGCAATCAGCGCTGCCACGTCATCGGCTTTCATGTTGCGCGATTCTGCCACGCCTTGCGCGAACTGGCCGGAGAAATCATCAAGAAGCGCCTGGGTGGCTTCGCGGTGCGCGGGTGTGTATTTCTTCTCGGTGAAGATGTTGGAGGCGTTCTTGTAATCGCCGATGTGGTAGAAGTCGGGGTAAATGCCGAGTTTATCGAAGGTGCCGCGCAGGAAAGTGGAGGATGCCATCAGCCCGTGCAGATGCAGGAGCGAAGTCGGCAGCAGCACCACGGTCTTGCAGGCGGAGGCGAGGTAGTAGGTGCGGTTGGTCCCGTATTCCAGATAGGCGACACTGAACTTGCCCGCCCGGTTGAACTCGCGGATCTTCTGCCGAATTTCCTGAAGGTTGGCCATGCCCAGCGCCGGATCGACGACGCGCAGTTCGAGCCCGGTGATTCGTGCATCGCGACTGGCGCGGTCCAGGGCTTCCACAACTTCCGTGACGGTATTCTGGGGGCCGCCCAGGATCGACGCGAGGCCGTCACCGGGCGCCTGCTCGGCGATCTCCCCTTCCAGACGAAGCGTCAGCACCGTGTCCTGTCCGATACGCTTTGAGAAATATCCCACCGTGATCACCACAATCTCGAGCACCAGCACGATGCCAATCATCCAGAGGATGAACTTCCCAACCTTCTTCATGACGACCTCCAACCTGAGCCTTCTGCGCCCCACTGGGGCAGCGGCGTTCCGCCATCGCGCGACAGGGTCATTATCGCCCGGCAATGCTGGAATGCAAACAGCGTGACGGCCGGACATGGTGTCGGGGCCGCTGCGAATCCCCACGCGGTGGCTCCGCGCTGTGATAAAATTCCTGGTTTCTATATCTCAAACGGGAGTCATTCTAATGGCGGAAATTGATCTGATCGTAGGTCGTGAAGTTCTGGATTCGCGCGGCAATCCGACGGTGGAGGCCGACGTGCACCTGCGCGACGGCGCGTTTGGCCGCGCCGCCGTGCCCTCGGGGGCATCGACGGGCGAGCACGAGGCGCTGGAATTGCGCGACGGCGACAAGCGCCGCTATCTCGGCAAGGGCGTCTTGCAGGCCGTGGAACACATCAACGTGGAGATCGCGCACGAGCTGGGCGGGCGCGAGGCGAGCGAGCAGTCCTTGATCGATCGCCGGATGATTGAGCTGGATGGCACACCCAACAAGGGCAACCTCGGCGCCAACGCCATCCTGGCGGTTTCGATGGCAGTCTGCCGCGCTGCGGCGCGCTCCGCGCATATGCCGCTTTACCGCTACCTTGGCGGGTTGCAGGCGCGTCGGCTGCCTGTGCCCATGATGAACATCCTGAACGGCGGCGTGCACGCCGACAATACCGTGGACTTTCAGGAGTTCATGATCATGCCGGTTGGCGCAGAAAGCTTTGCGACGGCATTGCGGATGGGGGTCGAGACCTTCCACACGCTCAAGAAAGTTCTCAAAGACAAAGGCTACAGCACCTCGGTCGGGGATGAGGGAGGCTTCGCACCGGCCCTGAAGTCCAACGTTGAAGCGGTGGAACTGATTCTGGAAGCCATCGAGAAGGCAGGTTACTCGCCCGGCCACGACATCTTTATTTCGCTCGACCCGGCGGCGAGCGAGATGTATCAGGATGGCAAATACGTTTTCTTCAAGTCGGACAAGTCCAAGAAGTCGGCAGAGGAGATGGTCAAGCTCTACACCGACTGGGTACGGCAGTATCCCATCATCTCGATCGAGGACGGTTTGGCGCAGGACGATTGGGATGGCTGGAAGATCCTGACGCAGCAACTCGGCGACAAGATTCAACTAGTCGGCGACGACATTTTTGTGACCAACACGGACCGGCTGGCGCGGGGCATCGAAGAAGGGATCGCCAACTCGATTCTGATCAAGCTCAACCAGATCGGCACGGTGACGGAAACCATCGCGGCCATCGAGCTGGGGCGCCGGCACGGTTACACCGCCGTCGTCTCTCACCGCTCGGGCGAAACCGAAGACGCCTTCATTGCCGACTTCACCGTGGGCCTTGCGACCGGCCAGATCAAGACGGGCTCGGCCAGCCGCACCGACCGCATTGCCAAGTACAACCAGTTGCTGCGCATCGAGGAAGAGCTGGGCGACGCGGCGGAGTTCCTGGGCAAAGCGGCCGTAAAGTGCGCCTGATTTCGTGATGCGAGCAATCCTCTTTCTGACAAGGCGCATCCTAATCATGATGCGGCTATGGGGGGCGGTGCGGTGCGTGGGCGGCCTGATTTTGACAGCCCCTCAGCCGTGTGCGATAATGCTATGAGTTCCACGTGCTGGGCAGAGAGGAACATGAGAAAAGCAGGGATTCTGATGGGGGCTGGGTTTGGCCTCTTTTTGTTTTTGGCGGCGGGCGCCGGAGCGAGCCAGGAGCCGGCGGCGCCGGCACCGCAGCCCACGGAGACGTCCTCGTCCACGCCCGACCACTCGACCGCCTACTTCCACTACATGCTTGCCCGCCGCTATCGCGAGCTGGCTGGGATGAGCAATCGCAGCGACTACATTGACCGGGCCGTGGCCGAGTACAAGAAGGCCATGGAAGCCGATCCCGACTCGCTCTTCCTGCGCGTGGAACTCGCCGAGCTTTACTGGCGAATGGGGCGCATCGCCGATGCCGTGCGCGACGCGGAAGCCGTCCTGAAGATCAATCCCGACCAGATCGACGCTCACCGTCTGCTTGCCAATCTCTACTTCCGCAACCTGAGTGAATCCCAGCCGGAAAAGGTGGCCAAAGAGACCCTGCGCAAAGCCATCGAGCACTTCGAGGCTTTGAGCCGGCTGGATCCCAAGGACGCCGACAACGACCTCAAACTGGGGCGTCTTTACTCGCTGAACAACCAGCGCGATAAGGCGGAAGAAGTCTATCGAAGAGTGCTCAACTCCGACCCGGATTCCATGAGCGCCCTGGGCAGCCTGGCGCAGCTTTACTTTGATAGTGGCGACTACGATCAGGCGGTGGACCTGCTCAAACGCATTCCTGAGTCGGAGATAGACGCACGGACCATGGCGATGCTGGCCTTCGCGTATACCCAGGCGCGCGATTACGACAACGCCATCGCCACTTACGAGAAGTTACTCGCACAAAGTCCGGAGAACCAGGATGTGCGGCGTGCTTACGCCGAAGCCCTGGCCGGGGCAGGGAAATTCGCGGCGGCCCGGACGGAGCTGCAGAAGATTATCAAGCTGGAGCCCCAGGACGGTCCCACCTACTTGCGCCTTGGGCAGATCGACCGGCAAGAGGGCAAGTTCGATCAGGCGCGGCAAGAGCTGGAGAAGGCCCGGAGTCTGATGTCCGACAGCTCTGCCCAACTGGAAGTTGCTTACCAGCAAGTCCTTCTCGAAGACGCCGCGGGCAACGAGGACAAAGCGGTTCAGCTCCTCCAGGCGTTGTTGAAGCAATCCGAGCGTCCCGATGGCAAGTACGCGCCGGGCGAGGCCGTCAATCGCGCCGTCTTTATGGAGCGGCTGGGGTTGATTTATCGCGCCCAGGAGAAATTCCCTCAGGCGATGGAAGTCTTCCAGCAGGTCAAGGCGCTGGGGGCGGACCACGAGGCGCGCGCCGAAGGTTTGATCATCGAGACTCTGCGCTTGAGCCGCCAGCCCCAAAAGGCTCTGGAGGCGGCTGAAGCGGCCGTCAAGAAGTATCCCAATGAGCGTTCGTTGAGTATTCTTCTCGCGACGTTGCTGGGGGAGAGCGGGCGCACCGCGGAAGCGATTCAGCAATTGAAAGCCATGGTGAAAGACTCCTCCGCCGACCGGGAAATCTATCTGACCCTGGCGCAGGTTTACTCTCAAGGGAAGCAATTTCCAGCCGCCGAAGAGAGCGCGCGCAAGGCTTTGGAACTGAGCACCAAGCCGGACGATCAGGAGTACCCCCACTTCGTTCTGGGCTCCGTCTACGAGCGGCAACGGAAGTACGATCTGGCGGAGGAGCAGTTCCGCCAGGTTCTGGCGTCGAATCCGCTGAACGCCGCGGCGTGCAATTACCTGGGCTACATGCTGGCGGACCGCGGTGTGAGGCTCGACGAATCCGTGAAATACATCCAGAAGGCGCTGGAGATTGAACCGAACAACGGCGCCTATCTCGACAGTCTGGGATGGGCGTATTACAAGATGAGCCGGTTCGACCTCGCCGAACCGAATCTGGTGAATGCGGCGCGTCTCATCACCGGCGACCCCACAATTCAAGAGCACCTGGGCCACGTTTACCTGCAACTGGGCAAGACCCAGGCGGCCCAAGAGGCCTGGGAGCGGGCGCTCCGCGACTGGCCGAATGCCGTGAGCAGTGATTTCGATGCGGAGCAGGCCGCTCGGCTGCAGAAGCAACTCGACGAGCTGAAGGCCCGCCTGGCCAAAGAAAAAACAGCCCATCGCTAGCAAGGCCCGCGCAACTGTCTATCCAAGGTTTCGGGAGTTGGCTAAGTTCTCCCCGGCAAGCATCCGCGTCCGCGCCTTCGCCAAGATCAACCTTGGCCTGAAGATTGCCGCCAAACGTCCTGACGGTTATCACGAAATCCGAACCGTCTATCAGACGGTGGCGCTCCATGACCGGCTCGCCCTATCGGTAAAACGCGGCAAGGACACCATCGACCTGGAGTGCAGCGATCCATCAATCCCTTCCGGGCGTGGGAACCTCGTCTACCGCGCCTGTGAGCTCTGGCGGGCGGCGCGCGAGTTTCGTGGCGCGATTTCTCTCCAACTCGAGAAGCGAATCCCTTCCGGCTCAGGCCTGGGCGGCGCGAGCGCCGACGCGGCGGCGACACTGCTGGGCCTGGAACGGCTGACCGGCGACCGCCTGCCGCTCGCCGAACGGTTTCGGCTGGCGGCACAGCTCGGTTCGGACGTGCCGTTTTTCCTGCTCGGGGGACGCGCGCTTGGTATCGGGCGGGGGGAGGAAGTCTATCCGCTGGCCGACTTGCCGCGCCGGCATGTCCTGATTGTGTTTCCGGGATTCTCAGTTTCCACGGCGGTCGCCTACAAGGAAGCGGGACGGCTCCTGAAGGAAGAATTGACAAAACCTGTAAGAGCCTTTAACATATATTTTTTTGGCGCGTGGCCACATCATCCCCTGCAAGGGTGGGGGCCGGCCGAAAACGACTTCGAGCGCGTCGTTTTCGCGAGGTGGCCTGAGTTGGCACGCTTGAAACGCCAGCTCGTCCGGGCCGGAGCCGAAATCGCCTCACTTACCGGGAGCGGGTCAGCCGTTTTCGGTGTGTTCGATTCCGCCCCAAAGCTCACGCGCGCAACCGCTCTAATCCCAAGACGCTGGCAAACGTATCGAACGCGGACCCTGTCGCGGCCAGAGTACCTGAGAGCAGTTGAGAGTCGATAGTCAACAGTTGATAGCGAGAATCTGAAAGCCTGTTTCGCTGCCTCCAGTCGGCTTTTGACTGTTGACTGTCAACTTTCAACTGTTAACTGTTCTTTTGGGAGGTCGTCCAGTGGTAGGACACATGCCTTTGGAGCATGGAACCCTGGTTCGAATCCAGGCCTCCCAGCCAGGGATTGGGAGCGGGGACGGCAACCGCAGCTGAGGACACAAGGATGGCGAGCAACCGACATACGCTCAAGGTTTTCTCCGGCAACGCCCATCCGGCGCTGGCCAAAGAGATCTGCGAACACCTGGGTGTTCCTCTGGGTCAGGCGCAGATCGGCAGATTCCCGGACGGCGAAGTGCGCTTGCAGATCATGGAAAACGTGCGCGGCGCCGACGTCTTTCTGATTCAGCCGACGTGCAGCCCGGTGAACGACACCTTGATGGAGTTGCTGATCCTGATTGACGCTTCGCGCCGCGCCTCCGCCGATCGCATCACCGCCGTGGTGCCCTACTACGGCTACGCGCGGCAGGACCGCAAGGACCGGCCACGCGTCCCCATCTCCTCGAAGCTCGTCGCCGACCTGCTGACCACCGCGGGGGCGCACCGCGTCCTGGCGCTGGACCTGCACGCTGGGCAGATTCAAGGTTATTTTAACATTCCCGTGGACCACCTTTACGCCATTCCGGTCACCGTCGATTACTTCCGCAAGCTCAAGCTCAAGAACCTGGTGGTGGTCTCGCCGGATCCGGGCGGAGTGGAGCGCGCGAGGGCGTTTGCCAAGAAGTTGAAGGTTCCCCTCGCCATCATCGACAAGCGGCGCGAGGACGCCCATGTGGTGGAGATGTTCAATGTCATCGGCGACGTGGTGGGGAAGACGTGCTTGATTGTCGACGACATGATCGACACCGGCGGGACGCTGGTGAAGGCGGTGGGCGCTCTGCTCGAGAAGGGCGCCGAGAAGGTTTATGCCTGCTGCACGCACGGAGTGTTCGCGGGCAACGCCATCGAGACGATTCGCGACTCGAAGCTCGAGCAGGTCGTCACGACGAATTCCATCCCGCTCTCCGAGGCGGGCGCGAAGTGCCCGAAGATTAAAGTGCTCAGCGTGGCGGGACTGCTCGCGAATGCGATTCGTTCCATTCACGATGAGACCTCGGTGAGTCGGTTGTTTATTTGATCTTAGAGGTTGGGACCCGCAAGGGTTGAAGTTTCGAAGGAGCAGGTAGGATTATGTCTCAAGTTCTGACCGTTGAAGCCGATCCTCGCGAGGACTTCGGCAAGAATGCCTCCCGGCGGCTGCGGCACGATGGCCGCATTCCGGCCGTCGTGTACGGGGCGGGCGGGCCGGCCATCCCGGTGACCGTTGACCCGCGCAAGATCGCCGACATTCTCCACTCCGAAGCGGGCCACAACGCCATCTTCACGCTGGAGATTCGGGGCAAGGCGCCGGCGCGCGTGATGCTGCGCGACTGGCAGGTGGACCCGGTCCTGGGGTCCCTCCTGCATGTCGATATGGTGCGCGTGGCGCTGGACGCGAAACTCAAGGTGAAAGTGCCGGTGCAGGTCACGGGCGAGGCCAAGGGCGTCAAGACGCAGGGGGGCATCTTTGAGTTCCTCCTGCGCGAGGTCGAGGTCGAGTGCCTTCCCGACGATATCCCCGATCACTTCGTCATCGATGTCTCGGAGTTGCTGATCGGCAAGACGCTGCGCGTCGCGGACCTTCCGGCAAGCGACAAGTTCAAGGTCTTGACGGATGCCACCCGCGCCGTGGCCCACGTGGTCATTCTGAAGGTCGAGGAAGAGAAGCCGGCGGAGGTGGTCGAGGTGGCGGCGCCTGGCGAGCCGGAAGTGATTCGCAAGGGCAAGGCGGAGGAAGAACCCGCCGAGGAAGAGGCCGGCGGCAAGAAAGAGAAGAAGGAGTCCAAACCGGTCTCGGGTTGATGCGGCGGTGGCGGGAAGGGCAGCGTGAAACTGATTGTGGGCCTCGGCAACCCCGGCTACGAATACCACCTGACGCCGCACAACCTGGGATTCATGGCGGTGGATCGGCTGGCGGACGATTGCGGAGTCGATATTGCGCGGCGGGAAGCGCAAGCGGTGACCGCGTGCACCGAGCTCGAAGGCGAGCAGATTATCCTGGCCAAGCCGCAGACTTACATGAACCTGAGCGGCATGGCGGTGGCGAGGCTGCTCGAGAAGTACGAACTGGCGCCGGCCGATTTGCTGGTGCTGGTGGACGATGTCGACCTTCCCCTTGGCATGTTGCGGATTCGGCCGCGAGGGAGCGCCGGCACGCACAACGGGTTGAAGTCAATCATCGGCTCGCTCCAGGCCGATGAGTTCGGCCGGGTAAGGCTCGGCGCCCGGCCCGAGCGCGAAGTGGACGACCGGGTCTCCTACGTTCTCGGCCAATTTCGCAAGGCGGATCTGGAGCACGTGGCGGAGATGCTCGAGCGGGCCGGTGAGGCCGTGCGAGTGATTTTGAAGGAGGGAATTCCTGCGGCGATGAACCGCTTTAACCAGCGTGTTCGGTCGCCTGAGGCATAAATCGCGATGCGCAAATACGAGATTATTTTTGTGGTCAGACCGGATGTCAACGATGAGGACCTCGATAAGCTCGTCACCCAAATGCAGGGTGTGGCGACCGGTGCGGGCGGGACCATTGAAAAGGTTGAGAAAATGGGCCGCCGCCGCCTTGCCTATCGAGTGGCGCGCCAGCGCGAGGGGTTGTACATCCTCTTCGTGCTGGAAGGCAATGGCGACACGGTGAAGGAGTTTGAGCGCCGGCTCAAGGTGACCGACTCGGTCATCAAATACCTGACGGTTCGAGTGGATGAAGAGCTGAAACGGGCGGAGAAGTTTAAGGCTATGCGGGCCAAGCAGGAGGCCCGCCGGCCACGTTCCAAGCCCGCACCTGCGGCGGCTCCTCCGGCGGCTCCTCAGGTTACGGCCGAGCCAGCCCAGGGATGAAGGAGTGAATGGATATGGCAGATCAGAGACCCAGCGGTCCTCCGTCGGAGCGCCCAGGCAGGAAAGAGGGCGGCGCGCCCGGCGGACGAAGGCAATACTTCCGGCGACGCAAGGTTTGCAAGTTCTGCGCTGAGAAGATTGATTTTGTGGATTACAAGGATGTGCGGCTCATCGGGCAGTTCATTTCAGAGCGCGGGAAGATCTTACCCCGGCGCCTGACGGGAACCTGCGCCCCGCACCAGCATTCGCTCACGACCGCCATTCGGCGCGCGCGGAGTATCGCTCTGCTGCCCTTTACGAGCGCGATCTAGTCCCAAGGGTCCGGGAAGGGGCGGCCTGCCCCCCCTGTGGAGGTTGTGGCGCTGCGCAGCGCGTCGCGGGCGAACTGAACTGAGGGAGTTTCTTCGATGGAAATCATTCTGTTACAGGATGTCGACAAACTGGGAAATCGCGGTCAGATTGTGACCGTGGCTGACGGCTACGGCCGCAACTTTCTTCTGCCCAAGAAAATGGCGGTGCAGGCGACGCCGCAGAACCGCAAGTGGGTGAACCAGCAGCGCGTAAGGTTTCTGAAGCAGACGGCCAAAGAGCAGGCGGAGGCGGAGGAGCTTGCCAAGCTGGTTGCCGAAGTCTCGCTCACCTTCACGCGCAAGTCGGGTGAGCAGGGCCAGCTCTTCGGCTCGGTCACGGCGATGGACGTGGCCGAGGGCCTCGCCGCCCAGGGTTTCCGGATCGACCGGCGCAAGATTCAGCTCGATCCCCCCATCAAGCTGGTCGGCGAGTACAGCGTCCCGGTCCGCTTGCACCGCGAGGTCACGGCGGCCGTCAAGGTCAAGGTGGAAGGCGAGGCGCAGACTCCCGCGCCCGCCGCGGAAGAAACCAAGGCATAGGGTGCGCGGTTTCCCGGCCCGCATCCAGGCGGCGGGAGGCTCGCACTTGCATTTTCGTTTCGCCGCGCGGCCATAACATCAGACAGCACGCTGACCTGGGTGTGAGGGTTTGGCCGCCGGGTGGGCAATGGTTTCCACAGGATGGGTGCGTCTTTCCACAAGTTTCTTGAGTTACCCACAAGAAATCCACAACTTTCGCTCCCCATTGACTTGAGTTAGGGCGGGAGCATAATACAATTCTTCGTGATGCCGGGCACACTGACAACCGATCGGACGTTCCCCCACAACCTCGAAGCGGAGCGCGTCTTGCTCGGCTCCGTCCTCCTCGACAACGGAGCGATCAACGTCGCGCTGGAGATCATCAACAAGGATGACTTCTTCGCCGAGGGTCACCGCATCACGTTTGAGAAAATGGTGGCCATTTCGGAGAAGAACCGCACCATCGATCTGGTCACGCTCTCCGAAGAGCTCTCCAAGGAAGGCCTGCTCGAGAAAGTCGGCGGAGTGGCTTACCTCGCGGCGCTCACCGATGGCGTTCCGGTGGGGAGCGCGGCCTCGGTCTCCGAGTACACCCGCATCGTCAAGGAGAAGTCGGTCATCCGGCGGTTGATGAATGCTTCCTACAACGTCATCTCGCGCTGCATGGAGGCTAGCGAAGACCCCGAAGCACTCATCGATCTGGCGCAGAGCCAGATCTTTGAAATCGCCGAGCAGAAGGTTCCGTCCGGCTTCCTGGGCATTCGTGACATCGTCAAGTCGAGTTTCGGCACGATCGATGTGCTGTTTGACCGCGGCCAGCGGGTGACGGGGGTCGAGACGGGCTTCGAAGAGCTCGACAACATGACCTCGGGGCTGCAGGCCGGCGAACTCATCATCGTTGCGGCGCGCCCCTCGCTGGGCAAGACGGCGCTGGCGCTCAATATCGCCGCTCACGCCGCCTTCCAGGGGAAGGTGGTGGGAGTTTTCTCGCTCGAAATGAGCAAGGAATCGCTGCTCATCCGCCTGCTGTGCTCGGAGGCGCGCATCGACAGCCACAAACTGCGCACCGGCTTTTCCAGCCGCGAGGATTGGAACCAGATGACCAAGGCACTGGGCCGCCTTGCCGAGGCTCCGCTCTTTATCGACGACGCTCCGGCGCTCAGCATCATGCAGATTCGCGCCCGCGCCCGCCGGATGAAGGCGGATAAAGGACTCGACCTGCTGGTCGTTGATTACCTGCAACTGGTCGCCGGGCACGGCCGCTTCGAGAACCGCACGCAGGAAGTCAGCTTCATATCTCGCGGCCTGAAGAGCATCGCCAAGGAGTTGCACGTTCCGGTTTTGGCGCTCTCGCAGTTGAGCCGCGCGCCCGAGGAGCGGCCCGGGCACCGCCCGCAACTCTCCGACCTCCGCGAGTCGGGATCCATCGAGCAGGACGCGGACGTGGTGCTGTTTATCTTCCGCGAGGACGTCTACAAGCGCACGGGCGAGGATGAAGAAGGCGAGCCGGCGGGCCGGACGGAGCTCATCGTCGGCAAGCAGCGCAATGGCCCCACCGGCAACGTGCGCGTCGTGTTCATCAAGCGCTACGCGCGGTTTGAGAATCTTTCGCGTGAGCACGCGTCCGAGGGCTAACGTGGCCCCATCCTGCCATCCCTGCGGTTCGCCCTCCCCCACGGATTCCGCCGCCCTGCCGGAGACTGCTTGAGCAATCACGCCGACAAACTCCTGCGCCCCACCTGGGCGGAAATTTCCCTCCCCAAGCTGCGGCGGAACTGCGCGCGGGTGCGCGCCCTGGCCGGAACGCGACAAGTCATGGCGGTCGTAAAGGCCGACGCCTACGGGCATGGTGCGGTGGCGGTCGCCCAGTGCCTGGCGGGCTGCGGTGTGGATTGGTTTGGCGTCGCGACGGTGGAAGAGGCCATCGAACTGCGCGAGGCGGGCATCCGGCAGCCCATCCTTCTGCTGGGCGGGCTCTACATGAGCGACCCGGCTCACCTTTTCGAGTACGACCTCATCCCCACTGTGTCATCCACGGCGCGCCTGGACACCTACGCCGAATGCGCGCGCCGTTCCGGGCGGCCCATCGAGTTTCACCTCAAGCTCGACACGGGCATGGGCCGACTGGGGCTGCCTCCCGAGCGACTGGCGTCGTTCCTGAGGCACTATCGCGAACTGCAAGGACTGAAGCTGACCGGTTTCCTGACCCACCTCGCTTCGGCCGAAGACCGTGTGGCTTCCCAGACCGACGAGCAGGCGGCGACCTTCCGTTCCAGCCTCGGATTCCTGCGCGGCGAGGGAATTGAGCCCCAATGGGTGCATGTTTCCAATAGCGCCGCCCTGCGGGCGGGGTTGGAGTTTCCCGAAAACTTGGTGCGGATCGGAGCCCTCTTCGCCGGCTACTGCGTCCCATTGGTAACCTCGCCGGACCATCCGGTGAAGCCAGGAGAGCCTTTCGAACCGATACTCACCTTCAAGTCGCGGGTCGTTTATCTGAAGGACGTTCCCAGCGGCACGCCCCTCGGCTACGGCGGCGCCTATCATACGCGCCGCCCGTCGCGCATCGCGACGGTGCCGGTGGGCTACGCGGACGGCCTGAGCCGCGGCCTCTCCAATCGCGGACGGGCCATCATCCGCGACCGCTACGCGCGCATCGTCGGCAACATCAGCATGGATTTGAGCCTGCTCGATGTGACCGACATCGCCGGCGTGGACATCGGTGACGAGGTCACGCTGCTGGGCGCCACCGAGCATTGCTCCATCGATGCCCTCGAGGTGGCCCGGGAACTCGGTACGGTCCCCTACGAAGTCCTCTGCTCGGTCGGCAAACGCGTTCCGCGCCTCTACGTCGAGTAACCCTGGCCCGCGAAGTGAGGGGTCGCGATCCTTCGCGATTTCAGCGCCACCATCCTCTCAATGCACCGCCTGAGCTACGTCGGACGCTTCGCAACACTAATCCGATTCAGCAGTCCTAGATTCGGACAAGCGAATCCCAAAACCGGACAGCGCCCGGTGAATCAAGAATGTCCCAGCCTCGCACTTCCTTGTTTCTAAAGGGCTTATCTCCCGTTGATGTGGAGGCAAGATTGCCGGAGAGTACTCAGAGGACTCTTGCAATGAACTCGCTGCTTCAGGACGTCCGCTTCGGCCTGCGCATGCTGGGGAAGAATCCCGGCTTCACCGCGGTGGCGGTCACCACGCTCGCCCTCGGCATCGGCGCCAACACCGCCATCTTCAGCGTTGTGAACGGAGTGCTTCTCCGCCCGCTTCCCTATCCAGAACCTGAGCGGGTCGTGGAAATCTCCCGCACCTACCGCGGCGAGCTGCAGATGTCGAACTTCAGCGCGGCCCAGTTCGACTTCTGGAAGAGTCACCGCGATCCGTTCCAGTTCCTCGCGGCGGGGACGGGCGTGGGCTTCAATCTTGCCGGAGGCAGCCGGCCCGAACGCATCCGCGCGCTTCGCGTCTCTGGGGAGTACTTCCGCGTGCTCGGTGTGTCCCCCGCCCGCGGCCGTGATTTCCTACCGGAAGAGGACCGTCCCGGAGGCCCGAACGTCGCCGTTCTAAACCACGGCCTCTGGACTCGGAACTTCGGCGCTGACCCGCATGTGATCGGCGGCACCATTCTGCTCGACGGGGAATCCTTCACGGTCATGGGAGTGATGCCCGTCGGCTTTGAAAGCCTTCCGCCGGTGGACCTCTGGACCACCATAGGTCAAGTGGCGCAAACCATCGGCAGCGGCTCGAACTATGAGGTGATCGGCCGGCTGAAACCCAACGTCTCCACCAAGCAGGCAAACAGCTTTCTGGCCACCTTGACCCAGCCTTTCCTCAGCCGATTTGCCTCCGACATGCCCGCCAACATCACGAAGGATATCCGCTATAGCGTGTTTCCGTACCGCTATGTGAACACCAACGATCTGCGCACGCCGCTGCTGGTTCTGTTCGGAGCTATTGGCTTTGTACTGCTTATTGCGTGCGTGAACGTGGCGAATCTGCAGATGGCTCGCGCGGCGACTCGAAACCGCGAGATCGCAGTGAGGACAGCGCTGGGCGCCGGCCGGCCGCGAATATTTCGGCAGCTTCTCACGGAGAATGTCCTGCTCGCGTTGCTGGGGGCGGCGCTGGGCCTGCTGGTGGCTCAGTGGGCGCTGAACTTCCTGCTCGCGATTAGCCCCACCGATTTACCACGCGGCCAAGAGATTTCTCTGGACCGCTGGGCGCTAGCCTTTACAGCCCTAGTCGCGGTATTGACTGGAGTCCTGTTTGGTCTCGTGCCGGCCTTCCAGGCCGCGCGAACCGACCTGAATGAGTCCCTCAAAGAGAGCGGCAGTCGGACTTCCTCGCGCCGCCAGCACCTGGGGGCCGCACTGGCGGTGGGAGAGCTGGCGCTCTCGCTCGTGCTGCTGGTCGGCTCGGCGTTGCTTATCAAGACATTCGCCAACCTGCTGCGCACCGATCCCGGCCTGGACCCGCGCCCCGTCCTTTCGCTCGAGATCTGGACGACGGGATCTCAGCACAAGTCGGGAGCTGCCCTTGCGAATTTCTACGAGAGCGTGGTGCGGCGAATCGAAGCCATTCCGGGCGTGGAAAGCGCTGCCGTGGTCGCGGCGGGTTTGCCGCTCGAACGGGGCGGAAATGTTCCCATGAAGATCGCCGGGCAAAAGGACTCCGAGATGTTCTCGGCTGACTACCGCGAAATTACGTCTGAGTACTTTCGCACGTTGGGCACTCCGGCGCGCCAGGGCCGGTCTTTCACCGCCGCCGATTCGCGTGATACCCACAAAGTGGCCATCATCAATGCAGCCTTCGCTCGCAAGTATTTTGCCGGGCGCAGTTCTGTCGGCGAGCATCTAGATCTCACGATGCTTGGGGATGCTCAACGCGAGATTGTCGGCGTGGCAGGGGACGCGAAGTACGATGAGGTCTCGAAGGAAGTCATGCCGACTGTTTACACCCCGTCTCGCACCCGGGGCGACTGCTTCGCGCTGCGCACCGCCATCGATCCGAAGACTTTGGTGCCGACTGTCCGCCGCGCCGTAAGAGAGATTGACCCGAGACTCCCCATTCTCTCGATTCAGACCCAGAGCGAGCTGATCGATAAGACGTTGTTCGAGCAGCGCCTGATCGCCGACCTTTCCAGTCTCTTCGGCATCCTCGCGCTGGTGCTGGCCTGCGTGGGCCTCTACGGCGTTGTCTTCTATGGCGTGGCGCAACGAACGAATGAAATTGGGATTCGCCTGGCACTGGGAGCGGAGCGCCGTGACATCCTGAGGCTGGTTCTGTGGCAAGGCATGGTCTTGGCGCTTTCCGGTCTCGCCGTCGGCGTGATTGGAGCTGCGCTCCTTACTCGACTAATCAAGGCTTTCATTTACGGTGTGAAACCAATGGACCCCGTCACATTCGCTGCGGGTGCAATCCTTTTATTGGCCGTTGAACTCATTGCCAGCTACATCCCTGCCCGGCGGGCGATGAAGGTTGATCCGATGGTGGCGCTGAGATACGAGTGACGAGTGACAAGTGACGAGTGACGAGTTTCGAGTTTCCAATTTCGAGCTTCTTTACCGATGAACCGATGATGAGATAGTCCGATTAGAGGTCAACGATGAGCACACTGTTTCAGGATTTGAAATACGGCCTGCGCATGCTGGCGAAGAGCCCCGGCTTCACGGCGGTGGCGGTCATCACGCTCGCCCTCGGCATTGGCGCGAACACGGCGATCTTTTCGATCGTCAACGGGGTGTTGCTCAATCCGCTGCCCTTCTCGGAGCCCGATCGGCTCATCGCGCTCTACTCGCGGACGCCGGACTCTCCGCGATGGTCCATTTCCTACCCCAACTTCCTCGACTGGGTCCGCGATAATCGGTCGTTTTCGGCCCTCGCGGCCTATCGGGGAGACGACTTTAACCTGACAGGGATGGGCGAGCCCGAACGCGTGACAGCGGAGATGATCTCGGCGAGTTTCTTCCCCCTGCTCGGCGTGAAGCCGACCACCGGCCGGTTGTTTCGTCCTGAAGAGGACCAGGTGGGCGCGGCGCCGGTGGTGCTGATCAGTGGCGGCTTGTGGAAACGCAAGTTCGGCTCTGCTCCGGACGCAATGGGCAAGAGTCTCACTCTCAGCGGCACGGTGTACACCGTCATCGGTGTGATCCCGGCGGACTTCCACTACACGAGCAGCAACTTCGAGAGGAGCAAAGATGTGTACGTCCCGATCGGGCAGTGGAACGACCCCACCTTCCGCGACCGCAGAATTGGCATGGGCATGGACGCGGTCGGGAGGCTCAAGCCCGGCGTCACCTTCGAGCAGGCGAAAGCCGACATGGATGCACTCGGACGGCATCTGGCCGAGGAGTATCCCGATGCCAACAAAGGCACAGGCATCACGCTGGTTCCGCTGAAACAAAACGCGGTGGGAGACATCCAGCCGTTTCTGCTGGTGCTGCTGGCTGCGGTGGGCTTCGTTCTCCTCATCGCCTGCGTGAACGTGGCGAATCTCCTGCTGGCGCGCTCGACAGGCCGCACCCACGAGTTCGCCGTCCGCTCCGCGATGGGCGCGAGCCGCGGCCGCGTCATCCGGCAACTTCTTACCGAAAGCATCCTGCTCGCGTTAGCGGGCGGGGGTCTTGGCTTACTGCTTGCCTCCTGGGGGATGCGGACGGCCCTGAACATTCTGCCGGAGGCGTTGCCGCGAGCGGAAGAAATCCGGCTCGACGGGCACGTGCTGTTGTTTACGCTCGTGGCCTCTGCACTGGCGGGAATAGTGTTCGGCTTGGCGCCGGCGCTCAAGACCTCCAGAACAGGTCTTCATGAAACCCTTAAGGAGGGAGGCCGCGGGTCAAGCGGTGCTCACCACCGTGCACAGAGCGTTTTTGTGGTGGTGGAAATGGCTCTCGCACTCGTCCTACTGGCCGGGGCCGGACTGATGATTCGCAGCCTGGCCAGGCTCTGGAGAGTTGATCCGGGATTCAACCCCCACAACGTGCTCACCTTCAGGCTCGCGGGCCCCCCCACCGCCAGCACAACCCCGGATGCCGCTCGGGCTACCTGGCACGAGCTTCATGACCAGCTCACTGCGGTTCCCGGTATTCAGTCCGCCTCGCTGACGGTCGGAGCCATGCCCATGGCCGGCGATTCCGAACTGCCGTTCTGGCTGGAAGGCCAACCCAAACCCCCGAGCCAGGCGGAAATGAAGCAGGCGATCCTCTACACTGTGCAGCCCGACTATTTGAAGGTGATGGGAATACCCCTCCAGCGCGGCCGCTTCCTCTCCTCCGCGGACAACGAGCATTCCCCAATCGTCACCGTCATTGATGAGCGCTTTCGACAGCTCTACTTCGGCAATCAAAATCCAATCGGCAGGAGTATCAACTTCGACATCTTGAACATCACGGCTGAAATTGTCGGGGTAGTTGGGCATGTCAAACAATGGGGTCTTGCCACGGACGCAACCTCCTCCATGCAGGCGCAATGCTATTTCCAGGTGAACCAGATCCCGGACCAGTTTGTGCCCATGATGGCCGGCTACACGGGAATCATGCTTCGAACGGCTGCGTCGCCGCTTGCACAAGTGGGCTCCATTCGGGACGTCCTGAAC
Source organism: Terriglobia bacterium (assembly GCA_049515175.1). GTDB lineage: Bacteria > Acidobacteriota > Terriglobia > UBA7540 > UBA7540 > JACQNR01. The sequence goes on from JBEKUI010000014.1 coordinate 20,682, forward strand.
CAAATGAACAGCCAGCAAGTGATGTACAACATCCAGACCATGGACGGAATCATTTCCGGTTCTCTCGCCGCGCGGCGTTTCTCAATGATTCTCCTCGGGATTTTCGCCGCGCTCGCGGTCGTCATGTCGTGCGTCGGAATCTACGGCGTGATCTCCTATCTCGCCGGCCAGCGAACACACGAGATCGGCATCCGAATGGCGCTGGGCGCTGAGCGGCGGGATGTGCTGTGGATGGTTCTTGGTGACGGGGCGAAGATGACGCTCGTGGGTGTTGCCATTGGCCTTGTGGCCGCCCTGGGGCTCACGCGCCTCATGGCGAACATGCTCTTCGGCGTCGGCGCGCGTGATCCCCTCACCCTTGCCGGGGTCGCATTCCTGCTCACCCTGGTGGCGCTGCTGGCGAGCTACATCCCCGCGCGGCGCGCCACAAGAGTCGATCCGATGGTGGCGCTACGCTATGAGTGAAGCGCGTTTTTGGCGCCGAAGGAACAGCTGAGGAAACGGACATCCTCGAATTGGGAGGCAATTTCACTTTGCTCTGCTTCAACGCTAGTGGATGTGTTTGACCTTCTTTTGCATGTAATCCATCAACAGATACTGACCGAGGGTATAAGGAGTCGTGAAATAGGCCTTGCCGCGGCAGATTTCGGTCACCTTCTGCACGAAGTTGACCAGCCCGAAGTCCGAGGCCAGCATGAAGGTGTTGATGAGGATGCCGTTGCGCCGGCAGCGCGCCACTTCGTGGAGGGTCTCGGAGATCACGAGGGGATCAAGTCCGAAGGCGTTTTTGTATATCCTGCCGTCATCGAGCGTCAGGGCAGACGGCTTGCCGTCGGTGATCATGACGATCTGGCGCATGTCTTTCGTCTGGCGGGCCAGAATGCGTTGCGCCAGCCGCAGACCTTCGCGCGTATTGGTGTAGTAGGGGCCCACACGCGCGCGTGCCAGCTCTGAGAGGGGCATTTCCTCAGCCGTATCGTGGAACAGCACCAGCCGCAACGTATCGCCCGGATACTGCGTGCGGATCAAATGAGTGAGCGCCAGCGCAACTTTCTTGGCCGGTGTGAAGCGGTCCTCGCCGTAAAGAATCATGCTGTGACTGCAATCGAGCATCAAGACGGTTGCGCAGGAGCTCTGGTACTCGCACTGGCGAACTTGCAGGTCGCGGTATTCGAGGTCGAGAGGAACCCGCAGGCCCTCGCGCTGGATGGCGGAGAGCAGTGTGGCGTTGACGTCGAGATTCATCGTGTCGCCGAATTCGTACGGACGGCTGGAGCCGTGAGCCTCGACGCCCGTGGCCAGTTCGCGCGTATCGTGGCGGCCAAAGCTCGATCGACCCAATGACCCGAGCAAATCCTTGAGGGTTTTGAAACCGAGAAAATCAAGCGCCTTGTCGGTGAGCTGGAATTTGACGCTCCCCTCGGGGCCCAGGGATTTCCCCGCACCGGGCTGCGTCAATTGGCCTGGCTGCGGCTGGGGTTGCTCGATGGTGACGTAGCCCTCTTCCGCCATCCGTTCCAGAAGCTTGTTGATGAGCTCCGAGAGGCGGGACTCGTCGTAGTTCTTGGCGTTCTGCATCAACTCGTCGAGGAGTTCCTGGGGGATCATGCCTTGCTGGTGGAGCGCTTCAAGCAGTGCTTGATGGAGATTCTCCATCGTCCGCTCGCGGTCCATTTCGTAGAAGTTTGAGTAGGGGCTGTCGAAGCCGCTTTCGAGCAAGTAGTCCTGGAGGAGTTGGAGCAGGTCCTCGGCGCTCAGGCCATCGAAGGGGTCGGCGACGTACTTGGAGTACTTGATGTATTTCATATGAGCCGCCAGCGATCAGCCCCGAAGGACAAAGTACGAAGGACGAAGTACAAAGTACAAAGGACGGACCCTAATTTATGGGCCGGCGCCGCGGGCCAAGTCCGCCGAGGTCCTCGGGAGTGGGTTCCGCTCGGCCCGGCTTGGGCTGCTCGGCGTGATAGCCGAGTTCTTCATTACGGCTGATCTTTTTCAGGGCGTAGAGGCCCTCGAGGATGAACTCGGCTCCCGCGACCAATAACGCCGGGTCGTCTTTGGCTTTGATCCCCAATGCCTGCGTCTTTTCCATCAGACCCTGGATCTTCTTTAACTGGGCGTAAACCTCCGCGCTCGCGGCGCCGTCCGGATACTTCAGCTTTCCGCCCAGTTCGAACCACTGGACGACGGGATGGAGCGGGACGCCATCGAAGTGCTTCTTGAAAATGCGCGCCGTGGCGGCGCGGATGACGTCGCGGGCGACGTTGTCGGCGCCGCGCATTTCGCCCTCGTATTCGAGCTCAAATTTTCCGGTGAGCGAGGGCAGCGCGTCGTAGATATCGGAGCAGCGGGGCACGATGGTGGCCTCGTGATGGATCAGCGCGCGCCGCTCGGCGTTGGAAACGACGTTTTCCAGGCAGGTAATGGGCATGCGCTGGCTGACACCGCTGCGCTTGTCGATGCGTTTTTCCTGGCGCGCCTCAAACGCGATGCTCTCGATGATCTCGCGCACAAACGGCGGGACGACGAGAGCCGGCGTGCCGTTGCGCTCGATCCACGCCTCCTGCGCCGTAATCGCCATGGCGTGCTCGAGCGTGGCGGGGTAGTGAGTGCGGATTTCCGAGCCGACGCGGTCTTTGAGCGGCGTGATGATTTTGCCGCGCGCCGTGTAGTCCTCGGGGTTGGCGGTAAAGACCAGCGCGACGTCGAGCGGGAGGCGCACGGGATAGCCTTTAATCTGCACGTCGCCTTCCTGCATGATGTTGAAGAGCCCGACTTGAATTTTCCCCGCCAGGTCCGGCAGCTCGTTGATGGCGAAGATGCCGCGGTTGGCGCGCGGCAACAGGCCGTAGTGAATGGTCAATTCGCTCGAAAGCGCGTGGCCGCCGCGCGCCGCCTTGATGGGATCGAGGTCACCGATGATGTCGGCGATGGTGACGTCGGGTGTGGCGAGCTTTTCCACGAAGCGCTGGTCGCGCGGCAGATAGGCGATGGGCGTGGCGTCACCGCACTCCCGGAGACGTTCCGCGCAGGCGCGGCAGATGGGCCGGAGCGGATCGTCGTTGATCTCGCAGCCTTCGATGTAGGGAATTTCTTCGTCCAGCAGCGTGATCAGCGAGCGCAGGATTCGGCTCTTGGCCTGCCCGCGCAATCCCAGCAGGATGAAATTGTGACGCGAGAGGATGGCATTGGCGATTTGCGGGGTTACGGAATCGTCGTAACCGATGATGCCGGGGAAAAGCGGCTCGCCCGCCGCAAGTTTTCGAATGAGGTTGGCGCGCAACTCATCCTTGACGCGGACACTCCGATAGCTAGACCTCTTCAAGTCTCCGAGCGTTTTTAGTTTTGACATTTGCCCCAGCCCCTACTGCCCATTATCGCCTATTTCGCTGATAAGGCAATCGCCTGATGGAACCGGGGATTTCCTTCTTGAACTCCTGGTCGCGGAATTCAAACCCCCACCCTCGAACGCCACCTCCTTCGGGTTGCTGGTTAGTTTCCGGGTAGGGCGTTACACAACACCGTGGAGCCCCTCTACTCAGAAGGCGGCAAGATTCCTTCCGAGTAGGCCATCACCCGGCCGGAACCGTGATGGGCGTTACCAGGCTGTACACCGACCCACGATTCTACGGATTGGCCGATTTGCCGGCCAGGCCAAGGGGCGTATTGCGCCCTAGCTTGCCGCAGCGGGACTTCTGTCTCGTGACAACGTTACCCCGTGCAAGCCGCTGTGGTCGAAAGGCAAAACGACACGCCTCCGACTTTCTGGGAGTTCCCCGAAATACAAATCGGTCCCCGGCCAGGAAATTCAGGAATGAGCAGATGCTAATCGTCACAATGTTGGCGACCGCGTAGTTCATTGACCAAGATCCCACAAAAAGCCGCATCAGGATGAGGTTGCCTCCGACGGACAGCGCACCGTTCGCCAGATGGAAGCGCACAAGCCTCTTCCACATGCCTTCCTTGTCATGACCCAAGCGATCCGACCATGTCCAATGCTCGTGCCATATGAAGTTGTGGAGAACTGCTGCCTCAACGGCCAGTCCCGTCCCAACGAGATAATGCAGTCCCAACCAACTGGTCAGTGCCGTCAAGGTGGACAGCTGGATCAGGACGCCCAATGCACCAACCAGGTTGAAGACAATCCAGCGCCGCATCTGGGTAGCCCCTTGCCGGAACCTAGCTGGGAGTCGCCGCACGCCAGGTGTCCCTCTCATCGCACCAGTTTCTCAGCCAGGTAGAGAGCGTGTGCGTTCCGAACTGCGCAGACAACGAGTTTCAACACTAGGCCCGCAATCGCGATAGTCCCGCCCATGTCGAACAGTCGAAAGACGCCGATCGCTCCCAAATGGACCCACGGCCCATGCAGAAGGTATACGGTCCCAATGGCCAGAATAATCCGAAGTTCTGTGGGGCCCATTCTTAAGAACGAAAGGTGAAACACACTCTGTACATGTGTGGACAGAAACTCCTCGGCAGCTACCATCAGGTAGGCAACGAGCAACCCCAACGACAGAAGTGGATTCATATAGCCCGAAAGGGCCAAGCCGCCCACGAGGAACGATGTCCCCACCAAATCGAGCACATGGTCGACATAGAAGCCATACCTTGGTCTCTGTTGATTGCGGACTCTCGCCAAGGTTCCGTCCAGACTGTCTCCAAACCAATTCACCGCTAGAGCGATGACGACGACCCATAATGCCAGCCTGTTCCAGCTCGCTACCCAGTAGGCTATTCCAGCCATGAGCATCGCGGCAAATCCCAGTAGGGTTAAGTGGTCGGAACTCAACCAGAGCGGGAGACGTTTAGCCATCCACACTAAGGCCCTTTTCTCGACCGCAGCCAGGAGGCTTCCGTGCTGTCGGACATGCAAGGGATTGTGGTCGGTCACCATTTTCACCTGCTCTCCTTGGGGACTGCACGTCACAGCCACTGTGCACTCCAGTCGAACTCAAAACCGCCAGCAGCGAACAATGCCTGCTCATGCGACAGCCTCCGTGCTGCCATGTCGGCCTCGACGCACACGGGCATCATGTGAGCATATGGAGCTCCGAGTCGCAGACCGGCCCTAAACGCTTATGGGGGAAGGAGATCGAATGTCGGAGAGCCTGGGAATCACGCCATTTGATTGGAGTATTCCGCCGACAGTGAAGATTCTTATGACAGTGTGGTTCGCCAATTTGTCAGTTCGGGCGGCCGCGCTGTTGAGTTGTACAGCATTCCTGCCAGGCGGATCCCTTCCGGGTACGCCGCCATCCAGGCACAATTCCCAAGGTGGCACGCGGGCCGCTTCTCCGATAAGCCGACTATGCGGCCACTGGACAAGATCGGCAAACGAAACGGCGTTTAAGGGGAGTAACGCACCCGCAGCCGCATGGGGCGTTCGGAAAAGGTCTGGGTACGCTTCCGGCAGAAGGCTATGAATGATTCGGCACAGCGGGAGTGCAGGAGGTACGCACAGCATACGAGAAGTAATCGGTGAGCATGTGCTGTGCTCAAGTCACAGCCCCACGTTTCCAATCCCCCCTGCGCCGCATGAACTTTCCAGACTGACTCGTCCCAGCTCAGCGAGTGTCGGCGTCGTGCCTTTCTCTGGAGGCAACCGCAGGCCTTTCCGCGGCAGCTTGCGCCGCGGCGGGGGAAAGAGTATTCTCAGCCCTCGTGCGACGTGACCGCCGAAAAAGCCGCTCCAGCGTCTGCCTTCTCTCTTCTCATCCCCTTGTGCTGGCCGAGTTCGAGCGCCTGCTCTCGCCTGCCGGCTTCCGGGTTCAGTCGCGGCAACTGGAGCCGGGGCTCGCCCTGAGCGGCAAACGTTTTTCCTTCCCTCGCGCTCCACTCTATGTGATTGACGCTCATCCCTCGCGACAGGCCGCGGAAGTCGTGGTGGGCTGGGTTGCCAGCCGCGCGCCGAATTCGCGTCAAGTGGTGGTCGCGCAGAAGTTCACCGAAGCCAATGCCTTTCCGCTGCTGCGCCTGGGTGCGAAAGGCCTGCTCACCTACGCCGAAGCCACGGGCCAACTTCCCGCCACTCTGCGAACCGTCTCGGACGGCGGGTTCTGGGTCCCACGCCGGCTGCTCTCCCGGTTTGTGGATTCCGTCCTGAACGTCATTCGCAGCCGGGGAATGCCCAAAGGTCCCGCGGATCTGAGCCAGCGCGAGCGGGAAGCCCTCGACGCGCTCCTGGAAAACTTCTCGAACAAGGAAATCGCGAGCCGGCTGCACATCTCGGAGCGAACGGCCAAGTTCCACGTCTCGCACTTGCTGTCCAAGTTCGGTGTGCGGCGGCGCGCAGACTTGATCCTGCTGCACTACCAGAACCTGTCCACGACCCTTTGAACCGTCCAGCCGGTCGGGGCGCGGAGGGATTCACGGTTCGAAGGGACAGTTCCGGCCCCTGTACCAAAATTGAACCAGCGGCCAGTTGTTCTCCGGGTAGCCAGAGGTCTAGGTTCATAGGTGAGGCCGAGGCTGCGTTAACCCGGCGGTTTTTCCCCCTCCATATTTGCCGCTGATGGTCACTGGCGCCGCAGTCCTCGGCCCAAGATCCTCCTCAACTCATAATGCAGGGAACCGGGCAAGTCCCGGCAGGCGGAGCGGAATGGCGGTGGTTTAAAGTCCGGCCACAAGGCGGTTCGAGCCCGTCCCCGGGCGCATCCCTGGTCTTTCTGATCAAAGAAGCTGGTAGCCACGGTAAATCGCTTCTTGATTGACCGTGGGATTTTTCATTGGTCGAGTCAGCGTGAATCATCATCTCCCGTAAGCCAACGCGGGCGTGACGATGTCTTCCACGGCTTGGGGGTCACCTGTAGCGGGGCCATACCACACACTCCCGCCATAGGTCGTGATGTAAATGCGATCGGGGTTTCGTGGATCAGGAATCACCCGGTGGCCCCACTTGAAGTTGAAACCCCGGATGCGGCTCCAGGTTTCGCCGCGGTCGCTGGAGCGCCAGGCGGAAGACTCAAAGCCGCAGGCGTAAAGAACCCGCGGATCGCGAGGGTCAAGTGTAATGTCGTAAACGTGTTGGTCCTGAGAGAGCACATTCCGCCAGGAACCACCGCCGTCGGCGGAAACAAAGATCCCGCCGTCGACTGCGCCCTCCGGCACATTGCGACCCCAAGCTGCCAGGTAAAGTCGATTCGGATCCTTGGGATCAATGGCGAGACCATTCGGCCCGTTCACGCCTTTGGGCAGCGCGATTTTCTCCCAGTGGTCGGCGCCGTCGCGCGAGCGGTAAAGCGCGCCATCCTGCGCGTTCCCAAAGCTACCGTCTTCGCTGCGGCGCGCCACGACGAGATACAGGACCCCGTTCTTATCTCGCGACAGCCGCCATGCAAAAGGCTCGGTCTCAGGCAGGCCCTGGTTGCGGAGTGCCCAGGATTCGCCGCCATCCATAGACTTAAAGACTCCTCTGCCAAAGCCCGTTACGTAAAGTACTCGCGCGTTCACGGGGCTGTCAGGATCCAGCAGGATGTCCGTGGCGGCGGTGGGAGGCATGCCCTGGTTGGAGGATTTCCAGGTCTTGCCCCCGTCGTCACTGATGCAAACTCCCCCGTCGTACCGCTCCGGAGACGCGCGCCGCCACATCTTGGGACGCGGCAGGTCGTGCACATAACTCATCGCGCCCCACACGCGGCCTTTGACAGCCGGATCGAAAGTGATCCAATAGGTGGTGTTGAGCCATCGGCGTGGCACGCCCTGGGTCGAACTCGTCCAGCTTTGGCCGCCGTTTTCACTGCGAAACAAACCGATGTCGGTATAGGCAATGAACATGCGGCGCGGATCAAAGGGGTCAAAGAAGATGCCGTAGTTGGTGGTCACGTCGAGACCCGTTGTCGTGTAAGTCCGGTCCGGCAGCCGATGGGAGTAGACAGCATCCCAGGTTTTGCCGCCGTCGAGCGTGCGCATGGTGCGGCCATCATCCGTCCGATAGCAGATATCAGGATTCTTCGGAGCCACGCCCAGCGAGATACCCGGCTCGCCCCAACCTGTCCCAAAGCGTTCGGAAATCCATGACTCGTGGACATTGGAGGCCGGCGTCTCCGCTTCTTTCCAGACCAGTTCCCAGGTGGCACCGGCATCTCGAGTTTTGGCAACGCCGTGAAAGACTTCGCCGCCCAGACGCAAGCCCTCATAGGAGACGTAGGCAACTTCCGAATGATCGAGGCAAGTTCCCACGGATGTGAACTCGGGCAGAGACGCTCCATCGCCCGCGCTGCGCAGGAAGTTATCATTCGCCGCATTCCAGGTGGCGCCGCCGTCGTGCGAAATGAACATCCTACTGGGGCCGGCTCTTCTTCCCCCCGCAATTGCATAAACGGTCAGTTGGCCGTCGCCGGAGAACCCCGCGGAGGCATCGGTGAACTGTGTCACGCCCGCCGGAGTCGGTCCCTGCTGCCACACACCCGCCTTGCGGTTGCTGACGGAATTCCCTCCCAGGACATACCAAGTGCGATCGGACGCGGGCGAACGTGGATCAATGTAGATCTTCCGCGCGCCGCCAGCGAGGCTCGCAGCGCGCTGCCAGTGCGCGCCCCAGTCGTCTGAGAGGTAGAGCGCAGGACTACCCGCTTCGACGATCGCCGCGTAAAGCTTCCTGGAGTCTGCCGGGTCTACGGCTAAAGCCGTCACGACGCCGCTCGGTCCCTGGGCGCTGAGGACGACGGGGCTGGCATGGTCATCGGGCATGATGAGCCGCCTGACCGAGTCGGGAGGCGGGTAGACCAGGTTCCAGGTGTGGCCACGGTCGGCGCTTCGCCATAGGACGTGCGCTCCGGCGTAAATCATCTTGGAGTCGAGGGGGTCGAACGCAAAAAAGCGCACAGGGCTGCGGAGATCAAACAAACGCCAGGATGCGCCGCCATTTTCCGAGATGTAGGCGCCCGTCATATCACAAGCCACCAGGACCAGGTTCGTATCGTGGGGGCTTACGGCGGGATAGAACTGCGCACCCCCGCCCCCTGGACCCAGAATGCGCCAGGCATCGAGACGCGGTGCGGAATAGTCCGGGTCATGCTGCGCCCGAGGAAACTCTGCTGCAGAAATGAACAGAGAAATGAGGGCCAAAAACAGGATGACTGGCCGGATGAATGCTCTTCTCATGGCAGTTCCACCTGATCGAGAGGGTGATGAATCCGCTGATGTGGGCCGCCGCTGCGGATCCTTCCACTTCGCCCCGCAACGGGAATGGTTCGAGATTCGTTGCTCGGGACTGCGGGCCGCCCCGAGCATACACCACAATCCGATAACACAAAAATTATGGCTCTAATGATCCAAGCCGGTGCCGGCGTCAATGGGCGATAAGAGCGACTGGATTCAAGATGGATGGGGAACGAGAAACACCTAAGCCAGTTGAGGTAGCGGCCCGGACTCCGCAGCTATCGCTCCATGGCGTGTTGGACCGATTCTGGGCGTATCGTCGCTGACTCGGAAATAGCACCCGTACCTTGCGGCTCCTTCTCTGACGTTGGTGGGTAGCCACGGTCAGCGCCTTCCTGACCGTGGGTTCGTGGTCATGGGGAGAGGCCCACAGTCAATCAGAGTGCGATTGACCGTGGCTACCGGCTCCCAGTGGTGGCTCCCGCTTGCGAATGACGCGGAGAGCACTCATAATCCCCTCATGAGCCTCAAAAATGCGGCACTTCTGGCATTGATCGGGACATTCCTGCTAACGGTTTTGATGGGGGCAAGTTTCATTTCCACCCTATTGGGGGTTATGCGTGGCGTGATTGCGGCGATGAAGCTGTTGACATCGGCGGTTGAGGTGTTCGCGAGCGTCACGGTGTTGGTGTTCTTTTACGTCTTCCATCGGGCGCAACCCTGACGTTCCAAGAGTGCGACATCAAGCCGCCGCAGCCGAACCGATGACCCACGCTTTTGGTGTCGTGGATTTTTAGGTGGCGTAGTTGCTGAGCAGCGAAGTCAACCTTGCTCTGCACGTAGCCGCCCTTGGACAAACAGCGCCGCGGCGATAAGGAGGGACACAGAGCAGGCAATCAGGAACAACCAGCCCGCGTACTGAGCGGGATGCCTGAATACCTGCAGGAAGTGGCGGCCGTAGTGTGAGGCAATGGCTGCAATAGCGAAATAGCGTGCGGCTCGGGCAGAGGCGACAACAATCAGGAACCTTCCCAGCGGATACTTTAATACCCCTGCCGCGGCAAAGAATGAACTGGTTGGGAAAGGGAATGGGACAAGTGCCGAAACGATCAGAGCGCCGGTTCCCCATCTCTCGAAGTACTTCAGGATGGCGGCAACCCGGCGCTTACCAAATTTAGTCCCCAAATAGGCTGAACCTGCAGTGCGCGCGATGCGGAAGGTGAGGTAGGCGCCGATCACCGAGCCCAGCGTGGCGGCCGCCGCGTAGTAGTACCACGGTTCACCGTGACGAGCCGCGAGGATCGCCGTCAGAATGTCCGCGCCCCCAAACGTTGGCACTGGCGAGCTATCCAGAATCGCAATGAGGAATAGCCCGAACGCACCCAGGTGACGCAAGACCGACGTGTAGCTCCTATGCGCCCGTACCGGAGGTTGAATCAAGTTCGCCAATGTATCGAGAAATGGCACAACGCCCCCTTCGATACAATAAACCGAACGCGGCCGGTGCACGCATCTAAAAAGGTAGGCGGGTGGCGCATTCATGTCGTCGTCGGGCATGTGTGCGAACCCGAGTCGGTGAATACCTTCATGCCCCGCCAGCCCCGCTTCTATAGCCCTCATCAACTTCATCGTTTTGCCGACCCCAGCCGCACACATCGCAGAAAGCGCGATGAACCTGTCCCGACCTGTCGGGATGCGCCACCCGCGAGGCCACCCGTCGGCCTAAGAAGAGGGAGGCAACTTGCCTGATAGATCATCAGTGGCCTTATAATGAGACCTTATCCCCACCGCAATCGCGGGGGTGCCTGGTCTTAGGCCGCCCCATTGAAGGGGGTTTCGCCATCCGAGAGGGTGTAAACTGGGGCC